>DASPUC010000024.1 GCA_035623075.1 Nitrospiraceae bacterium | reverse complement strand
CTTCCACCGTAGAATGTGCCTACGCCTCTCATTAAGACCTCCTTCACTATTTTGCAGGTCTTTAATCAGCGCTTTTCTGAGTTCATTCGACCTATTCCGCTCATTCTCTAAGTTGAACACTTCCTGTTGGTATTTCATCTCTCTCTGCTTGACGTAGGACAGTCGATCCTCTTTCAACCTTCCTAATTGTTTCTCGATATCTCCCCTGTCATGCAATGTGCGATCAAGCGTTCGGACCTGCTGCCCTGCCTGTATAGCTAACATCTGTTCGAGTTCGTTTATTTGTTGGTCGGTAATCTTCAGTCTTGCTACGTGAGCAATTTCCTCTGCCTTCATCTTTTGTTGGAGATCGCTGATCTGCCTTTCATCACCTTCTTGTTGCAGCCGAATGACTTTTTCCTTTTCGGCCAGTCCTTGTGCTTCCTCAGCCAGTGATTCTTCCTCTCGTATGATGTCTAGGGTTGTTTTGCGCTCGCTTATTAGAGGTTCAAGAGCTGTCTTAGTGGCTGAAGATCGCTCATACAAGTAGGAGGAGGAAAACTTTATAAGAAGATAAAATATCACGACACACAAGCCCCCCACGGCAATAAAGGGCAAATCAGGACTTTGGAATTTCATGCCCACGACTTCAAATTCGGTGGGAAAGTTCTTAAGCAGAGCGATAATAACCCCTGCGAATGCGGTCGCGAGAAGACTGCGTCGTTCTCTTTTTGTCGCATCGGAAAGGTATTCCATACAGGGCCAGGAGAGAGAAAAAATGGGTTTGCAATACGACCAAAATACGACCGTTTTGCAGTGTGGTAAACGAAGCAGCTTATAATGTCAACGACTTAGGGAGGGTTGGTGCCGAAGCCGGGATTTGAACCCGGACACCCTTGCGGGCGCTAGACCCTGAATCTAGTGCGTCTGCCAGTTCCGCCACTTCGGCATTCAAGCACGCTAAAAATGGCCTTCAACTTCGTTCTCGGTCGTCTGCTTCACTGCGACGTAACAACGACTTACGCCTCATTCAAGGCCATTTTGAGCGTGCCAAGAGACAAACTTCGCGGAGGGGGATTATCCTGAATTCATCGCACGGCCGTCAAGCAACGGCGTTCGCTTATCGTGCCACAGATACAGGCGCATTTGTGAGTGCCCACAGACCAGCTTCTGCAATCTCGCGTTTGTTCCCACTCACGATGATCCGTTCCCGAACAAGACCCGCGGCCCCCAGCAATGGAGCTGCCGGAATCCAAGGAGCCTCATCCACGAGCAACACATCGAAGCGCACGCGGCGAAACAGCGGATCGTTCATGACTCGTGACGCCGTGGTGATGAGGAGCCGACGATTTTGGATAAACGCTTGTCGATTCGTATCCTCTTCCGCAGCCAAGAGTTCGCGAATCTTTTTCGTCCCGCCCAGTCGAACGATGTCTTCCTTAAGATCATCGAACTCGGGACGCATATCCTTCGGCACAGCAGCTTCTGGGACCAATTCCGTAATCCGCGCCTTCGCGATGTCGAGCTCTTTCATCAACTCGGCGATTTGGCTTTCATAGAGAGTGCGATACTGTTGGAGGGATTCAACGTTTTTTCCGACTGCTTGCATACTCAGTCGCCGCAGGAGGGGGAGATTCTCATACTCTGTCAGAGTCGCATCCACCTCCTTGATCTTGGCTTGGAGATCGCTGAGTTGCGTCAGCAGCCTCCACTCCAAGAGACGGACTTCATCCAAATCCTTCTGCTTCTGTCTTTTATAGGCCAACAGTGGAGTGATCTCCCGAAAGCGGTCGTACTTCTTTCTCAGGACGGCTTTCTCCGCCCGGGCTTTCGCATAGAACTGGTGCATCTGTGCTTCGAACCCGAGTTCGTGAATTGCGACACCGGCTGCATACTGGCTCAAAGTCATCTCATACCGGCTGATCCATGTCTTGTACAGCAGGCCCGCCGCCTTCATGGCGCGGGCAATCATGCCGACCAAGGCATCGGCAGTATCGTGATCGCGACTGACCACCAGGATTCGCTTATTCGCCTTAATCAATTCAATGGCCAGCGAGGCGAGCCGCTGATGACGCATCGTTTGATCATCCATCCATACAGTGGTCAGGATTGAAGATTCAACGACCGCTCCGCTGTGACGTTCATCTTCGGACGCCGATTCAAGAACCGAGGCCAACCGATCGGCTGGGCCGAGTCGGTAGGCATCGGTCTGGGTCGTCATGTCGGTCAGCCGCTGAGCCGCGATGGTCAAAAACCCCGCTCGATCAGGAATGACCGTGGCGGACGCGAACGATTGGCCGATGGAGTCAAATGTCTGCGCCAGCAGAACAGAGCCGGTATTCCGGAGGACAATACCCTCCGTGGGCTCCATCTCGTCAGGAGGGATGATCGTGACAGGCGTATCGATCTCCACGACCCTTGGCCCTGGGAGTGTCAATTCATAGAGATGGAGTGTGCCGACACTCTGCAAGAGTCGACCGGACACCGAGGGAATAGGATCGTCCAACCCGGCCGGCGCGATCTGCTTCTGCTCTTTGGCCAGCTTCGCGGCCCACCCTTGGATGAGATCTCGTGCGGTCATGTAGGTCTCGTGTTGTTGCCCATGAGCGCATGACATGATACGGGCGGCTGATCGAAACTGTCCAGCATCCGACGCGGGTCCGAGACTGCCCAAGAGGAAGGATTCGCGTACATTCAAACTCGATTCAGTGAGAATGCGAATTGACTTTTCGTCGCCCCCCCAGTATCCTCTTTTCCTTTCCAACAGAAGGAGTTAGGGGTATGAAGGTCATATTGCAGGAAACCATGGATGGGGTCGGCCATCTCGGCGATTTGGTGAACGTCTCTGATGGATACGCGCGGAACTTCTTGCTTCCGAGAAACAAAGCCGTTGAGGCCAATAGCCGAAACATCAAGGCCTTCGAGCACATCAAGCGCGTTGCGGCGGAGCAGGCCAAGAAGGAAAAACTCGAAATTGAAGCGCACGCCAAAAAAGTGTCTGCCGTAACCCTCACCATGCATGCACAAGTAGGCAAGGACGACAAGATGTTCGGCTCCGTGACGGCAAAGGACATCGCGGAAGGGCTTGCTGAGCAGGGTTTTACGGTGGATCGACGGAAGATTCAGCTGGCTCAACCGATCAAGGAACTTGGCACCTTTACGGTCCCAGTCAAACTTCCACGAGAAGTTACTGCGGCCGTCACCGTGCGCGTGGTCAAGAAACAAGACGCAGAGACGGCTTCCACCGAGAGTTGAGCGAGGAAGAGCTTGTGATGAACGACGCGGTCGGTTCGTTAGACGTCCTCAAATCGACAGATCTGGATGTCTATGCGGCCATCGAGGCCGAGGAACAAAGGCAACGGGAAAAGCTGCTCTTGATCGCCTCGGAAAACTTTGCCAGCCCTGCTGTTCTGGCGGCGCAAGGTTCCTTGATGACGAACAAGTACGCAGAAGGTTATCCGGGCAAGCGCTACTATGGTGGATGTCAGCATGTCGACACCATCGAGGAATTAGCGATCCAGCGCTGCAAACAGATCTTTGGCGCGGAACATGTCAATGTCCAGCCGCACTCCGGTTCACAAGCTAATATGGCAGCCTACCTCTCCGTCCTCAAACCCGGAGACACTATTCTCGGGATGGATTTGGCACAGGGTGGCCATTTGACCCACGGCAGCAAGGTCAATTTCTCTGGCATGATCTTCCGAGCCTTTTCGTACGGAGTGGATCGTCAGACGGAAGTCATCGAATACGATACGGTGCGGAAGCTCGCAGAAGACTGTCGACCCAGGATGCTCGTGGTCGGGGCCAGTGCTTACGCCCGCACGCTCGACTTTCCGAAGTTTCAAGACATCGCCAAGTCGGTAGGTGCCTACCTCATGGTCGATATCGCCCATATCGCGGGCTTGATCGCGGCAGGGCTTCACCCGAGTCCCATCCCCTACGCGGACTTTGTCACGACGACCACCCATAAGACGCTCCGTGGACCCCGCGGTGGGGTAGTGATGTGCAAGGCGGAGCATGCGAAGGCGGTCGATAAGTTTATCTTCCCCGGAATGCAGGGTGGGCCCTTGATGCATGTGATCGCCGCCAAGGCTGTCGCGTTCAAAGAGGCCCTTTCTCCGGGCTTCAAGCGATATCAGCAGCAAGTCATCGCGAACGCCCGCACGTTGGCCCAAGGGCTGCTCGATCGAGGGTACAAGATTGTGTCGGGAGGAACGGACACCCACCTGATGTTGGTGAACCTAACGAACAAGGGGATCACCGGCAAAGAGGCAGATGCAGCCTTGGACGCGGCCGGCATTATCGTCAACAAGAACGCGGTACCCTATGACGAAAAGCCCCCTGCGATCGCCAGCGGCATCCGGTTGGGTACCCCGATCGTCTCGACACGCGGCATGCGCGAGTCCGAAATGAAGGAAATCGTGACATTGATCGACCGCGTCCTGCAGCACCGACAAGACCCTGCAGTGCTCGATGAAGTCCGTACCCAGGCCAAGGCTCTGTGTGGACGGTTTCCCATCTTTCACACCTATTGATCGTCTGATAAGGTAGAGTCGCCACCTGTGAAATGTCCGTTCTGCGATGAAATCGAAGACAAGGTGGTGGATTCGCGCATGGCGAAAGAGGGCGAGGTCATTCGCCGTCGACGCGAGTGTCTTGGGTGTAAACGCCGATACACGACCTATGAACGGGTCGAGGAAGTTCTGCCAATGGTCGTCAAGAAAGATGGTCGGCGGGAGACCTTCGACCGCACCAAGATCCTGGCCGGTCTCAAGAAAGCGTGCGAGAAACGTCCCATTAGCATCGCCACGATCGAAACTGTGACAGACCGGATCGAAAAACGAATCCAGGAGATGGGTGAAACGGAAATTGAAAGTCGAGTCATCGGCGAAGAATTGATGAAGGAGCTTCATCAACTGGATCAGGTCGCATATGTCCGATTTGCCTCGGTCTATCGTGAATTCAAAGACATCGACCAATTCATGGACGAGCTGAGATCGTTGGCCCAGCAGCGCCGAGAACGGTGACGCCACCGCGCTCGTCTATCCTCTCTTCGCCTTCGCGTGTTCATCCTCGGGTGAATTCCTGTCTCCGGTCATGCGTCCGCGTGCTTTATGTTATAAGGGCTGAGATGCCAACGACGCGCCTAAAACTTGCTCGATCGCCGCAAACAGCCAACACGCCGGGAACCACCCATGTGGGCATCATCGGTGCGGGACGTGGCGGAACCGCGCTCATGGAGATTTTTGCCAATGATCCCTTGGTGGAGATCATCGGCGTGGCTGAGATTAATCCGAAGGCCCTCGGACTGAATCTGGCCAAACGTTTGAAAATTCCCGTCACGAAGGATTATCGCGAACTCCTGGATTTGGAGCAGATGGATTTGCTCATCGACGTCACGGGAAACCCCGACGTGGGGCAGTTCTTACAGGACTTTCACCGCATGGGCGTGACAGTGATCGGCGGAGCCAGCGCCAAATTCATGTGGCAGCTCATCGAGGCCCGCATTCGGGCGACAGCGGAAATCGAAAAAACTCTCAATAAGTATCAGTCGCTCTATCGCCTCTATGTCAAGGAGACCGGAGCCGCAGTGACTGAAGAGCGGACCCGCATCGCCTGTGAAATCCACGACGGATTGGTTCAAAGCCTCGCGGGGGTCAACTTCAAGCTCGATCTGTGCCAGCAGCTCTTGCGGAAGGATCCGCGGGCCAGTCTGGTGACGCTCCGGGAGTCCAAGGCCCAACTCAAACTCGCCATTCAGGAAGCGCGCCAGGTCATTTTCAATTTGCGCCCCCTTCAGTACGACAAGATGGAACTGATTCCCGCATTAACGAATTACCTCAAGTCCTACGAAACGCAATATCGCATTCGCACGGCATTTCGCGTTTCCGGTGACGAGCAGATTCTGTTTCCGAGGACGAAGATCTTCCTCTTCCGAATCGTCCAGGAAGCCCTCAGCAACGTACAAAAGCATGCGAAAGCCGACCGCGTGTCGGTCGAACTCGATATCGCGCTCGAACACCTGAGAATCACGATCCGCGACACGGGCGTCGGGTTCGACATGGAGACGGTGCTGCGTGACCCCGAGAAATGGGACCACTTTGGCATTCGCGGCATCATCGAGCGGGCCCGGCTGGTCGGGGGTGAAGGAAGAATCGAATCGAGGAAAGGACGCGGTACGACGATCGTGGTCGATATCCCATTGGTGAACAAGGAGGCAGCACGCAATGGAAAAAATTAAGGTATTGATCGCCGACGACCATCGTGTCGTGAGAGAAGGACTGGCAGCCATCCTCAAAGCGAAGGACGACATCAACGTGGTGGGCGAGGCACAGGATGGGATAGAAGCCGTGGAAAAAACAAAAGCCTTGCTCCCGGACGTGATCCTGATGGATGTGAGCATGCCCCGCATGGGTGGTGTTGAGGCCACACGGCAGATCAAGCGCGAGTTTCCCCATATCGGCATCGTCGCCCTGACCATGTATGAGGAGCAGCAATACATTTTCGACCTGGTACGGGCTGGGGCGACAGGGTATCTGCTCAAGGATTCAGAATCCTCACAGATCGTGGCTGCCATCCGGGCGATCTACAGAGGTGAATCCCTCATTCATCCCTCCGTTGCCAGCAAGATCTTGGCGGAGTTTTCGCTGATGGCGCAGAAAAAGGGCAAGAAGCCGGCCTGGGTGGAACACGATCTCACCGAACGGGAGATTACTGTGTTGCGCCTCGTCGCTGATGGAAAGACGAACAAGGAAATTGCCAACAGTCTCGATCTCAGCGAGAAAACGGTCAAGAACCACGTCCGCAACATCTTTCATAAACTCCAGGTCTACGACCGCACGCAAGCTGCAATCCTTGCCATCCGCAAAGGACTCATCGAACTGGACCCACGACCATAGGGCTTCGAGTCGGATAGATTTCAGCTGGACAAGAACTCCGTCAACGGACATAGATTCCACTACCAATAGGACCAAGAAAATAATCCTGAAGCGAGGCCGCTCTGTTTGTGGTTAGGCAATACAACAAGGCTCTTGATAGCCCATTGCACGGGTACAAGTGCCTTGTTTCATTTGAAAAAGTCACACATGTCACGTTTTTACAACATTGATGTCAATTGCTATATTGGATTATTTGTCATGTATTTTCAATTGCTTATGAGATTATTTCTTGAGAAATCTGCTGGCATACGAGTTGCTGAGTGTCTCGGTGGAAATTATCGAGGTAACCTGGTGAGGCTTCAGCAAACTATCGCAAGTATTGTGAGTTGTTCGGGGGTTGGGCTCCATTCCGGGCAGTCTGTCACCCTTACCTTTCGACCTGCTCCAGTCGATACGGGCGTGGTCTTCGTCAATCGCAATGGGAAGGCCGGCGCCTCTCTCACTGCTTCCATCAAACATCTGGTACCCACAGAGCTCTGTACTGCGATCAGTGGAAATGGGTTTCAGGTGAAGACCATTGAGCATGTCCTCGCCGCATTGGCGGGACTCGATATCGATAATCTTTATGTGGAACTCGACGCCGGCGAAGCCCCTGTCATGGATGGGAGCGCGGCACCCTTCGTTCGATTGATCCAGTCTGCTGGCATTGTCTCACAGAACCGCCGCCAGTCTTATTTAAAGATCACGCAGCCTATTGAAGTGGTTGATGACACCCGCCGAGTCCGGATTGAACCTTCGGCTACGCCTAGGATCACCTATTCGATTCAGTATGATCATCCGCTGATTCAGACCCAGACTTATGTCTACGAGCATTCCGTCCTGGCATTCGAGCGTGAGATCGCCGACGCACGAACGTTTGGATTTCTGAACGAAGTGGAAGCCCTGTGGGCTCGCGGACTTGGCCGCGGCGGAAATCTCGAGAATACGGTTGTCCTGTCTCACGACGGGATTCTGAATGAATCAGGCCTTCGATTCACCAATGAGTTTGTGCGGCACAAGGTGCTTGATTTGATCGGGGACTTTTCGCTGCTCGGCGTTCCCTTCATCGGGCACGTGGTGGCGGATCGATCGGGCCACGCCATGCACACGCGACTTGTCGAACAGATTCTCGACCATCCGGAAAAGTGGGTGCTCCTCAACGGTCCTGACTCAGCCGCAACTTCCGAGCCTGTTCCTGCTCTGGCCGCACTCCGACCAGCCTCGCTCATCGCGCTTCAAGCATCCTAACCAGGAAGATTCTCTCGCCGCAGTCGCATCACCACCTTGGGGTCTTCGTGTGCGCACGAGTGCCTGCGGAAAAAATAACGCCGGGAGCAAGGTCGCTTGCCCCCGGCGCTAGAATCGAGGCGGGTTATTTCTTTTTCTTCTTCGCTGCTTTCTTCATCGCCAAGATTCTCACCTCCCTTCGTGGACTTGAGATCTCGCGGCATTACACAGGATAGATGAAGAGTCCCTCCGACGCTTCAACAATAGGTTCCTGTACTCGAGAGGTAGAAGCGTTGATTCGCTGTTCGAACCCGATGAGACTATCCGCGAGTCCTTCCATAATCTCGATTGAACAGAGTGTGCCTGCTTCATACCACTGCTTGCAAGATAACTCAATACCAATATGCACGATCGTGCCTTGCGCGCAGGTCTCACTGTAAAAACACACTGCCGCCTGCTTGAATTTGAATTGAACCTCAGAACGCTGTGGCAGGGCCCAAGTAGGATTATGAGGAATTCTCCGTTATGATGAGGCCCATGCCCGTCTCGTGCGCGCAAGATCCTCCAACAGACGTCCTGCTCGCCACTGCGGTGGAAGCGGCGCGACAAGCAGGAGAGGTTTTACGGGAATGTGCCCGCGTCGGATTTCATATTGAGCACAAGAACGTCATCAATCTGGTGACAGACGCCGATTGTCGGGCTGAGCAGCGTATCATCGACGTCATTCAGAGGACCTTCCCCTCCCATCGTATCCTCGCAGAAGAGCGGGGACTGGCGCAGCGATCCAGCTCTCCATACCAATGGGTGATCGATCCGCTTGACGGGACCACGAATTTCGCTCACGGGTTTCCGGCCTACTGTGTCTCCATCGGGGTCGAACACGAAGGGCGTAGTCTCGTCGGTGTCGTATTCGACCCCACCCGGGACGAACTCTATACGGCTCGGCGAGGCCAGGGCGCCTTCCTCAATGACGCGCCGATTTCGGTCTCCGCTACAGATCATCTCGATCGTGCCCTGCTCGTTACCGGCTTCGCCTATGACATTCGGGAGACGGCGAATAATAATCTGGACCATTTCGTCCGATTTGCCCTGAAAGCGCAGGGCTTACGCCGGACCGGCACGGCGGCTTTGGACCTCTGTTACGTCGCGAGCGGCCGCTTCGATGGGTTTTGGGAGGTTGCACTGAACCCCTGGGATATGGCTGCCGGGATCGTGATTCTCGAAGAAGCGGGTGGCACGGTAACGAATTTCAAGGGCGGGAAGCACTCGATTTACGGAAAAGAGCTGGTCGCGAGTAACGGTCGGATCCACCAGGCTATGCTCGACGTACTTCAACAGAACCGGCCCCATCAGTGATACACAGGGACCTGATCGCGTGGCTCCACGATTAATTGGTTTGCAGCACAGGCCCGAGCGGCCCTCGAGAAAAGCCGCTCCGCATGGATAGCCAGATGGGCAGGTAATGAGGTATGATCCTGCTGACACTGTGACGAGCAGAGAGGATCTATGGCAAGCTCGACCCCTCCTTCAGACAAATCAAATGGCCACCCTTCCCAGGCGGATGCAGCTGAATCCACCACGTGGGATGTAGAGCTTCTTCGAGTTCTCGTAAGTCGAAAAGGGACACGAGTCGATGCGGAATGGGCGATCCATCCCCAGCTGAAACAGGATCTCCTGCCAACTGAATGGCATGAGGTTACCGACCTGATGACCAAGGTAACCGGCATTGTGGGAAGCAGGTTCTCTCAAGTTCTGTCAGAAGTCGATCCTGAACCTCCCAGCAACGCTTAGTGAGATAGCCCTCCCCGTCACATCTCGCCTCATTTTAGGACTGTCGCAAACCGGGGAAAAGGAGACCGACATGGACACGTATTATCATCCTCACGATCTCGGAAAATTCGCCGACATGGGCAAAGGCAACAAGTCCCTGTGGGATAAGTTCATGGGCTATTACAACGCCGTCTTCGCCGAAGGCGCCTTGACGGAGCGCGAGAAAGCGCTCATCGCCTTGGCCGTCGCGCACACGGTCCAATGTCCTTACTGCATCGACGCCTATACACAGGCCTCGCTGGAGAAGGGATCCAACATCGAGGAAATGACAGAAGCGGTGCACGTGGCCTGTGCGATTCGAGGCGGCGCCTCCTTAGTCCACGGCGTCCAGATGCGCAACGTCGTTGAAAAGCTGACGATGTAGGGTGAATAACGGCTGGATCAGAGATAGGGGTTTTCGGGAATCGCGAGGGTGAAGTACTTGCCTCGTTCTTCGTAGAGGATACGGCTGGTTGTCAGTGATGCCAATGCGGCCGCCAGTTGACTCGAGGAGCACGAGCGGTCTGAACGCTCTGCCAGCATCGAACGGATCTGATCCTCACTCTTCGCCGTTTCGCTGCAGGCCTCGATAATGCCGGCTTCAGGCCAGTCGAACCGGTGTCGCATGGGAGCCTTTGGATTCCGCCCATCATAGGCGGTGATATAGTTCATCGCCTTTGAGTAGTAAAGAAACGGGCGGTCGCCGGATGCGTGCAGGCGCTTCCATGCTCCAACGACATCAACCAGTTCCTGATATACGTGCGGGTCCACCGGCCAGTTGTCCAATTCGTACTCGAAATCGTACGCGATCTTCTTGAGGTCCACCTGGCGTCCATCGTAGATGTACTCATAGGCCAGACCCGGTCCCGTGATCCGCACTCCATACTCGTCTGGTCGCTTGTAGTAGGGGCTGAATCGTTCAAGCCAAAATTTCCCTGTCGCCTCGGGCGGCTGGAGATGGAACAGAGCCGGGATCAGGTCGACCTGTCGTCGATAGTCTTCGGTGGTTTCCCCAGGAAACCCGAGCAGGATGTTCCATGATACCTCGACATGGTAGTAGAAACTCCACTTCAGACAAATGATGTTCTGCATCGGCGTGACGCCCTTGTCCATCGCTCGAAGCTGATTCAGGCTGAGACTCTCCAGACCGGGCTGCATGCATTTCACTCCCCCGGCTGCCAAGGTACGAATTTGGTTCTTGTGAAGGTTACTCTTCGTCTCGATAAACACATCGAGGTCACAGTGGTCGGCAGCGAACTTCGCGAAGAGGTTCTCGATGTACTTCATATCGATGATGTTGTCCACGAGGCGGAACCGCGCTGTATCATACCGACTGGACAAATACGCCATTTCCCGCGCGACCTGTTCCGATGACTTCGCGCGGAACTTCATGCTCTGAGCATTCAGCCCGCAGAACGTGCAATGATGCTTCTCACCCCACCAGCAGCCTCGTGATCCTTCATACAACAGAATACGATCAAGCCCCTGTGAAGTTTTCTTGCCCAGTTCGGCCAACAAACGATAGTAGTCGTCATAATCGGGAGGACCAGTCTGTGTGAAATCGGAGAAGAGCGACTGGTTCGGCTCGAACCGAATATTCCCATCTTGCCGATAGGTCACTCCTGGCGGCAGGACGCCGGATTTGCCCGAAAGCACGTAGGCCACCAGTGCGGGGAACGTGTCTTCCCCTTCACCGACCACCACGTGGTCGATCCAGGGAAACGCCCGGAAATGTTCCAGCCCCATTTCGCCGTCGAAGTTTGCTCCGCCGAAGACGATCGTGACATTGGGATACAGGTCCTTGATCAGCTTCGCCATCGTCAGGCTCGCCACGTTTTGATCGAACGTCGACGTGAAGCCCACAACCTTATATTGGCCCCAATCTATCGCCGTCATCGCCCAAGTCAAGAATTGCGGCGCCGTGCGGCTGGCCATGTCTTCGAAAAACGACATTGGGTGGCCACTTTCCTGAGCAATCTGCTCGAAAACCGGCTTGAACATCCTCGGGTATTCCGCACGCTTAGGATTGTCTCGGAAGAGAAGGTGCGAGAACAGCCATTCACCGAACAGGGCCCGTTTCTCGCAGATCATTTCATAGAGCGGCACGCCGATTTTGTGGGCAAATCGGACGTTCAAATGGTGGCAGTCGACCGGGATAGCTTTGGATTTGAGAAGGGCAGAAAGCGTGCCGAGTTGTATCGAAGGATACTTCGAGAAACTGAAGGGCATGTTGACAAGCGCGACCTGCGCCTTGTCGCTCATCTGGCGCCTCGTCCGGATATGGCCAAGCCCGCCAACCTTCGGTCAGCTAGCAGCGGCTCGAAAAGGTTCGAATTCACGATCAGCCTTCGCTGCCATGTAAAAATCGCTTTCGGTCAGACCGTTGATCTTGTGGGTCCAGATTTCCACCTTGCACTTTCCCCAGGCGAGATAAAAATCGGGATGGTGCCCTTCTGATTCTGCGATGGCCCCCACCTTGTTTACGTATGCAAGCGCCTGGGCAAAATCCTTGAAGGTAAACAGCCGTTCGAGATGGCCAGACCCGTTGAGCGACCAGCCGCGGCCCAATTCTTTGAGGAGCGCCTGGCTACGATCGGGCGGCAAGGGGGGCACGCCCCCGCGGCATGGAACACATTTGTTGTCGGCGAGACCCATGGCAAAACCTCCGGGCAAGACGATGAATGGCTCGTTTGCATCCTCGAGAAAGTATTCTAAATGGGCGCCAAGAGGAAGGGCAAGGTGGCTGACCCGGTCGATCCGAGGGCTTATTCTGCCTCGTCTGCTGCGCCGCCGGAGCGGGCCAGATCGTCCAGCTTGATCTTGTCCGGATTGAACTTGACGGCTGCGTTCATCATACGATGGAGTGCCTCGTCAAAGGGAAGAGGAGAGGCGTCTTTCGGACGGAACCGGATCGGGTTCACGCGTGCCACCACAAAGCTCTTCAGGTAGGGGCTGGTCAGTCCTTTGGCTTTGAGGGCCTCGACTTGCATGACAATCTGATCATCGAGCGCGAGGAGCGTTTTCGCCCGCGCACGCCGCACATCTAACGTCATGTGAAGCGGCTTGTTCAAGAAGTCATCCACTCGCTTCAACACCGGATGATAGGCCCCCCCGCTGAACCGCGGACGCTCCTCATAACACAGCCCCAAGGTAATGAAGGCCGGTTCTTCAAATTCGAGTGCGTAGGTCTCCTCTGTCGCGTCATCCAATCGAGCCAGTTCCTTGTACATACGAATCACTTCAAGCGACTTTTCCCGCAGGTTGTGGGCCTTCTCGGTATTGAGCGCCAGAATCTGGTAGGCAGCGGCGGCTTCCGGGACCACGATGGCAATAATGCTTTTAGCTCCGAGGGTCCCCATCGCGGAGAGCCGATGGTTACCGTTCGGGGTCCAGTACTTGGCCGCGTGGTCAGATTTTGGTGAGCGGACCGCGATGATCGGATCGAGAAATCGACCGATCTTTCCGATCACAGCTTCCAGTTTCCGCACATGCGTGTCCGAGAGGTTCCGTTGATAGGGTGTCGGTTCGACAAGCTCGATCGGCAAGGCAGCGAACACAAGCCATCGTCCGCCATAAGGCTCACGATAGATAGTAAGGACTTTCCCGCCATCGTCTTCGATGGCTCGGTGGAGGGTTGCGACCTCCGGAGGTGGAGCAGCCGCCTGAAGCTCACTCGCTGTTAATCCGGTCGACGCACCGGCCGGCTTCCGCCGCCGGCGTGAACCAGTTGGACGAACGGTCTTGGACTTTTTCTCAGCCATGGTGAGACGCAGAATGGTAGGGGAGAATCGGCAAAAAAGAAAGACCCGGCGTCGCCAGGGTTTCGCGAATGCTCAAAATTGCTGTCGTTCGCACCCACCCTGGCCCTGGCGCGACGCGCCTCGTCCCAGGCAGGTCGCAATAAGCGAGACACAGAAGTATACACTTTGGTAGGAAGGACGGACCATATCAGATCGCGCGTAAACATGCTCTGTAACAAGGCAGCAGCGAGCGACAGGCCGAGTCGTACTTTTTATCGTACGGCGAGGGATTGAGCGAGGCGACCACGACCACCGGTGAATCGCGCGTCTCGGCGCGCGGGGGGGGGCGGGTGGGTGAGAACGTCGGCTTTTTCACGAGCTAGAAACACCACGGGCGACCCTGCACGATCGGTGGGAGGTCGCCCGTGATTGACGCTTAGGACGTCAGAATTCTTGTTCGGTTCTTGTCGGCCCAGTGAGACCCACGCGAACGTCAATTGATGGTCAGGCTTCCGCTCGGGGGAACGCTCAGTCCCCGGGCTCTTGTGTTCCTCAACGCCGGCGACGGATTTTCACATCAGGTTCAGGCTGAAATCCAGTTGGGCTCTGGTGCCATGAGGCACAGCCAGCGGAAGCTCCGGTCAGCGTTGACCGAGTAGAAGCCCGCCTTCAGTTCGGCGGGCCATTGAGGCCAGGTGGAGTCAGGTCATCCATCATTACCCTCCTCCCTCTTCGAAATGGCTTGAGGGATCTAGCTGACAGCCGCGCGGTCTGTCCGGTCCCTCAATAAATAAAGCTGCGTGATGGGCCGATGAATTTCTCCTACGCCCATTAGAAACATGTGTCAATGGGGAGAGCCTTCGTCTTACGAATTTTTTGCCAAGCATAACACGTGCCCGTGAGCAGCAGACTCTGGAGCGGAAGATACCACCATTCCTGTCTACACGATCTTCAACTTGTCGAAATTGACTCCTTCGGGCTCCGGAGGAGTCTTGAGCTTCATGTCCTCCAATACCTTCACGACCCGATCGGCGACCACGAGGTTCCGATACCACTTGCGGTTCGCCGGTACGATATACCAGGGCGCCTGCTCGGTGCTCGTGGCGGAGATGACATCTTCAAACGCGCGCAAATACGACTCCCAGAGTTTGCGCTCTTCCAAGTCGCCGGAATTCCACTTCCACCGTTTTTCTGGGTCTCCTATGCGGGCCTCCAGGCGTTTTTTCTGCTCATCCTTGGAGATGTGGAGAAAGAATTTCAGAATCGCCGTGCCGCTCTCGGCCAGGAGTTCTTCGAATTCCTTAATCTGATTGAACCGTTGCTTCACGACCTTGTCCGATATCCATCCATGAACTCGCGTGATGAGCACATCCTCGTAATGCGAACGGTTGAAGATACCGATGAATCCCTTCGGCGGCGCCTCGCGGTGCACACGCCACAGAAAGTCGCGGGCCAGTTCATCCTTGGAAGGGGTCTTGAAGGCGACCACTTTGCACCCCTGCGGATTGACTCCCGACATCACATGTTTGATTGTCCCATCTTTCCCGCTCGTGTCCATCCCCTGGAGCACGAGCAACAGCGCCCGACCTCCATTTGCATAGAGCCGTTCCTGTAATCCATCCAGCCGCGCAATAAGAGCCGATGCTTTGGACTTGGCCCGTTCCTTTCCCTGCTCGTTCTTCTTGTAGTCACCGGTTTCGTCCGGATCATAGTCCTTGAGGTTCAGCTTCGTATCGGGCGTCACACGATATCGATTCATCGTTACCTCCAGTCGAATCTCCGAGCTAGGCCATCTGCCGGTACCAGGCTGTCACCTTAGGTCTCGGAAAAGCGATGCAAATGAGGCCACGCGCGGGGCATGAGGAATCTACGGAGTCTTCGGAACATCTTGCGCGCAGCGAAACCCGACGTTGGGACGTGCCTCGGTAGGGATATCCTTCGTGCGGAAGGAGGTTCGGATCCTGTAGGGGTTGTTCGAGTATGACCCGCCCCGCTGTACCTTCTGCGTCCCCTCGGACGGCCCGCGAGGGTTTTGAGAGAGTGTCGTCGCATAGTACTCATCGTCATACCAGTCAGCCACCCATTCATACAGACTGCCTGCCATATCCTGGGCTCCGTAAGGACTCTTCCCCTTATCGCGATTGCTGAAGGGCGGAAGGCTCTCGCTTCCTTCCTTTTGTCCGAACACCGCGTGTGCCGGCGTGGGAGTCTCGTCTCCCCATGGGTACAGTCGCCCGTCCGTGCCTCGAGCGGCCTTCTCCCATTCCGCCTCGGTCGCCAATCGCTTCCCGGCCCATTGGCAATAGGCGGTGGCATCGAGCCATGTGACCCAACGCACTGGTTGATCCGCATGGGCCACCGGTGTGTCCTTATCATCGAAGCCCCAGGGCGGCTCGCCTTTGATCGCATCGATGAACTTTGTAAACTTGCCGTTCGTCACTTCGAACTTGTCGATGTAAAATGAGTCTACCTGTACGCGATGGACCGGCTTTTCATCGTCGTCACCCTTGTCACTTCCCATCATAAAATCACCCGCCGGTACGAGCACCATTGAGGCCCCATCTCGGCCGGTGAATTCTTCTGGCAAGGGAGGAGTCACCACCACGCGAGAAACCGTGCTCGTCCCACTTGACCCCGCGGGCTTCTCGGAACCCTTTGTCTCAGCCTCTTTCTGATCCTTCGGCCGCGGCTTGGTGCTGGCAGCATCCGAAGGTGTCGCGGCGGGGCCGCCAGTCGCATGAGTGGGAGCGGTGCCACTTTCGGTTTTAGCGGCAGGGGGCCTTTTGGGCGCCAGAAACACAAACTCACCCTTCTCGGGATTCAAATCCCACCGCTGCGGCTTTTGTGCGAGTCCCTTGGGCTGCAGGATACTGATCAGGCGCTGATCCACGTAGGCCAGGAGTTCGGAGGTCGGAATCAGACCGTCCTCGTTGAGGTCCGCGGTTCCCTTCTCCAATCCCTCGATCATCACTGACGCAAAGAGACTCATGCCGGCATCGCTCGCCTCTAGCGCCTGTTGTGAGGGGTTACATGCGGTGAGAATCTCGCGACTCCGCTCTACCATCGCGCGGCGGAGTTGCGCCTCCACGGCCGGGGATACGCTTTGCGATGGTGCCGCGCTGATTCCACTCTGACAGCCATCGAGCACCAGCAGCACTTGCTTCGCCGGCACTGCGTCGATCATTTCTCGGATCGTAGAGAGATTCAAGGCGCTGTCGGTCATCGCTCCATAATCACCCGCGACGGGGAAGAAGTGGCTGACCTGTCGCCCTCCTTTCAACGTCTTCGTGTCGGCATGTCCTGCAAGGAAGACCAGCACACGATCGTTCGGGCCGGCTTGCTTCGCCAATTTCTCCCCGAGTTCGGAGAGAATCTGCGCCTTTCCGGCCTGTCCATTGATCAAGAGCGTCACGGTGAAACCCTTGCGTTCCAGTAACCCCGCCATTGCTCTTGCATCGGTCGCTGCGTAGCGGAGATCCGGCAGCTTCTCGTACTCGCTCACGCCGATCACGACCCCCCACGATTTGCCGCCCCGTTCAGCCAGGAGATCAGCCGGGGCTTTCGTCTCCGGTTTCATGACCTTCCCGTTGGTCCCTTCAGCAGCAAAGAGGAGAACCGTCGAAAGCAAGCAGGCGCAGGCCAGGAGAATTATCATAATGCGCATAAGGGATACGCGCAGACAGGTCGTTGTAGGCCTCTCAGCCTTCCTCACCAGCATAAGATGTTTACTGTACCCGCCAGGGAGACGAGCATCAAGAACGAAAAAGCCCCTGAGTTTTGCAACCCAGGGGCCAGGATTGGTGGAGGCGGCGAGAGTTGAACTCGCGTCCGAAGATCGTCAGCGCACCGGTTCTACATGTGTAGCCGATCGTTTATGTTTCGCAGCCACCCACGCCCATCGGCAGGCTTAGAATAGCCGCTAGCCCAGGAAGTTCTTGTCCGCAGCCGCTGAGCACCAGCCTTGGACCAGCCCGCTGCATCGCGCCCCGTCCACCCCCGCGGGCCTCAGGTGGAGAGACGTCACGGCTTAAGCCGCGAGTGCCAGTTCTTGATTGGCAGTTGCATTTTCCCGGAGGTTTAACGAGTCCCCAGGAACTCGACATGCTCCGATGGCATCAGTATCCCCGTCGATACCGGTCGCCCCCTTTCTCTGAGAATGTTGAAAACCCCACCCAGCGTCGTTCTCGGGTCCGCGCCTCCCTGCGGCGTACCGACAAGGAGTACGCCTCAGTCGCCGCGCACCCTGCGGCCTGGCTGGATGGCTTTTTGAACATTCTCTAAATGCTCCCTCGGGCTTTGCTGGAACCCATTTTGATCATCCTGCTAGATCCCAGCCTGTGCCATTAGCCATACGCTATAAGCTATCAGCTCTTGGCCAAATGTCATCAGCGATTCGCTTATCAGCTCCATCACAGATGCTCATGATACAGCACGGGTCAAGGGGATGCCAGGGAGGCGGTTCTTCCATGACATCGCATTACCACGCTGCCGCCCTGAACGTTGACATTGCTCGACGCTCCTCGATCAGACTGTGAAGCTGAGCTTTCATGTCGTCGGGTGTCAGTTTGATACGATCGCCATGACCGGCGAGCACCCACTCGAATCGATAGTCAAGGAGCTTCTCAAGAGAAGCCACGAGAGCTTTCGATCTCCAGACGAGCCGTTGCGGTGCACCGAGCGTCTTGCTGTCGGCCTCCCACCACAGGTGATCGCCGGTGAAGAGAAACTTCTCGCGATACAGGAGGACCATGCTGCCGGCTGTGTGGCCAGGAACCGGAATGGCCTGAAAGTCAGTCGCGAGCTGGACGGCCTCGGTACCCTCAACGATCCATTCGACGCCTGGCACCGCATCCGCATCGGCTTGATGAATGATCCGCTTCGCGCCGAAGTGTGTGGCGTACTTGTCCGCATCGGCCACATCGTCCTCGTGCGAAAGAAAGATATATCGAAGGCCGCCTTTCCGCTCGAAGGCTTCGACCAGATGCTTGATGTACCGTGGCGAATCCACCAGCCAGTTGCCCTTCGGGTGCTCGATCAAAAAGCTATTGGCACCGAATGACTTCTCCGAGTTGAAACCGCAGTACGAGACACCGTCCTCGAGAAGGACTGGGAAGCTGGTCATCGCCGCTTGCATTAGGGACTTGTCGCTGCGCTCCGTGCCGATCGACCCGACCGGACATGCCAGGAGCGCCTGATAGGCCCGATGAATCTGTAGTTCGTTTTCCGGCTGATGGCTGACGGCTGAATACTCCCCCACTTCCTCAAAGCTGTGTGGCGCCAACTGACGACAGGTGTCGCAGTTGATGCAGGTCGAGTCGACAAAGAAATTACCTGCGATATTGGAGTCGAGTCGTTTCTTCGGATCAGCCATCGGATTCTCTCTATGCGTTGACGCGGGGCGCCGGCTTCTCGTTCCTCGCTCGATCGGCCGCCCGCCAGAGATACCAGGCAGCAGCGGTTCGATGGGGTTTCCAACGCTCACCAAACCGTCGCACCTGTTTGGGCGTCGGCATGGTGCGACGACCGTACGCGATCCGAAATCCGTTGCGCACGCCGAAGTCATCGACCGGAAGGACATCAGGCCGGCCCAGCTGGAAAATCAGCAGCATTTCGGCGGTCCAGCGTCCGACACCCCGCACCTCGATGAGCCGCTCGATGATTGCGTCATCGTCGAGTGTCTGGATAACTCGTCGTGAGGGCACCGTCCCATCTAACACCTTGGCGGCCAGGTCACGGAGCGCCAGGACTTTCGCCTGCGAGAATCCCGAGCGTCTGATTGCTCTCGCGTTGACAGCAAGAAGTTCCTCGGGGCGGGGAAAGCGACGACCTGGGAACAGAGCCAGGAACCGATTCAGAATGCTCGCGGCGGCTTTGTCGTGCAGTTGTTGATAGGCGATCGCCCGCGCCAAAGATTCGAACGGCGAGCAGTGGATCTTGGGCTTCAAGGCAAAGGGGCCGATCGTTTGAATCAATCCGTGCATGACCGGATCGACACTGGAAAGGTGTTGTATCGGTTGGGAGATCACCCGTTATGCCTTGTTGCGCCAACCATTACGAATTCATCACCAACGAGGGTTTGCCCCAGGTCTCCGAGAAAACAAAATCAGAGAACGAGTTGCGCTCGCGCGACTTCAATTCCCGCTCGCGCAAATAATCCGGCAGCGTCGCGGGGTCGCCCGGATAGCCGACGGCGATCATCGCCACCGGCTCATACGCGTCGGGAATCTTGAACTCTGCCCGTGCCTTCTCCACATCGTATCCAGCCATTTGATGAACGAAGAGACCCGCCGCCGTCGCCTGTATGACCAGATTTTCGACCGCCATGCCGGTATCGTGAAACGCATGGCGATTCGACGCTCCATCGTCCTCGAATTTCAAGGAGGCCACGGAGAGGATCAACACCGGCGCCCGAAACGCCCATTTCCTGTTTCCCTCGGCCAGACAATTGAACAACCGATCCCACTCGGACTTGTGATTCTTGGTCGCCACGATGAATCGCCAGGGTTGTTCATTATTCGATGAGGGCGCCCAGCGTGCGGCCTCAAAGAGGCTCCGAAGCGTTTCCGGCTCAACAGCCCGTTCGGCAAAGGCCCGCGGACTCCAGCGCCGTTTGAGCAGCTCATGAATGGGGTGTCGGATCTCCGCCGGTTTCTCCATCGGTCAGCCTCCGACTACTATGATTCCCTGACGAAGTTCTCGTTCGGCTTGTAGCCAGTCGTCCATCTCGCGGCCTTCGCCTCCGCCGCGCTCGACATAGATTTCATAGGCTCGCCGTTCAATGTCTTCACGGGTGGGTTGCGAGGAACCGCTGGAGCGTTTTCTCACGGTGATCCTGCGACCGGTCTGCGCCGCTGGTTTATTGGATTCGCGTTCCGGCATAGCTGCCTCCTTGGTGAAGGTCATGAACTGACCATCGGTGGGAGCGACCTCGGCCTTCAAATAATCTCACCCGTTACTCTTTTCTGTCTTGGCTCCGGCGCCTTCACGAGCCTCTTCGGGCAACCAGCCTCCGCCCAAGGCTTTGTAGAGCTGAACCACCGATACCAGATGAAGCCGACGGGTAGCGGCGAGCGACAATTCTGCGTCGAAGAGGTTACGTTGCGCAATAAGGACGTCCAGATAGTTCGCGAGCCCCCCTTTGTAGCGCAGATTGGCGAGATGCAACGCCGACTGGAGCGCATTGACCTGTTTTTCCTGGGCCGCGGTCTGTTCACGCGCGGTGGTGACCGCTACCAGCGCGTCCTCCACCTCCCTGAAAGCCACAAGGATCGCCTGCTCATACTGGGCGACGGCTTGCCTCGCTTGGGCTTCAACCGCTTCCTGTTGAAACCCTAAGACGCTGGCATTCAGCAGCGGAGCGACGAAACCGGGACCCAATGCCGCAAAGTAGCTTTCTGATGCGAACATCCTGGAGAGCTGTGGATTCGCCACCCCAAGGAGGCCCGTGAGAGAGACTTTCGGAAACCGATCGGCTTTCGCCACTCCGATTCTGGCCGTCGCGGCCGCCAACTGTTCTTCAGCCTGTACCACATCAGGCCTACGCTGAAGTAGATCGGAGGGGAGGCCGGCCGGCACTACTGGCGGCATTACCTGTTCCGTCAGAGATCGCCCTCTGGAAATCTGATTCGGGTTTCTTCCTAACAGCACGCTGAGCTCATTCTCCTTCTGAACCATCTGGCGCCTTAACTCTGCAATACGGGCTGCTGCATTCTGCCGCTCGGCCTCGAACTGATCGACATCCAGCTTGTTGATGATCCCCTGCCGGAGCCTGGCCTGGGCGATTTTGACCGACTCCTCCCATGCCTGCAACGTACGCTTGGCAATTTCTAATTGCATGTCGAACTGCCGAAGGTCGAAATAGGCCTGCGCCACCCCCCCGACGATTTGCAGAATCACGGCTCGTCGGTTCTCTTCCCGGGCCAGTAAGTCGCCGAGCGCCGCCTCGTTGGAGCGTCGGATCCGTCCCCAGATATCAATTTCCCAAGCCAGATTTCCCTGCACGTAGTAACTAAAAGCGCTTGGAAACCCAGCGATGCTCAGGCCTTTTCGGCCAAACGCGGGAGCATTCACAGCCGCGCTCATCTGCGGGGCGAAGTCTGTCCTGGCGACGAGCACGCGTGCTTGGAACTCCTCCACCGATGCGACCGCTCGCTTGAGATCCTTATTCTCCTCGAGTGCGATGCGGATCAGTTTTTGGAGTTCCTCGTCCCGATAGAGTTCCCACCATGGCATATTGGCGAGGGAGGGCAAATCCTTTCCTTCCTCGGCCATGCGAAAGGCGTCGGAGGTTGGAATGTCGGGGCGCGAGTAGTCCGGCCCCACGGCACAAGAGATCAGCAGCATCGAAAGCGCTGCCAGAGCGAGACCATGCATATCAATGCCCTCCTTCTTCGCGTGACCCAACTAGTATGGCATCCGCTATTTCAGTTTCCTCTTCTCTAACTGGCTCAGCGCGCTGCGGGCTCAGCTTCCGGACCAGCACAAAGAATAGGGGAACAAAGAAGATGGCTAAAAAGGTTGCGGCGAGCATGCCGCCGAGCACGCCGGTCCCGATGGAATTCCGTCCCGCTGCGCCAGCCCCCGTCGCGACAACCAGGGGGACGACTCCGAGAATAAAGGCCATCGAGGTCATCACGATCGGTCGGAACCGGAGCCGGGCCGCTTCAAGCGCGGCATCGACCATCGACATCCCGTGTTCATACCGCTTGTTGGCGAACTCCACGATCAGGATCGCATTCTTGGCCGACAGGCCGATCAGGGTCACCAGGCCGATCTGAAAGAAAATATCGTTCGTCATGCTGCGTACCAAGACGGCCGTCAAGGCTCCAAAGACGCCGAAGGGAACGGCGAGGATCACCGCAAACGGCACGGTCCAGCTCTCGTACATCGCGGCCAGGACGAGAAACACCATGAGGAGCCCGAATCCAAACGCCGCGACAGACTGGCCTCCGGCCTTGTGCTCCTGATACGAAATGCCGCTCCAGTCGATGTCGTATCCCTTCGGCACCAGTGTTTCACTCGCTGCCCGCTCCAGCGCGTCGAGGGCTTGTCCCGAGCTGTAGCCCGGTGCCGCCGCGCCGAGCACGAGCGCGGTGTTGTATCCGTTAAAGTGCGTGACCGGATCGGGACCGCTGGTGTATTCGGTCGTGACAACCGTATCGAGCGGAATCATGGCGGGCCCCTGTCCGCTCAGGGCTCGAACGTATATTTTTGAAATATCCCCCGGTTTGGATCGATATTGGGCCTCGGACTCCGTTTGGACGCGATAGACCCGGCCGAATTTGACGAAATCGTTGATGTAGAAATTGCCCCAAAACGCCTGCAATGTATCGAAGACTTCCGAGATCGGCACACCCAACGCTTTGGCGCGCTCGCGGTTGATATGGGCATACAGCCGAGGCGACGTCACGCGGAAATTCGTCCCGATCGCACCGATCGCCGGATCCTGCTTGGCCTTGGCCGTAAACTCTTGGGCCACGGCCGCAAATTTCTTGAAATCGCCGCCGCTCGGGTCTTGAATTTGTACCGAAAAGCCTCCGGTCGCCCCCAGGCCTCGGATGGACGGCGCGTTGAACGCCAGGATCAAGGCCTCCGGAATTTTCGCGAATTCCTGAAAGGCCGCGCCGATCAAGGCCTGCACGTGCTCACCCGGCCCCGTGCGTTCATCCCAGAGATGCAGAGGGGTAAACATGGTCGCCGTATTCGATCCTCGCGTTCCGAACACAAAGTTTTGTCCTACCAAGGCATCCGTGCTGTGGATCGCGGGAATCGAGAGATAGAACTGCTCGAGCTTGTTTACGACGGCCGTGGTCCGTTCTTTCGACGCTCCGTCCGGCAGTTGAACCACTGTGATGAAGTATCCCTGATCTTCATCGGGCAGGAAGCTGTGCGGGATGATTTGCAACATTCCAGCCGCGACCACCCCGACGATCACAAAGACTGTGACCGCCAGCACGGAATGACGGAGCACCATTCCAACGGTTTTCGTATAGCGAACCTGCGTCCAGTCGAAGAATCGATTGAAGAGACGGAAGAAGCCCCTCGGGTCCGTCCTATGTCCGGGCTTGAAGAGGATCGCGCACAGCGCCGGGCTCAGCGTGAGCGCCACGATCCCCGAAATCGTGACAGAAATCGCAATCGTAATGGCGAATTGCTTGTAGAGCTGGCCGGTAATCCCGCCTAAGAATCCCACCGGCACGAACACGGCGCAGAGCACGAGGACGATCGCAATGACCGGACCGGCGACTTCCGACATGGCCCGCTTGGCGGCTTCTTTGGCGGAACAGTGTTCCGTTGCCATGTGCCGCTCGACATTCTCCACGACGACGATCGCGTCGTCGACCACGATACCAATGGCCAGGACCATCCCGAACAGGGTCAACGTGTTGATCGAAAACCCCAAGGCTTCCATCCCGGCGAAGGTGCCGATCAGCGAGACTGGAACCGCGACAGCCGGAATGATGGTGGCGCGCCAGGTTTGTAGAAACAGGTACACGACCAGGATGACCAGAATCATCGCTTCGCCCAGTGTCTTGACGACCTCTTCGATCGACACCTCGATAAACTTGGTGGTGTCGTAGGGGACGTCGTACTTCATGCCCGGGGGGAAATTTTTCGTGAGTGCATCCATCTCCGCCCGGATGCGCTTGACCGTCTCGAGCGCGTTATAGCCGGGAGCCAGGAAGGTCAGCAGAAATGTCGTCGGTTTGCCCTTGAACCGCCCCTCGAGGTCGTAGGATTGCGCACCCAGTTCGACTCGGGCCACGTCCATGAGTCGGACCATGGAGCCGTTCGGCAGGGCACGGACGATCATGTCCTCGAATTCTTTCACTTCGGTGAGCCGGCCGAGCGTGATCACGGGAATCGTGAGCTCGGTGCCCTTCGGAGCAGGCTCCCGTCCCACGGTGCCGGCCGGGAAGTCGCGATTCTGTTCACGGACGACGTCGATGATATCGGTTGGTGTCAGGTTGAGTTGCGCCATCCGCACCGGATCCAGAATGATGCGCATGCTATAGCTCTGGGCGCCGAATACCGTGGCATCCCCCACGCCCGGCAGCCGCTTGACGTTGTCGAGGATGCGAAGGATGGCGTAATTGGAGATAAAGAGCGCGTCGTGTCTGACGTCGCTCGATTCCAGGGTGATCACCGCCAGGAGGTCCGGCGAGGTTTTCTTGATCGAGATGCCCCTCCGGATGACCTCGGGAGGAAGCTGCGGTTCGGCCAGCTTTTCCCGGTTCTGTGTCTGCACGGTGGCGATATCGACGTCGGTCCCGATTTCAAACGACAGCCTCATGGTGACATGGCCGTCATTGGTACTGGTCGAATCGTAGTACAGGAGATTGTCGATGCCTGGGAGCTGCACTTCGATTGGACGGGCCACCGAATCCGCGATAACCTCGGCGCTGGCTCCGGGATAGTCGGCATCGATCTGCACGACCGGCGGAGTGATGTTGGGAAACTGGGCGATCGGGAGCGCCTGGATCGAGACCAGGCCGACCACCACAATGATGATGGACAACACCGCGGCGAAGATCGGACGATCGATGAAAAATGCGGAGCTCATGGAGTTTGCTCAGCCTTGCCTTCGGCCAGCGACGGAGGTTGCGTCCCCGTCGCTGAGTTCGGCACGGTCACGGGCTTGACCTGCGCACCCGGCATCACTCGTTGGAACCCGTCGATCATGACTCGTTCGCCCGAGTGGAGTCCGTCCTCGATGAGCCAGCGATCTCCTTGCCAAGTGGTCGCCTTGACGTCCCGGACCTCGACCTTGTCGCCTTCGGCAACGACGTACACGACCGGCCCCGTCGGCCCCTGCTGTACTGCGCGCTGCGGGACCAGGATGACGTTCGGTTTTGACACGCCGTGAAACCGAACGGTCACGAATTGCCCGGGCAGCAAGACGCGGTCGGGATTCGGGAAGACGACGCGCGCCTGCCGCGAACCTGTCTCGGCCCGCAGTCCCACATCGGCGAAATCGAGGACGCCTTCGTGTGAATAGGTGGAGCCATCTACAAACGTAATGTTGCCCGTCAATTGATAGATCCCTGGGTGCTGGATCCGCTGGGCGATGATGTCCCGCCTCCGTTTCAAGAGAAAGCTTTCCGGTGCGCTCACGATCACGTACATCGGATCCACTTGATGAATGACGGTCAGCAGATCCGTCTGCGCCGTCACCAACCGTCCCTCGTAGTAGCGCGTCCGTTCGATCAGACCGTCGATCGGGGCTATGATGAGTGTATTGTCGAGGTCGAACTTTGCCTTGACCAGATCTCCGTTCGCCGCCTCTAGCGCCGCTTTCGCGGCCAATTCCTCCGCGACTGCATCATCAACATCCTTTTGGCTCACCGCCTGTTCCACCAGCAGCGGTTTCACGCGAGCGAGATTCTGCTTGGCCTGGACCAGCCGAGCCTCGGCTTGAGACACTCTCCCTCTTGCGCTGATTTCGGCCGCCTTGAAAGGGATCGGGTCGATCTGATAGAGGCGGTCGCCCTTCTTGACGTCGCGCCCCTCGGAAAAGAAGCGCTCTTTGATAATCCCGGTCACCTGCGGACGGACCTCAACAATCCTAGACGCCTCCGCCTGTCCGATGAATTCAGGCTCGTCAGGCACCGTTTGCGGCTCGACCGTCACGACTTCGACCTGCGGCGCCAGCTTCACCGGGGAAGAGTCCGCGTCCTTCTTACAGCCAATGGCAAACGGCAATCCGACACAAACCAGGACACAGACACCCGCTCTGAGTGGTCGTCTTATGGAAGAAGTCATCATGATGTTCTCCGTGGTCTCTTATTTCCGCGAGACCCTTCGCCCGCGCGGCAAGAAAATCAACCAAGTGTTTGGGTACAGATCCAGCAACCCGATGACCGGCTCATCTATTCTACGCTCGCCTCTCTTACTCAGTCTTGTGTCGATCCCCACACGATGACTTGCTGAGACCAGAGCCTGTGATTTCGTCAACGATGCATCTGGTCAAACAACCGGCGGCGCGAAGTTCAGCGCCTTGTTGCCACATTTTCGTCAGGAGCGCCTTGCCGTCGGCGTCCACGAATGTGACACCGGTCAAGTCCACCACGGCACGACTGCCTGCATCTGCCGTCGTCCGACGCCAGCAGGCCTTCAGTTCCTCAACCCAAGGTCCCGCCAGTCGCCCTTCGAGCTTAAACGATATCGATTTCAAGGTCTCGTCTCGCTGTTGCGTGATCTTCAGCATTGCCGATTCCCCCTGCTTCTCTACAATGGCAAGGGGCATTCCAGCAATACCAATCGGTCTGGACTATCTAACTTATTGAAAGAATGATTGGAATTCTAGATACATGCGTCCGGATAGGCCGGCTGACGAGGCGCTTCTGCCGATATCCCGGCACACGCCGAACCATCGGCAGGAGTCCGGAAGCGTCTGACTCACTCACATGGGGTCCGTCGAAGGTTAATTCTCGGCGAGGGCCT
This sequence comes from Nitrospiraceae bacterium, assembly GCA_035623075.1. Lineage (NCBI taxonomy): Bacteria > Pseudomonadati > Nitrospirota > Nitrospiria > Nitrospirales > Nitrospiraceae > Nitrospiraceae bacterium. The sequence continues at coordinate 345,868 of DASPUC010000024.1, read as the reverse complement.
TCAGATTGGCGAGACCAGCTTCGAAGTCCTTGCCGACCATACGGTCCATGTCGAAAAAGAGATGGATGATTTTTGCCGCGTAGGAAAGAGGCCCTTGCATCGACCATGTGACGTCGGTGGTCTCGGCTCCTCTTTGCAGTGTGAATTCAGCGATGTTGTGGGCTTCAAACGGTTTCATGAAGTCCAGTTTGATCGCAATCTTCGAAGGGGGAGTTGATTCGATGATCTCCATGCGACCCTGCCCCACGTTCTGGTCCCCATCCCACTCATACACAGAATCCTTGCCGTCAGCTGCACCACTATAGGTTCGTTTCATCGTGGGGTCTTTTTTCTCATAAGGTGACCAGGAGACCCAACGATGGAAATCGTTGATGAGTGGGAAAATCTTCTCGGGCGGCGCCTTGATGGTCGACGAACGCTGGATGCGAAACGTGTCGGGTTTGGTTGTGACATACAGAAGCAGCGCCGCGAGCACCACGAGGAGCATGATGACCATTGTCTTGAACATCTGTTCCTCGTCTACCGTTTCTTCGCGTCGACGTGCGCGCGAATGCGCTCTTCCTGCTCCATGAGTTCGGGCGTGAATTCAGCCCCGAAGTCCTCCGCCTCGAAGATCTGGCGAATCTCGATCTCGCTCTCACCGGGATGCGGATTGGGGCAACGCTTGGCCCACTCGATCGCCTCTGCTTTCGACTTCACCTGCCAGATCCAGAACCCTGCGATCAATTCCTTTGTCTCCGCGAAGGGTCCGTCTGTGACGGTGCGCTTGCTTCCCGAAAACTTGACGCGGGCACCCTTGGACATGGGCTGGAGCCCCTCTCCCGCGAGCAGCACGCCGGCTTTAACCAGTTCCTCGTTGAATTTCCCCATTTCGGCGAGGAGCTGCTGACTGGGCATCACCCCCGCTTCTGGATCCTTCGTCGCCTTAAAGAGGATCATGAATCGCATGCGAACCTCCCTTATGAGCCGCGAAGCCTTCAGCCCTCAGCGTTCAGCATTTCTCGATCGTCACATGAAGAACAGCACATGGTCGTTTGACTCATTTTCGCACGGCGGCACGACGGCGCTCGCGCAACTGCGGGATCGCAGCGACCATGGGGTCGTCCTCGAGCACCTCACGAATTTCGATTTCCACTTCTCCCTTGAGCTTTGGGATGGGACAGCGCTTGACCCACTCGATGGCTTCACGCTTCGACTGCACATTCCAGAGCCAGTAACCGCCCACGAGTTCCTTCGTCTCGGCAAATGGGCCATCAATCACCGTCGACTTGCCTCCCGAAAATCGCACACGTGCGCCCTTCGAATCCGGCTCGAGCCGTTGCAGATCGAGCAGCACGCCCGCTTTCGCGAGGTCGTCGTTATATTTGGCCATCTCGGCCATGAAGCTATCATCCGGTGTCATGCCGTCTTCACATGGCTGATTTGATTTCACGATGACCATGAATTGCATACGTCTCTCCAATCATGTGTCGTACTAATGTTAGTCAACAGCCGGTCATCCGCCGGCCATGGCGCCCACAATCAGAAATGGCTCGACTCCGCTCGCCACAGCATCGGGGAGGGAAGCGTCGGGCGACTCGTGCGAGAGATCCTGCTCGCAGGCAAAAAATCTCACGAACGGTCGGCGCGTGAGCGCGCTGTGATCCCGGATCGTTCCCCGCAACATCGGATAGCGGGCTTCGAGGGCATCGAGTACCGTCCGCTGCGTGACAGGACCGGCGACGTCCAACTGCACCTCGCCGTCAACGCGCGCGAGGGTTCGCAAATGTGCCGGAAGCACGACTCGAATCATTTTTCATCCGTCGGAGCTAATGGCGTATAGCTTATGGCACAAGCCAAGAAGATTGAAGAGCATATGGCGTATAGTTTATGGCACTGGCAGTACGAGAAGAGCAGCGCGCTCCGTGCTCGTTCTATACGCCATAAGCGATAAGCTCTTTCACGCATCTGCTTGTGCAATACGCTATTGGCTATAAGCCATACGCTCTTATCCGCTACAGTGTTTGCACTTCCACCGAATAAACCGCCGGCAAGTCCCGGACGAGAGGATTCCAACTATCGCCCGCGTCCGCCGACCCATACACCTGCCCGCCGGTGGTCCCGAAATAAATCCCGCAGGAATCGAGCGAGTCGACGGCCATCGAGTCGCGTAACACATTGACGTAGCAATCTTGCTGCGGCAGACCCTTCGTGAGTGCTTCCCACTCGTTGCCCCCGGTGCGGCTGCGGTACACACGCAGCTTTCCGTCCGGCACATAGTGTTCCGAATCGCTCTTGATCGGGACCACGTAGATCGTGTTCGGCTCGTGTGCGTGCACATCGATTGGAAACCCGAAATCGGTCGGCAGATTCCCACTGACCTCGTGCCACGACTCGCCGGCATCGTCGCTCCGCATGACGTCCCAATGTTTCTGCATGAAGAGCACATTCGGCCTGGCCGGATGCATCGCGATGCGGTGCACACAGTGACCCACTTCTGCATCAGGGTCAGGAAGTTCGTACTGAGACTTGAGCCCGCGATTGATCGCCCGCCATGACTTGCCTCCGTCGTCGGTCCGGAACACACCCGCGGCCGAGATGGCGATATAGAGGCGCCGTGGATTGCTTCGGTCCTGCATGATCGTGTGGAGACACATCCCGCCGGCGCCCGGTTGCCAAAGGTGGCCTTTTGCGCTGCGGAGCCCGGCAAGCTCATGCCACGTTTGCCCGCCGTCGGTCGATCGGAACAAGGCCGCGTCTTCCACACCCGCATAGACCGTGTCCGGATCGGTCAGCGATGGTTCGAGATGCCAAACCCGCTTGAACTCCCACGGATGCTGCGTGCCGTCGTACCACTGGTGCGTCGTGAGCGGTTTGCCGGATTCGGACGACGTATCGTACACGAACTTGTTGCTCTCGCCTTTCGGCATGCCGTCCGCAGTTGTGGTCGGTTCACCGGGAGGCGTGCCCGGTTGATGCCAGGTCTTGCCCCCGTCATCCGAGCGTTGAATGATCTGCCCGAACCAGCTGCTGGTCTGCGACGCATACAACCGATTCGGATCAGCCGGTGATCCCTTGAGGTGATACATTTCCCAGCCGCCGAACAACGGACCGTTGACGTCCCACTGTTTACGCTTTCCGTCCGATGTCAAAATGAAGGCGCCCTTCTTCGTGCCGACCAGCACCCGTACCTTGCTCATACCTCACTCCTTTCATAGGCTTCCTCTAACCGTTTGATGTCGAGCTTCTTCATCTGAAGGATGGCTTGCATCACACGATTCGTTTTGTCCGAATCTTTGTCCTGCAGCATCGTCCCTAACAGCGTCGGAACGATCTGCCAGGACAGACCATACTTGTCTTTCAGCCAGCCGCATACCCCTTGTTCTCCTCCCTCAGAAAGCGTCTCCCAGAGCCGATCGATTTCGTGTTGCTTCTCGCAGTTCGCGATGAACGAGATCGCTTCGCTGAATTTGAAGTGGGGACCGCCGTTCAGTGCCATAAATTCCTGCCCCGCGATCTCGAACGTCATAGTCATGACCGATCCCTTGGGCCTCCCGGAAACCTCCGCTCCCGCTTCTCCGTAACGGGCAATGCGTCCGACCTTGGAATGCTTAAAGATCGACGTATAAAACTTCACCGCCTCTTCGGCCTGGTCGTCGAACCACAAACAGGGCGTGATTTTCTGCGTCACGTTGTGCTCCTTCGTATTGCCATTGTTCGTGCCATCAGCCATCAGCTATACGCTCTTCCGTCAGCCCGGCAATCCCGGTATCTCGATCACCGGCCGTACTTCGACCGTGCCTTTGCGCGCCATGGGAATCTTCGCCGCAACGGCGAGAGCCTCGTCAAGATTCTCGGCTTCGATGAGAAAGTAGCCGCCCAGTTGCTCACGCGTCTCCGCGAACGGACCGTCGGTCACGAGCCGCTTGCCGTCGCGCACCCTGACGCTGGTCGCCATTGACGTCGGATACAATGGATTGGCAGACAGGTATTGGCCCTTCGAGTGAAGTTGATGCGCCAGCTCTGTGGACTCTTTGTAGCAATCCTGCCGCTCGCTCTCGCTCAACCCTGCTTGTTCCTCAAAGTAGATCAGCAACATGTATTTCATATGGGCCTCTCGTTCAGTGCGTCCTGTCGTTCCATCGCGACCGATCACGATCCAGACTTCATTAAGACTTCCGTATCATAGTGCATGTCGCCGAATGCCTATGCAACGGTTGACACTCAGCGACTGGCCTTGAATTCCCTGACAGGCCGCACCTCCAGGCTCCCGAGCCGCGCTGACGGAAACTTCGAGGCCACTTGAATTGCCTCGTTCAGGTCTTGTGCGTTGATGAGAAAAAATCCTCCGATCTGTTCCTTCGTCTCGGCAAAGGGACCATCCGTGACAGACAAGTCGCCGCCACGGACGCGCACGGTCATGGCCGTCTGAACTGATTCCAGAGGCTCCGCCAGAATGAGGTGGCCGCCCTTCTCATGCGCTTCGCAGTAGGCCGAGGTCTCATCCATAGGGGTCTCGCACTCGCTCTTGGACATGGAGTCAAACTTCTTCTCATCGTGGCAGCAGAAGAGCAGATATTTCATGGTTCCGACCTCCGATGTGAATGTGAAATGCTGTTCTTGTCAGATAGTCGTCCGGGAAGACCAAAATCGACACGAGCGATCGAATCTCGCGGATTCAATCACTTATGAGAGGGGAGGCCAGGTCGTCAACCAGCCTTGTCATGCAGTTCACTCAACCGTCGCTTAAGAAACCGCTGCTCCGGCTCTTGCTGCGTGAGACTCAAGGCCCGTTTATAGGGCACACGGGCATCCTCCGTTCTCCCCAGTCGCCGGCAGAGATCGGCCCGCGCCGAATGAGTGAGGTGATACTTCACCAATTCGCCTCGCGCAAGAAGAGCATCGATCAAGGCCAGACCGGCCGAGGGACCGTCACGCATCGCCACGGCCACCGCACGATTCAGCTCGATTACGGGTGAGGGCTCGGCCCGCATCAGCAGGTCGTAGAGCGCCACGATCTGAGCCCAATCCGTGGCCGCGGCGCTGGGCGCTTGCGCGTGCACGGCTCCGATCGCCGCTTGGATGGCGTACGGTCCCACCGACCTCGACGACAACGCCTGTTCCACCAGCGACACTCCCTCGGTAATCTGATCCCGATTCCAGAGAGCGCGATCCTGATCCTCCAGGAGAATCAAGTCGCCCGTCGACGACGTGCGCGCCGTACGCCGCGAGTCGTGCAGCATCATCAGCGCCAGAAGTCCGATCGCCTCAGGCTCCGGCAGCAGCGCGATCAGTAACCGTCCTAAACGGATTGCTTCGCTTGAGAGATCGTGACGCGTGACCGAGCCACCGGATGAGGCAGAGTATCCCTCGTTGAACACGAGATAGACGACCCGGAGCACCGCCTCCAACCGGTCCGGCAGTTCTTGCTCTGATGGAACTTCATAGGGAATCCGCGCATCCCGGATCTTGGCCTTGGCACGTACGATCCGCTGAGCGATCGTGGCCGGCTTCGTGAGAAAGGCGCGCGCGATTTCCTCGGTCGTGAGCCCGCAAACCTCCCGGAGGGTCATCGCCACTTGCGCCTCGGACGGCAGAGCGGGATGGCAACAGGTGAAGATCAGTCGCAGCCGATCGTCTTCGACGCTCTCGTCGGTTTGTGCGTCGGCGTCATTTGTGGTGGCTTCCAGCTGCCTGGTGAGTTCTGTCAGCGAGGCATCATACCGGGCACGCCGACGCATGCCATCGATGGCCTTGAAGCGACCGGTGGACACAAGCCACGCGCGCGGATTCGCCGGGGCACCATCGCGCGCCCATTGCTCGACTGCCACGGCAAACGCATCGTGTAGCGCCTCCTCGGCGGCGTCGAAGTCGCCGAGTAGACGGATCAGGGTGGCGAGCACCTGGCGCGACTCGGAGCGGTAGAGCTCGTCCACCAACTCTCGCCCCTGCACGGTTTTGTTCTCACTCACTGCCGGCAAACCCGCATAGTGAGATGGTCCGGAGAGATCCATATGGTTAGCACCGCATGCGCCGAGAACCGGCTCAAAAAAACAGGCTACTGTGAGAGGTTCACTTAGTCAACGGGAGGAATCCGACTCGTGAGCGAATCAGAAACGCCGCCGCACGTGGGCGAGGCGAAACTGTTCCTGACACTGTCTCGTCTTGGAATCGAACTATGGACGCCAGAAGGCTTCCCAGTCCTCCTGTCGGATTTGCATCGCGCGAAGAACCTCAACGGGAAGACCAATCGTGACATGGGCTTGAGCTTCATAAGCCGCGATTTGTTGGTGCATGATGAACACCATCGCCTTGAGGTGCTCAAGGCTCATACGGATGGTAGCAACACGTTCGATTTGCGGGAGAGCCCCAGGTGCGACAGGGGTCGCGCCGGAGAGTTGAAAATTCACGGTGCACCCAAAGGCTCCGAGGTTGACTTGAAATTGGTCAGCATACACATCAGGCGTTTCAGACATGAGTCCTCCTTAGAATCCAGTTCGATTCGTTGAGGGATGATATTTCCCGCTCGCCGATTGGTCAATATCAAATCTGACTACTGCTCCATGCTGAGGTGTTCGAGCAGAAATCACAAACAGCGGAGGAGGGGATTGATGCTGTTGCGGCCGGCGGGGCTCAAAAACCGTTAGTAAGGAATTCTTCTTTGCGAAGCGTACGGAAACAGTCCGAACGATACCGTCACATGGTCATGCTGCATGATCATTCTTCGCTGCCCGTGGAGGACTTAGCATGGCTTGCGAGACCTGTTCATCCGGAGTGGTCGTTGAGACCAACCAATGAACATGCTCGCGCCGCTCGGAGGTTACACCGGTCGCATCGCGATCCATTCGTTTCATGCCATGTCAAAGAATGAAAGCGCGCGCATATTCAGCATGACCTCCCGACGCCGAAACTGATCACGCCAGCACACCTTCGTGCAGCGACGTGCTGCAGGGGATAGGTGAGAGCAACGCTTCTCTGAGCTGTGCGAAGATCTTATGTCGGGCGTATTGCCTCGCATCTCCTTCCGCAGTCGGTCCCGAGAAGGTCAACACATCTTTTCGTCCATCACCATCGTAATCGATGGCTTCCACTCGCCAGTCGCCATTCGCCTCCGTTGGCTCGACGATTTCATAGATCATGGGAGACCTCCTGTTGCATATATGTAATTAAATGCTAATTAGCTTCTAAAAAGCAATCAATCCGTGTTATCTTGCAGCCATGGCTAGAAAGCCAAACAAACATCAGACGGCACCGATTTCAATCAGGCCTTCTGCGGAAGTGGCTGCCTACTTGGCGGAACTCGCGAAGGTGGGGATCCACGGCAAGACGTCGGCTGAGGTCGCAAAGGCGCTGGTGGGGAATGAAATCGAGCGGCTAATCCGAGAAGGCATCATCCGTTTGCGGAAAACATAACCCCTCTCCCGATACCTATCGCCTCACAGAATAAAATCCCGCGCGGACGAGGCCAATTGGTTTCTGACACCGTTGTCGTATCTCGCCGTCCGGAACGGGTCGGTCACGGAGCGGCATCGCCGCTTGCCCGCATGGGGACGTTCACGGCATCCTTCGTCAAATCGGCGTGCTGCTCGGACACCTGCACCAAAGTCGGTTCCCGTGCGTTCTCGACCATGAAGCGATAACCTTTCCCCACCGAGACTCGCTGGGGAATGTGTACGACCACGCGCCCGATATACCGAACTTCGCCCGCCATGCTGGCAAAGATCAAGTTCAACTCTCCTCCGATACCCCTGACCCGGGCTTCTTGAAAACTCTTGAAGAGATACTGGCCCGTCCGTAAGCGGGCGATGAAAATCCGCTCTTGCCCGCTCTTCGCATCAAGCCGATACCGTTCAGCATAGGGAGTTTCACCATAGGGGTCTCCCGGTTGGACCTGCACGATGTCGAATTCATACTCTTTCATGACCTCGCGGCCTGGGACGTCATGGTCCGATGCTCCCTTCTCCGGTTGCACAAGTACCGACCCAATGACCACGCCCCACTCCGTCGTCGCCCGTGTGACGCCTTCATCGGACATATCGAGGGATTTGACACAGGACAGCGAGCCGAAGAGCACCGCGCACCATCCCAAGAGCGCAAGAAGGTGTTTGGCCTTGGTGAGATCCGGAACCACACGTTTCAAATGGTCAATGTGCATGAGTCCCCGAGCGCGGGCGGGCAAGGTGAGATGGGTCCTGGAACATTATCCTGCCGCGGGTGCGAGGAACCTCATGATTCGCGGCGTTCATGACAGATTAGAGCCTCTCCCGGCTCGAACCATCGGGCCGGAGCTCAAAAGGCGTCGGATCGCCCCGTCATCATCTTCATCGTAGATTTCACCGACCACCTCCTCCAGGATGTCCTCCAACGTGACGATGCCTAATCGCTCCGTTCCTGAGTAGACCACACCCATGTGAACCCGACGTTCCTGAAGGCGCCGGAGGCCGGTCAGCAGCGGCGTGTCGGCTTGCAGCTCGACCACGGGCCTGATGAACGACACCCAGTCCTCTCGGCCGGACGCACGCAAGGCGGCGAATTCCTTCGTATTGAGTATTCCTGTGACCTGGCCCTCCTTCAAGACGGGAAGACGCGTGTGCCCGGAAGAAATCATCGCAGTCTCGACGTCACTAGCCACACTCTGAACATCCACCGCCGTCACTTTGTCCCAGGGCAGATAAATCTCCCTGATTCGTTTCCGTTCAAGATCGACCAGGTTCATGACATACTGCCGATGCTGAGTCGACAGGAGCTCCAGTTCCACTGTTGTCTCCGCAGGCTCGCCGTCTCTCGACTCACCGATTTGTTGCCGCGACAAAAACCGGATAAGGCGCAGGAATTGCTTGGTCGACCATTCCAGCACCGTTACAGCAGGACCAAGAACCTTCTCAACCAGACTCAACCACGGCGCTGTCAACAAGGCGATGCTCATCGAATGTCTGAGCGCCAGACTTTTCGGCAACAATTCGCCGAGCACTATCGTGAAATAGGTCAAGGGCGCCACCACCAGGCCAATGGCAATCGCATCAGCCATATTCTCACTGACCTCCAACCGTTGTCTGAGAAGCGGGCTGAGGTCTTCTTCCGCTCCAACGCCACCCACGACGCCGGCCAGTGCCAGCGCAAGCGTGAGCCCGATCTGAATCACGGAAAGCGTTCGTTCAGGTGTCTCCCTCAATCGAAGAAGCACGCCTGCCCGGCTATGCCCCTGTCGCATCAATTGCCGGAGACTCGGTTTGTTTACCACGACAAACGCCATTTCGGTAAGAACGAGGAGAGCGTTGAAGAGCAAACACACGAGTATGATTCCTGTCTCTTTCATCTTCTCTGCCCTTTCTCTGGCTCCCTCTCTCTGCTACCAGCCAGCAAGGCGCATAACATAAAGCGCCTCGTGTCCTTGTATAGAAGCGGACCCCGAGCACAGCCACCGGGGACCCCCGCCACACGCGCACAGGCCGAATTGGTCCGTGACAGCGTTTTCTCTTCCTGACTATTGCGGCTGTCCACTCTGATGTTTGGACTCCACTTCCGTTTCTAACTTCAGGCGGGCAGCCCGTTCTTCTTCTGTGGCTCTCTCGGCATGCACCGCACGTTTCTCGGCATCTGTCGCTTGTTTTGAGAGAATTCCGATCACCTGACGGTTCACCGTCGAAAGGCGAGATGATGCGACAAGCTCCAGCGTTAACCCGATGATCAACACGAGGGCCGATGCCTTGCCGACCCTGGGTTTCCAGAAAGAGGATTTGATGAGGCTGGTAAATTCCACCAACGATTCCACGGTGACTCCCACAAAGACCAGAAACAAGCCGACATAATCGACGCGCTCCCACAATTCCGCCATGGCCTCTAGCGTTGAGATGTCTGACACCGTGCTGACTTCCCTTGGGCGTGTGAGTAAGAGGAGGGGAGGCTACTGCACTCGATTCGATGTGTCAATGAAGGAATCGGCGAGGCATATGGACGAGAAGAATCGCCACGCGCAGGCGAGGCGTAATTGAGTTCCGACGTCACTTTGGTGGTGGTTCCGAAAAGCGTGAATGTTTGGAGGGAGCGGCGAACCGTGTCACGATGTCATTATTCCAGACAGACCACCCATGCGCCCCATTCACTGTTCGCGCCTGCTCAATCTGATCGGCATGGTTGCATTCTCCATCCTGATCTCTACGCCCAGCCTTGCAGAAGACACGACTCTTCTCAGCATCGGCCCCCGCTTTGGCTTCAGTGGAAAAACTCCTCTGATGGGAAAACAACAAAAATACAATTTTTATCTGACCGACGTGGCCGCGGTCTTCAAACTTCCCTGGTCACGGCCGCTGGGTGAGAGCCCCTGGAAGCTGGAGACGAGACTGATCACCAGTGCGGGGGTGCTGGCAGCGACGGACGAATACGGACTGATGGCGACCGCCGTTCCCTGCCTCGCCTTGAGCGGCTGGAACAGAGTCGTGTCCCTCGATATCGGGGTGGGCTTGGGATTTTTCAGCCGAGACAAATATGGCGTTCAAGACTTCGGCGGTCCAGTTCAAATCGTCGCCACTGCCGGGCTCCTCGTCAATCCGATCCCCCACGCCTACGCCGGATTTCGTCTCCAACACTTCTCCGACGCGGGGGTATACGGACCGACCAGCCTCGGCGTCGATATGTACATCGTCGAAGCCGGCTACAGATTTTAACCACCGTTCATACGGAGGAAGGGGATCGTCCAACTGCACCAGCCCTTCAAGAAACGCAACAAGATGCCGCCGCGCACGGACGAGGCGAATTTGTTCCGGCACCTTTGTCTTGCGTGGCCGTATACTAACGTGAGAACAGGCGGGGTCCCACAACTGAGTTCTCCGTCTCACTTAGAAGGCACGCCGCCGTTTCAGGTCGGCGACGACGGCGCTGAGGTACAGCAGAACAGCGAGCCCGAGCAGAGGAATGCCGATGAAGGTCCCCAACCCCATCGTCCACGCGCCAAACCCGTACCAAAGAAAAAGCAACACGCATGCGAGTCCAAGAATGGTGGTATAGACGGCCAGCGTCAGTTGCCTCTCGACCCATGCCGCCGCTCGATCAGGGACGTTGACGTTCGTCGTTTCCATAATGACCTCCCGGCTCCGCGGTCGTCGTTGATCGGCTCGCCACCTTTTTTCGCTCGCTCGGTAGGGGATGGGGCGGTCCATGACAGGAAATACAAGCGATGCGGTCCGCTGCAAGCTCTGCCACGAGCGCCTGGTGGCTCTTCACGCGCTCCCACTTGCCGGTTCCCCGATGGCAGTTCATACAATTCGAATTGTCGTAACTGCCCGCGTACTGAATGGGATCCGCGTAGGTATTGGTGATGTAATACAGCCAGTGTCGGAATCCGTCTCGTTTACCTTCCACGGTGCCGGTCGCGCCGTAGGTCACGTGACAGGAGTAGCACTGGTCCTTCGCAATCCAGTTGTTCCGGTAGTGCCGCGCGGCCAACGTCGGGCTGCTTGGATTTTCCATGTCGTTGACGAAGGGATGCATCACGTGGCAAGACATGCAGGCCTGCACCGACTTGGTCCCTTCCATGACCGTCCTCGTCGTACTCCAGGTGACGATCATCGGCAGCACAAACAACCCGATGAGGAGCAGGCGCCGATAGGTACTATGCTGAATTCTGTTTCGGTACACGTGCTGAACCAGAATGAGAAGAAGGATGCCTGCCACTGCCGCCGCTATGCCTATCCCGCGCAAGACATCAACGTCCGACCATCTGCCGTGCGTCTCGACCGCCCATGCAGGAGAGGCCGCTCGCCACGCTTCCGCAAGGAACACCGTGAGGAAAAGCATCGGACGCCGATGAGACCCGAGTTGTTCTGTCATGGTCAGAGTCCTCCGCTAGGCCATCTTCCGCCGAACCGCAACCGCACAACGTTTGTAGGCCGGTTGCTTCGAAAAAGGATCGTAGACGTCATGGGTGGATTGGTTCACCAGATGCTTGGCTGAGTGCATGGTCGCAAACACCATCCCTGGCTGCACAACCTCCGTCAGACGGGCCCGCAGCTCGACTTCTCCGCGCCGGCTCTTCACCACGACCGGATCACCGTCCTTAATCTGTAACTGATAGGCATCATAGGGGTGGATCTCCAGGTAGTCAGGGTGGATCCCTTGGAGTGTGGGTACCGGACCGGTGATGGTCATCGTATGCCAGTGCTCCAGAATCCGGCCCGTGTTGAAGATCAGCGGAAACTCGGTGGTGTAGGGATCGAGCGGTTCTTCCTGATGGTCCAGCCAGATGGTCGCTCGCCCATCCGGTTTTCCGTAGAAATCCAACCGGCCGGTACCCGTTGCCATGGGATCCTCCCCCGGAACGTACCGCCGCTTCGTACCCGGGTGCGTCTCCGTCGGGCAAGGCCAGAGTAACCCGCGCTCCTTCTCCAACCGCTCGTAGGTGATGCCTTCAAAGTTGTATTTCGAATGGGCCGAGACCTTGCGCCATTCGTCCCAGACATCTCTCGGGGTTCTGGCTGAGATCAGATTCCCATGCCCGAGGCGATCCGCCAGATCGACGAGAATATCCAAGTCGCTTTTGGCCTCGCCCGGCGGATCGACGAGTTTTGGGTAGAGATGATAGCGCCGTTCCGCGTTGCCCGTGACGCCTTCTTTCTCCACCCACAGGGCAGCGGGCAGCACCACGTCGGCATATTTCGTGGTCTCCGTCGGATGAAACGCGTCCACCACCACCAGGAAGGCTTTTTCCATCCCTTGCCGGTAGGTCGTGACGCTGGGAAGCGTTTGCCCGGGGTTCGTGCACATCACGAGGCAGCAGTTCACCGCGCCGCGGTTCATCGCGTCAAACAGGGCGACGGCGTGGTATCCCGGCTTCGGACTGATCCGCCCCCGTGGGACCTTCCACAAGTCCTCCATTTCCTCCCGGTGCGTGGGGTTGGCAACCAGACGTCCGTTCGGCAGCGCATGCGCGAGCGAACCGGTGTCGCGCACCCCGCCGCAGGCGTTCGGCTGACCAGTCAACGAAAATGGCGTGGCGCCTGGGCGGCCAAAGTGTCCCGTCAGGAGATGCATCGCGCAGACCAGCCGGTTGGAGGCAGTCCCCTGTGCTTGCTGGTTCAGCCCCATGGTCCAAAACGACATCGTGGCCTTCGACGAGGCGAAGAGGAACGCCGCTTCGCGGATGTCCCGCGGAGTGATGCCGCAGGTCTTGGCAGCCGCCTCCGGCGTATACTTCGCGATGTGCCGCTTGAAGTCGTCGAACGTCCGTTTCGCTTCGCCTTCCTGGAATGAGAGGTAGTGTTCGACCATGTCCGCATCGATGAACTTCTGTTCGAGAAACACGTGCATCATCGCGTTGTACAGCGAGACATCTGTACCTGGATAGATCGGCAGGTGTAGGTCCGCATGCCGTGCCGTAAAGGTTGTGCGTGGGTCGACGAGAATGATCTTGGTTTTGGGATGACTCCGTTTGCGATCGCGCACACGTTCCCAAATAATCGGATGGCACTCCAGGGTGTTCGATCCCGTGATAAAAAAGCACTCGGCATCGTCGACGTCCTCGTAGCAGCCGGCTGGTTCATCCTTGCCAAAGGTGGTGGTGTAACCGGTGACAGCCGACGCCATGCATAAGCGCGGGTTCCCGTCGACATTGTTGGTGCCGATACCGGCCTTGAATAATTTATTCGCGGTGTAGCTTTCCTGGGTGTACAGCTGCCCGCTGCCGTAGTAGGCGACGCTGTCCGGCCCATGCGTCTCGATCGATGCCTTGAACCGTTGCGCGACCAGCGTCATGGCTTCGTCCCAGCTCACCCGCTGGAGTTCGCCGTCTTTGCGGATCATCGGATAGAGGGCACGGCCCTCGGAGTAGAGAATGTCGCGGGTCGCGAGACCCTTGATGCAGAGACGGCCACGATTGTGGGCCTCATCGTCTCCTTTGACGTCCGCCACTTTGTTATCCTTCAGGCCGATCATGACGCCGCAGCCCGTTCCGCAGAAGCGGCAGACCCCCTTGTGCCAGGTGTCCACGGGGATGACCGGTTGGCGTTCCCAGAGCTCGCCGCAGCCGGCAAGGGGCGACAGACAAGCCAGTCCGACAGACGCGCCCAAAAGCTTCGTGAGCTCCCGTCTGGTCAGTCCGGTTGGCTCGTTCGGTTGTTCCGACATGGCAGGACCCTCCGCATCGAATCGATGAGAGTTGTTCGGGACGGACTGTGGTTTGCGTGGATAGAGAACTTTTCGGAGCGATTGACTCACCACTCCAAGACGACGCCCCAGGAAATCGTGGGTAGGCTAGATTGAGGCGCCCCAAAAATCAATGAGGAAACTCTTCAACTGAGGAGTTGGAGAAATGCGTGTCCTTCAGCCCCCGCGCGCGAAGGAGGCGATCCGAAAAGCAGAATGTCCCGGTTTTCCGGTTCCATCTGCGTCGAGAAAGGCACGATCCACGAGCGCAACCTCGCCGAAGCGCTTGTGTTACTCGTCCAATCGTGCTAATGTTTATGTGAATTGCGTACACATCTGCGAACAGTCCCAGTCTCCGGCTGACATGGATTCTGCCATGATAATGAGTCTCGTCCCCGCACCATCGTTCTGTATCTGCTAAGCACACCTCACGGCCTCGGCCCATCGCTTGCATGATAGTTGGACAGAGGTGCGTGGTCTATCGTTCAACAACTCGAGAGGTGATTCTTGTTTCATGAATTGTCGTCAACCGTTCGTTCCCTTCTCCGCGACGCCGTGGGAAGTCTCTATCACATCATCATCGTCGCCTTGAGCGCAGCCATTGCGCTTCTCCTCCCGGCGGGTGCCAAGCAGTTCTTGGCGTTCTGGTCCCGCGTGGAGCATGACAAGTTCTCGCTCATCACCGTCGAAATGAGCGTCGCCATTCTGCTCATTGTCGGCCTCAGCTTCGTCCATCGCAGTCTGCGCGACCGTCCCCTCGCCGCCGCGGCCACCGGCGCCGGCCTCGTTTCCTTTTTCCCCCGGCGCACGCGGAACGCGCAGCGACGCATCAAACGGCTCAAGGAAGAACAAGGCACCGGCCGCACCATCATGGTGATCGGCTCGAGCGGCTACAACACCTTCGTCGATCAAGTCGGCGATCTGTCATCAGTCCTCGACAAATGCCTCGGCGCGAACATCCTCCTGGTGAATCCTTACAGCCAGGACGCGAGCGCGCGCATCGAGGCCATCAACCACCCCAAGTACACCCTCACCGCCTTCCGGGAAGAAGTCCGGCAGAGCATTGCCCTGCTCAAACGACTCAGAGCGATGGGGAAAGCCGTCAGACTGAAGCTCTATGCGGACCCGCCCCTGGTCAAAATGGTCATCTTGGGCGATTATCTCTGGCTCCAGCATTACCACACCGATCTGGACGTCCAGGCCCTGCCGGAGTATGTCCTGCGGCACAACCGCCAGGACCACGGCCTTTATACGCTCTATGCCCACTACTTCCAGCAACGATGGGAGAGCGCCGACATTCCTGAATATGATCTCGACACCGACGAGCTGGTCTATCGGAACAGGGCCGGCAGCGAAGGCCGTCGAGAGCGGTTCGAGAGCGACGCACTCGAAGAAGCCGGAGCCTACTCCGAGGTGGCACTATAAAGCGACGGGGAGAACCAGCAGCGAGGACGGATGCAGCTGGCGGAGCTGGGGCGGCCCTTCAGATGGAAACGGTTCCTGCCACCATTTTCTTTACTCGCCGCGCGCGGAGGAGACATTCCCGCAAAAACTCCAGCTCCTTTTTCTTTCTGCCCCAATGTCAACCCGGTAAACGCTGTAAGCCGTTTGGTACATCGCCTGAATGGGTACATTGCAACCTCACTCGCGGCGCTCTTTTTCTATGCTGATTGTTGTATTGCGGCTGAAGCTGAAAAATAAGGTTGGCTTCGAGTGCCTTTCTAGCTTGTGAGTGTGCACCCACTTCAGCGAAGAAGTATAGATTTCTTGAGCCGTGACCGGCCGCATCAAGAGCGTATGCCGTTCCGCCTTTGTATCGTTCCCAGGGGTCATCGCATTCTCCAACACGTAGAATGTTTCCGGTGGCATCAGTTTGCAAATAGATGCAACCTTTACCCCGAAACACTGTACCAGCAGCGACGAAGCTCGGAAATCGATGCCAAATCAGTTTGAAAGATTCCATTTGCCCCGCGCCGCGAAATGGGGGCCCTGAGCATTTCTCCACGGCCAACTTATCTACTCCTCCACCATATTCCCTTCTCATGAAGAAATCCCTCAATTGGAAGACGGATCAGTCTTAAGTGCCCACACGCTCTAGTCATCGACCATTTGTAAGCGCGATCCCTAGTTTCTTCGGTAAGAACCGTGACTTGATGGCCCTCAGCATTAAAGTGAACGGCGAGCGCTGAGACGTAGTGATCTGCTTCCTCGACCCCATGCTTATCAGGATCAAGAACGTCTGGAACACGTTGAAGGACAAGTTTCACTGTTTCAAGTGGAACAGTATGGCGGGTTGCAAGTAAGGAGCTAGACCGGGCCCAATCTACGAGTATTTGAGATCTTGAGTCAGGGCTGGTGTGTCTTTCAAGCTCAGGAATCACCTCCTTGGGGAAGACAAGGCTGTTACCATTTACCAATTCGGTGAGCTTGCCCAGAACAATAGGAAGATCATTGCGTGTAATCTCAAGATCCCGAAGTTGAATGATTGAAGAAGTATCTGTGACTGCCACATCATCGGGCATGTGCTCTTGCCCACCTAACGGCCGCTCGATTCAGAAAAGAGTGAATCAAGGTCTGTATCGGTGACATCCAAATAGCTGAGGACATCGGTTCGACACAAAACATCGTGCTGAAGTCCTTTTATCAATACGCGGGTTGTTTGATCTCCACACTCGTCTTGTCGTATCTGAAGACGGGTTCTCCCTTCACCACCACCACCGCCACCCTTCTTGTCGATGTATTCTGGTATCTGCCCATACAAATCCCAACTTGCAATACCATGATCGATTAGTCTCAGCGTCATTGCCCGGAGACTAATGTGGAAGCTATTGGCGAGCTTTCGTGCCAGCGCCAGATCATGAATTTCTCTCCCGAGTTGCCAGCCAAATCTTTGCTTAGCTACGGTTTCGATCGCTCCCCACGGAGCGAGAAAAGCTGCTGCAAATCTCTCGCACCACCTCTCAACATGATCTTCACCTAGTCTTAAACGCGCCGAGATATGCCCCAAACATGACGAACTGGTTCTCGTAATCAGATGCGCGTATTCGTGGAATAGGGTGAAGATTCTAGCTTGATAATTCCACTGAGTGTTTACGGAGATTAGAGGTGCGTACTCATTCCAGAGAGAAAAGCCGCGTGAAGACTCTTTCCCCATTGGGAGAAGGAAGACAATCACACCTCTTTGTTCAAGCGCATTTCGCCACGCCTGAAGAGCTTGAGAATGCGTTGACCATCGGATCTGATCCTCGACTGCAACGCGGATCCTCTGCCGTTCCTCTGTGGCAACTCGCTCGTGGTCGTCCGACGTTGATACGGAGGGAAATGGTATTGTTGGCTCCCCAAGTTGAGAAAGTATCGACGCTAACCCCCTCTGGATCCGAGATGCCTCGCGAAGGTTGTTTACTTCTACCGAATTTAATGACCTTCTTGTTTCCCCGGGCGGATGTCGAAATTCAACATGCACACTAACCGACCTGGGTGGAGCAGGAAGTAGAAATGTGGCAAGTGGTCTCTTGAGCAGGCTTGCAAGCCGTCGAAGGACTGTTAGGCCAGGCTTCTCACTCCCAGCAATCCAAGCCCTTAGCGTTGAAGGGGGAGTATCGAGTTTGTCTGCTATCTCATTTTGAGAAAAGCCTGAGGTTCTGATGGCCCAATCTAAGACCTCAGGGGTGATCGGAACTTGTCTGCCTCGAGGCATTATTGGTCACCCATTTGCTTAAAACTGGTCCATAGGATACACGAAGTTAAGTAGATGTGGCAGGCGAAACCGAAACTTCGTCGGATTAGCTTGCAGCAAATAGGGAAGGGCTACTTTTTGGTGTAGTTTGTGTCAACTCAGCGAGATCACGTGATGCAACCATTTGACACGGCGAGACTGGCTGGACGGGCGAGAAAGGCGAGACAAGCAAGACTTGCACGAACCGTCGAACGCGTCCTGTCAACAAGTCGCGCCAGTCGCGCTCGTCCCGCCTGTCGCGCGAAGCCTTCACGAACGACGAGATTCGAGCGCCACTCGAACGAACGCCTCCGCATATGTGCCCGCCGGCGTATCGGCGAAGGGATCGGCGTACACGGCACGCCAACGATTCAATGCGAGCATCCCGTCCCCGTATGGGATCGTCGCCACCTGACTGCGATGCTCCGCGATCGCCAGCTTCTTTTTCTCCAGATAGGCGTCGATGTACTCGAGACGATCCCATTTGGCGAAGAGGCCCCAAATTTCATAGGCCCAGACTCCTCCCGACGGCGTGAGACCCGATTCACCAATACCTTCTCGCGTCAGCCGACCAGCCAGGCGATGGCCCGGATGCCGATCGAGTTCGTCGTGCAGCGTATAGACCTCGGCGGGCTTGAGACGAGTCATGACCTCGACGAGCTTCCGCCTGACTGCCTTCACATCAACCTCGTCCGCCGCATCAGGCTGGTTGCAGAAAATCACGTCCTTCACGCCCAAGACTTCGGCGGCCCGCAGCGCTTCAGCTCGCCGCTCGTCAGCCATTTGTTGCTCCGTCCAGCCGAAGGGATTCGACGCCCGACCGCCATCGGTCACGATGAGAGAAGTGACCTCGGCCCCTTCCTGAACCAGCTTGGCGACGGTTCCCCCCATCCCGATTTCCATGTCATCGGGGTGCGCGCTGACGATGAGGACGGTACGACTCATAGGCGGACACAAAGAGCTGAGAGCTTATGGCTTATAGCGTATGGCACAGGCGGGAGGGGAGCGTTGGTCTGGTCTATCTCGTTTGTCTGGTTTACATCGTTCCTCGAACCAAAGAAGCGAGACACACCAAATGGACCACAGGGACCAGAGAGATCGGAACAGGGCCTAGTGCCGTTCATGTCGTCGCTGCTCACCCGCCTCAGTCAGAAAGGCCTGTGCCTGCTCGATCCATTTCTTATTTGCCGGGGTGCTGGGCGCGCGCTTCACATACTCCCGAAACGCGTCAGCCGCTTCCTTCGTTTGGGCGTTTGCTTTCAAGAGACTGCCCAGATCGAAGTACGCCTCCACCAAATCAGGATTGAGGCGAATGGCCGTTCGATATTCCGTCACGGCCTCGTCTACCTGCCCTTTGGTCGAGAGCGCGGTCCCCAGATTATAGTGCGTTACGGCGTCATCAGGCCGCTGACGAAGGGCTGTGCGGTATTCGGCGATGGCTCCCTCCAGATCACCCTTCCCCTGGAGCAGCGTTCCGAGAGCGGTATGCGCATCAGGATCGTCGGGCTGTTTACTGAGTGCCGTCTTGTATTCGGCCATGGCCCCCTGGAGGTCTCCCTTCCCTTGCAACGCCTCTCCCAGGCCGAGGTGCGCTCGCGTCAGATCCGGCATTAGACTGAGTGCCTGACGGAACTCCGGGATCGCTGCGTCATAGTCGCCTTGTGCGTTGAGCGACGCCCCCTTCTTGCGATGTTCCTCCGCATTATCGGGAGCACCGGCGTGCGCCGGCTTGGACTGGCTCTTTTTGTGCTTGCCGGCTTCCTTGCCCGGCGCCGTGTCCGGGCGTCTCATCTCTTCTGCTCCCACCAACGCGGACCAGGTGTGTGCCATTTGCTCTTCCGTATCGATGAAACTCATGAGGTCGCGTCGATGCTGAGCGATGGTCTGCAGCTCCGATTTCTCGCGTGCGGCGGCTAATCGTTGGGTGTCAGCTTCCAGGTCTTTGCGGTATCCGTCGATCTTATCCCGGGCTCGCGTGAGTTCGACCTTTGCGCGCTCGTTTCGCATCAACTGTTCGAGCTGAGGAACCACGATCGACGGATCGATGACTGTCTTGACCAGGACCGACACCGTCGTTTGGGGTCCTTGGGTCGCCGTTTCGTGGGGATATTCGTTTATCTCCAAAAGGCCGGTGGTGTAGGCCCTGAGTTCATCGGCGTTCAGTCCCAACTGCTTCACGTCCGGGAGGTCGGCCAGATACCGGACCGCTTGTCCGACACATAGAGTCCTGGCATTCAGGAGGGCAAGGCGCTTCGCATCTTCCAGGCTATCATTCTCCCCCATTTTGTATTCACCCGTGGCGGTGATGGAATGCGCCTCTGCCCAAACCGCGGCTGGTGTTGTGCCCAGCGAAAGTAGCATCAAGAAACCGATGGTGTGGCGATTCATCATCTTCCGTCCTGACGAGTAATGCCTAGCTGGAAAATTATACGGTGAGGGATGCCAACCGTGCCACACGTCCGTTGCTGTCCCGCCTCTTGCCCTTCGGTATAACTCAGCCTGCGACCAGTTCCCCTCGACAAGCTCAGGCCCCGAGCAGATCGAGGGGAACTGGTCGAAGCCAGTCGAGTCGGGCCGTGAGCTTGTCGAACGGTAAAGCCTATCGCGTAGATCGATCGGCTTCAAGACTGATCGCCAACTCCTGATGGCTTCGAGTGCGAGCTACGAACGACGAGCTACAAGGGATGAGTAAACGATCCGATGGCAGGAGTGAGAGCAAGAGGCGCTCGCACGTGCGAGTAATGTGCCGGCGAGGTCAGACAAAATGATTGTCGTGGCGGCGGCAGAGGTCGAGCCACTCTTCGTCACTGAACTGACGGCCTGCGGCTTTCTGAGCAAGGGCTTCGAAGTAGGCCTCTCGCGGCGCGCCCGGGGCGAAAAGAATCAGCATCGAGGCGGCCTCGTCGGACCCATTGTGAAACGCGTGTACGCCGCCCTCTGGGACGTAGAGAAAATCCCCCGCCGTTGCGTCAAGCCAGCGCTCTCCGTCGAACAGCCGCACCGACCCGGCCAGGACGAAGAACGATTCCGACATGGTCCTGTGGAAGTGCGCGGTCGGCCCCGGCGTGTGCGGTTTCGAATCCCACCGATACAGGCCGAATTGTCTGCGTGTGGACCCTCCGGTCGCCAGATAGCGCACCGCCGTTCCGGACCCAATCGCCAGCTCGGGCTTCTGGTCGGCCGGACGGTAGACCGCGCTGATCTCGCCCTTGTCGCCTCGATAGCGGGGATCGGGATAGGACATCGTTCACTCCGTTAGATCCGTTGCTCCTCCAGGTCGTACACATCGAACCAGTGATACACGACGCGGTTGCGCGGAACGTACTGCCGGATGTAGTCCTCCATGTATTCCTGCAGCTCCGGAGACAGGTCGCTCAAGCGCAGATCGCGTTCCTTATTGTTCCAGACGACGATCTCGGCACGGGAGCGCTTCTTGGCATGGTCGCCGATCCACGCCGCGATCTCATCGTCGGTTGCGCCGGTGGCGACAAACGAGCGGTACGCGTGGTAATCGATCCCCGCAAACTTCAGCCACCGTTGGTCGAGCGGGCAGTTGGAATGGAATTCGCCCTGCCAGCCGACGAGGACCGCTCGGCATTTGTCGACGGCACGGGCCGCAAGGACATAGCCTGCCAACGTTTCGCGCGGGCTCCGCGGAAACTCCTTGCCGTTCCGTAAGTCGCGCGCCAGCAGTTTGACTTTGTCGAGATTGTCTTTCACGGCGCTTTTTCTCCTGTACTTTTTTGCCCGAACCGATCACCAGCTCTCGCTCCTGATTTGCGGGCGGCCACCCGGATGCAATGCAGCCATCTCCGCGCATCCGGATCAATATTCGAACGCAACGTGATAGAGAGCCGGAACCATCTCAGCGCCCATGTGCTCTAACTTCGACTTCGCGGGCGCCGCGCTCTTCTCATAAGCTTTCCAGTAAAGGTTTTCGTTCTCCCAGATCGCAACATTGATGAAGTTGAATTTGCTGTCTGGCTTGATGCTCCGATGAAACTTTCCGCTGATAAACCCCGGTTGCTTCGTAATATTGGTCTTCACGTCCTGCCACCACTTCACGAACTCGTCTTCCTTGCCCTTCGGGACTGAAAACACGTTGATCAAGGTGACTGCCATGGCGCACCTCCTCCCAGATTAAGGCCGCCCTAGTCTCAGGGACGGAAACCGTCAATCACATCACCACGCCGCCGCCGGCATGGATATTTTGTCCCGTCAACCATCGTGCCTCTTCGCTGACCACGAAGGCCACGACGTCGGCAATGTCCTTGGGGACGCCGAGTCGCTTGAGCGGCGAGGCCTGCTCACCGATCTGCCGGAAGGCGGGATCAGGGGGAAGCATGGCCGTGATCGTGTACCCCGGTGACACGGTATTCACCGTAACTCCCTTGGGGGCCAGCTCGTGGGCCAAGCCTTTTGTGAACTGTTCCAGCGCCCCTTTGCTGCCGAGATACGCCGTGGCACTGCCAAACCCGATGTGGGTACCGTCCGTCGAAATGTTCACGATGCGTCCACCGTCCTGGATGACTTTCGCCGCTTCCTGAAGCGCAAAGTACGGCCCCTTGGTATTGAGGGCAAACATGTGGTCGAACTCTTCTTCGCTCATGTCGACCAAGGGCTTGAACATAAACATGCCCGCGTTGTTCACCAGAATGTCCAGCCGGCCGAATTTCTTCACCGTGTCCTTCACCAACCGTCCGGCATCGCCGACCTTGCTCATGTCGGCTTGGATCGCGACGGCCTTGCCGCCTTTCGCTTCAATGCCGGCGACGACCTGCTTGGCCTTGTCCGTGCTCTTGCCGTAATTCACGACCACGGTGGCGCCGTCCTGCGCCAGCCTTTCTGCGATCGCACGCCCGATACCGTCTGATGCCCCGGTCACGATCGCCACTTTTTCCGTAAGCCTGCTCATGGTTCCGTCTCCTTTCTCCAGTCCCTGTTTCCTCTCTCGACAACGGTCCCTTCCGGTCAGAAGATCAGGCCGACCCGTTCGGGATTGCGCTCAGCCGTGTGCACCCGATTCACGGTGTCGGACACGATCACCTGCCCAAGCCTGGTCTGCAATTCAGTCAGGAAGACGTCGTCTGACTTCTTCCCGGCCTGTTGAGCAATGGTGATCATTCGTTGGTTCTCTTCTCCCGCCAGTCGATCCGCCGTTAGTGTCCCAGCTCGCACCCTGTGCCTCGTCAACTCCGCGATGAGCCGACCCATGACCCATTGCGTCCGAGTCGCATGGTCCACCACCATAGCCCCCGCGTAGGCCGAGGCCTGTGCATAGGGATTCGCACCGTGAAGGCGGTATGCCGCCGCCGTGGCCTCGTTGGGAACCTTGATCGCTTCACCGATCTCGCTCCCATACCGCTGCTTGATCAACGTATCTTCCACGATCGCCTGGCCGAGTATCGGCTGAATCCAACGCAGCGAAACCTCCAGATCGACCGCGCCATTCGCCTTCGCCTCCGGCACAGTTGCCCCGATCGTGTCGGGAAGAAAGAGAAGGTGGAGGCACAGAAGGGTTCCACCGATCGTTGCAGCCATTGCCATCAGTGTCGCGACATTCGTGTGTGTCAGTGTCCGTTCCATGTGCCCTCCATTTCATGTATCAGAAATCGCTGAACCTCGCGTGTGTCCGTCAGACTGTAACCGCTTCGCTTGCAGCAACTCTCATCTGGTCTTCTGCCTTCACGGTGATGGCGCGCCAGGCTTCGATGCCGCCGGCGAGCGGCCAAACCCGCGTGAATCCCAACTTGCGGAGCAGCATCGCGCCCTGAACGCTCGCCGCATCTTCCGGGCAGTCACAATAGAGGATCACATCTCGATCGCGCGGAAGATCCTCAGGCTTCGCTTTCAAGTCTTCGAGCGACAGAGAGAGCGATCCGAGGATTCCCGCTTCCGTCTGTCGAGCCCCATGAGAACGCAGGTCAATGATCATCGGATCTTCTCCCGCCGTGAGCTTGTCGGCCACTTCTTGAGCGGTCAGGCGCGGCACAAGACTCTCCGCTTGCTGCCGGCGGAGCGCTTTCACGACAACGTACGCCGTCACGCCGCCGAGGAAGAGCAAGATGACAGTTGGGCCAACCTGGGCGCTCAGGGTCAGAGCATGTTCGAGATGATCACTGAACATATAGCCGAGGCCGATGCCGGAGCCTACCCACAGGATTGCTCCCAAGCCGTTGTATAAAAGGTATTGCGGGACCGGGAGCCCCACAATGCCGGCAAGCGGCGGTGCGATGGTGCTCAGGCCCGGCACGAATTTCGCGACAACTAATGAGCGGACTCCATGACGGGCAAAGAAGTCTTCGGTTCGACGGACGCACGAGGTCGGCTCGAGCGAGATGCGGCAGAGCCAGTTCAACACTCGACGACCTCGTCGTCGACCGAGCTCGAACCAGACTTGATCACCCGCGAGAGCTGCCAAGACGGCCGACCCGACAGCCATGCCTAACGCCATTTGACCGGTGCCAGCCAAGGCGCCGGCGGCGATCAAAAATGGGACGGCGGGCAGCGGCAATCCGACTTGCTCCGCAAAGACCACGACAAACAGGACCAGAGTTCCGTGCTGTGCTAGAAACTCAATCGCTTCGTTCATACCGGCCTCGTGTACGTCGAAGATTGTGGATGGTTATCTGTACTCGCGGTTCTTCCCACAGCAATGATCGTTCCACACACGTCAATAATCGTGAACGCTGCTAAGTGACGAAAAACAGAACACATTCTCCTCGCGACACAAAAGACATTGCTGATGACGAGCGAAGGGAGCCGGAGAGATACTGCCGACATCTCGGCAGATGCCGAAAAGTCGGCGCTCAAGCGACAGGCTAGAGGCACGAGGTGAGAGGCGAGGGGGCTCGACAGTGCTGCGTGAAAGAAGAACGCTAATGGTTGAAGGCTGTGCTTGGCAAGAGGCATGCGGCAAGAGGGAAATAATTCTCTCCTCTCGCCCCTGGCCCCTAGCCTCGTGTCCGAGGAAGTGCTACGAGGGACGGAAGATGCCGAGCTTCTGCATCTTGGATTGGAGGGTGTTTAGTTTCATGCCGAGTTTGGCCGCCGCGCCGGCCCGCACCGTAAAATACTCCGAACTTGTCGCCGAAATCCTAGCGGTTCTCGACGCCTCTGCTGGCGATCCGTTTTGCCCCGCATGAACGCAGAGCTCGTGGGTTCTCACAACCTACCCAGTGTCTTGAACTCTTCACCGAAAACACCTGACACAATTATTCCCTCGAAAGATTGGTCTATTAGAATTGCTCAAGGAGCTGGCGTTTCTTGGCTCGGTACTCTTCCTCTGTAATGAGCTCCTGTTCCCTCATGCGCTTGAGCATCTGCAGCCGCTCCTCCACCGACTTACTTGGTGGAGAGGGTCGAGTGGGTGGAGGAGACAGTTCGCGACCCGTAGAGCCGCTCGGCACAGCCGCTGAGACGGAAGACTCGCCGAGCAACAGTGGTTTGTAAGCGATGGAGAGCAGGGGCAGTCTCAGTGAGATGAGGCGACGAACAGAATCTTCTTCTGGCGCCACTGTTTGATGGTCGCCGGGAACAAAGTCATAGGAGGGGCCAGCTTGGGTCCACATCGGATCTTGCCACAAGAGTTCGCGGATACTCGCCATCGTGACTGCAAATCGATAATTAGCCAAGACCAGATGCAGCGACGGTCCTTGCACAAACCACCCACCGCTCGTGACTTCCGTGATGTCAGCGGGCTGATGCCGGCTGACGGCAAAGACCACCCGCTCATTTCGGCTTGCATGCCCGAACACCCGGCTGAGCGTCGTGCTGAGGTATTCGACCTCGTCGTCTGTAAAGGCTGGTTCCACGGCATCCTTGGACGTGAAGATGAGAAACCCTTGGCTTTGCCGCTGGACGTGGATGCTCTTGAGGATGACTTTCCAGTCATCAGGATTTAAAAGGAACGGATGGGCGAAAGCAGCCTGCCCCTCGCCAGGAGGGGCAGGTTGTAGCCTGACGATACGGTCTTGGTCCTCACATGTGCCGCAGGCAATTGGGGCGGGTGGCGCCGGGCCTCGACAGGCCTGACCCAACAGACCGATCATGCCGGTTGCGAGAAGGACGACTGTGGCCTTCTGCACGCCATCGAAATATTTTTGTGCCACACTTATTACTCTTTGCACACCGGCCGCCAGGGAGCCTCGGTCCAATGACCTTTCACGAAATAGTCCCCAAGTGTCTGGTCAGCTGATCGACAGATTTCGTCTGGCTTCATCGTCATTTCCACCGTATCTATCGCCCAGAAAACCACCTCCCCGGGTAACCCGATCACAAATCCCAACACAGCGATTGCGGTATATACGATCATGGTAGCACCTCCTTACTGGCTACTCTTCAATCATACTCTAGGCTTCGATTGCCGCTACCTTGCCCACCGACAACTTCCTTGCTCGTTCCTGTGAATAGCCTTCGATGCCGTTGCGACAAGGCCCTCTCTCACGGCTCGCTCTGTGTAGGTATAATCTTCTTCAACCCAACGGCGACGCATGGCTTCCAACCGTCCGGATTGCTCCAGTTGAAACAGTAGATCATTGACCAGCGATTGTAGCTGAAAACTCTGCTCCGCCATCACAACGGTATAGAGCTCGCGGGTCAGCAAGAACGGTTGCCCGTTCTCCAGGACGAGCGACTGCCAGTCCTTGCGTTCCCGACGGAGGAGAAAGTCAAGGATGGGTTGTTTGGTAAGAATGACATCGATCGGTGGGTCCTGCGACTCGAAGGCGGCTAAGAGTGTGTCGCATGCCACAAGGCGGATGTCTTTGAGTTCGGCCTCCGCGTACACATAAGGGGATCTCCCTTCCTGTGCCGCCACAGTCAATCCAGCAAGTGCCTTCTTGCGTGCAGCGAGAAGATTTCCATCTGGTGACGGCTCACGAAGCGCGGAGCGTACGTGCTCGATCACATCCGGCCGCCGCGCGGCCACACCTATCGCGCCCTCATAATAATAGGGGGTTGAAAACGCGAGACCCGTCGCTGAGGGATGCGGCACATTGTACGCCACCGAGGACACGAACAAGTCCAGCTGTCCCTCGGTCAACAGCCTGAACAGGTCCCGGAAATGAACCAGGTGCGGAACCGCGGTTACCGGCGGCCCTCCACAGTGTCTGGACAAGGTCGCGGTGATTTCTTGGGTCAACTCAATGTCCAAGCCCGTGACTCTGGGACCCTGGTCGGTCCACACAGCAGGAAAGACAAAGGGCTGAAACGGCTCGACCGCGATCCCAACTTGCAACCGTCGGTGTTGACAGATCACGTCGACTTCATCTGACAGTTCGGCACCCAGTGGTTTCAACAATGCCGTCGCATCATACAATAACCCGCATCCCTGGATGAGGGATCCCACAACCAGCGCCAGCAGACAGCCCGACATCCGACCAGGCAGATGAATCACCCTTCCAGCTCCACGAATATCCGACCGGCCGGCCGATGATGCGATGTTCGTCGTCGGATCGGCTCAGAACAATATACCTGTTATGAAGAGCAACTGCTGCTCGTTCCCCGAGGTCCCCTCAAAATCAAGCCCGTAGACGAAGTATGCAAACTCAAGCTCCAATGCGAAACTGTGTCCTACTGGAAAACGGACCCCGAGATTTGCTCCGGTTAAATAAGCGGGAGCTTTATTCCCAGGGCCCGCAACGACGACTCCGCCGATGGCGCCCACAAAGGGGACCGCTCGATCTTCGAGGGGGCCGAACAGTAGATGTCTGAGCGTACGGCTGATCGGGCTTCCGCTGGGAAAATCCAGGATGTCAATAAAATTGTTCCACCGTGGGTTCAGATAGACCGAGTGGATGTTGGCGTGCTGGTCTGTCGAGTCGAATCCGAAGTATTGATAGGTCGCCCCTACCTCCAAATTGCCGTAGGTGAGGGCGGTGAAGCCGGCTTGGAAAGCCAAATCACGCCCGTTCGGGGTAAATGTTTGCCGCATTGCAAAGTCCACGTAGAACGGACGCAACGGAAGCACTTGGAGTCTTGCCTCTTGTCCCGCCGCAGCCATCGGGAGGAACAGGGAGAAGAGTCCCACCAGCAGTACCACCGTAGAGACTGCGCCGGGCAAACGAGGTCCCCACCGCCCTTGTCCGCAGGTATTGCCCATTTAGTAGGCACAACCTAACCCAACAGCGAGCATTTTGCCAAACCGAGTGGCGCTACCCCCTGCTTATACCCTTTCGTGAAAAGAAGGCGATCTCAGAAAGCAAAGTCCATCCCGACCAACATGGTTTTTCCCTTCAAATCACCCCCATTCACTCCTACCCCCGTATCGGTGTAGAAATTATATTCGGCATGCAGCGCGATATCAGTCCGCGTTGACTGATGAATGTAGTACCGCGCCAGGAACGTGTTGGAATCCACGTTGTTGTAGGTGCTGGCAAAGGAGGAGATGCCTTGCCGGATATTGCGGATCAGGTCATACCGGTAGCCGAACAGCCACCCGGTCCCTCCGACTAGAGGAAGTTGGGTTGGGTACCAGTTCAACTCCACAAATCCGCCCTGCCAGGCCGCGTTCTGGAATCCGCCGAGTGATCCATTCGTATTAGTCGGTAGCAACTGAGTGTTTTGAAAGAGCCCAGAGCTGTCGTTCGCGTACACGTATGACCCGAAGAGATTCCATTGCCCATCAAAGGTCAGACTTGCATCCCCCCCGACGCGCATAAACCCTTGACTGTTCCCCATTGTTCCCTGACAACCAGGACAAACTGGATTATCCACCGTCGGTGCCTTGCCATACATGAAGAACGCTCCGATTCGCTGACCCGAGACAATCCCGTAGCCCCCGAACGACTGAGTCACGTGTCCGTAGAAGTCGAAGCCCCGGCCTCCCATTCCAGTGCAGCTCGGTAACGCGGCGCCAGGCGTACCCTGAACGCCGGGGGTGGGGCCAGGGCCGGGACAGGCCCCATTCATGTTCGTCGTGAGCCCTGCCAGGGAGTACCGAAAATATCCCCCGGTCGAATCAGTCTTCTTAATCCCGGTGAGCTCGATTCCCGGCTGATTCGATCCGGGCTGGAATTGATTCGGATTGATATAGGAGGCAGTCATGCCGGCGGTGGCGTTCAACCCTGCCAAGGTCGACTGAACCCACGGCGTCCCCGCGACGTAATGGTACCAGACATATTCGGAATTCAGCGTTGGGCTCCGTTTTTCACTGAAGGGCACGTCCAGCTCGAATTTCCCGATTTTGAAATTCATCAGATAGGTGTTCGTGGACCCGCCCAGGAACCGCTCCAGGTTCATGAGACGCACAAAGGCCGATTCCAGATCGATATTTCCTCCGGAGCCGGAAGTCGCACTCGCGCCCGTGAAGACCACTCCGTACGAAATGTTGCGATGCAGGGTGCCAAAACTCAACATGTCCAACGTGGCAGACCAGACGCCGCCGGTTTGGGCTTTTGCCCCATCTATCTTCTGGCCGGCAAGTTCATACCCGGCGGTGGTGCGCCACGACAGCGGCCAGAATCCCATCGAGATGCCCTCAAATGTCGGCAAATCGTTATCCGTCCCCAGTTGATAGCCCTGATCGCGAAACAGGTTGCCGAAGTCGTTGAGCTTTGGGAATCCAGGCACATGGCAGACATTGCAGGCAAAGTTGTACTTGCGGGCGAAGGCCGGAATCGCATTCGCCTTCGGCACGAGCGCGCCCAGTTCATAGCTGACGAATCCGAGGAGTGCGAGCAGTCCGACAATTGCACTCCTGTAACAGAGTTTTCTCCCTCTGGGATCCATAGGTCAAACCTCCCTTCAACCAGCCATCCTTGTCTCGCCAGGTTCATCTGAAGCGTGGTACCACTTCATGTGCTTCGTCTCGAGCGAGACTATTCGATAGTGACCTTCCGGACGGGAAACTCAACGTGGACCTCGACCACCTCCTTTGGTTTGACCTCGATCTCTTTCCGGATCAACAGCATCATTCCATGGTTCCTGATATCAACACAGCCTCCTCTCCGAGGTGGCATAGGGATGCCAGATGATTTCTTCTCCGCTTTGTCTCGGACGTAGCCCTCATTTTCCTTGACCTATGTCCAGGACCGAGCGCACGACATCCAGTAGGGCTTCATCTGAGAACGGCTTTCGGAGAAAGGCGGCGGCTCCGAGAGCCAGGGCCGACTGACGAGCATGATCGTCGTCGTGGGCCGTAATGAACACAATGGGAATGTGCTGTTTGGCAGAGGTCAACCGGCGCTGGAAGTCTAAGCCCCCCGTTCCCGGCATCACCACGTCGAGGATTAAGCATGCCGTGTTCCCCAGTTGGCCTGAGTACAACAATTCGTCCACCGAAGCGAAGACCTCCGCTCTCAACCCAACCGATTGAATCAGCCGTTTCAACGCCCTGCGGACCGACTCGTCATCGTCCACGATCGAAACAAGAGCGCGCTTCGCCGTTGCCACACGATCCTCTTGAGTCGGCGCTTGAAAGCAATCGGCGTTTGGCTATCGTTCCCGGGGAGGGTCTCGCCTACGCGGTCGCTCCCATCTGAAGTATTGCGGGACCCTATCGGTTTTCGTGGGCAGAGGCTACCGGAAGCGAAAGAGATGAGCTATTGGACTTTGGTCTTAGATGGCTAGACCGTTCGGGTGGTGGGGCCGAGTTTCTCGGCCATGAGAACCAACTGGGCCAGAGACTGGGCCTGCATCTTCTGCATGACCTGATGGCGGTGAACTTTAATCGTCTTCTCGCTCGTGCCGAGTTCTACTGCAGTCTGTTTATTGAGCCGGCCGGTCACGACCAGCGCCAGCACTTGACGCTCACGAGGCGTGAGGGATTCGAACCGCTCGCGGAGTCGAGCCAATTCAGCCCGCTGCTGCTTCACAGTTCGATCGAGCTGGATGGCCTGCTGCACCGCCTCCAACAAGTCCTGATCATGGAACGGTTTGGTCAAAAACTCCACCGCGCCTGCTTTCATGGCTCGTACAGACATGGGGATATCGCCATGTCCGGTGATGAAGATGATCGGGATGTGTTGATTCACCGCAACGAGTCGGCTTTGGAGCTCGAGCCCGCTCAACCCCGGCATGCGCACGTCCAGGACCAAGCACGCCGGGGTATTCGGAGGGTCGCATCGTAGGAACTCCTGAGCTGAGGGGAACGTCTCGCATTGCATGCCGACCGATGAAAACAACCGTTTCAATGCCTTCCGAACCGAAGCATTGTCATCCACGACAAACACACATGGTTCAACTTCATGCACGATCGTTTCCTTCATTCGGCTGGAAGGGTGAAATGAAAATTCGCCCCTCTATCCGCATTCGGTGATGCCTCCAGTTTTCCACCGTGGGCCTCGATAATGGACCGACTGATCGATAACCCCATGCCCATCCCGTTCGTCTTTGTCGTAAAGAACGGGTCGAAGATACGGTCGAGGTTGATCGGATCGAGCCCGATGCCCGCATCTCGCACTTGGACCAACACTTCGTTCGAGCCGTGCGCGCTCGACTGAATCACGAGTTCTCGCCCCGTCTCCGGAACCATGCTCATGGCCTCGACTGCGTTCATGACGAGGTTGAGGAGCACCTGTTGTAATTGAATGCGATCACCCGACAGGCTCGGCAGGTTCGATGCGAGCACCGTTCGCAGCGAGACTCTCCTTCTCAAGACGTCCTTGTCCACCAGTGCAGCGACTTCACGAATGACCTTGTTCATATCCAGCCGCACGGCCTGAGGAGGGCTCTTTTTCAAAAGCTCTCGAATGCGGGCGATCACGTCGCTAGCCCGGTTGGCATCTTTCACGACGTCTGCCACCGCTTCCCGTAACTCCTTGATATTCGGTTTTGGGCCGGAGAGCCAGCGCAGGCACGCATTGCCGTTGGTGACGATCGCGGCCAGAGGCTGATTGATTTCATGAGCGATAGATGCGATCAACTCCCCCATCGTCATTGCCCGAGAAGCGCGCGCGAGTTCAGACTGCATAGTGCTTAGCGCCTCCTCTACGCGTTTGCGTTCGATGGTAACTCTCGCGAGATAGGTGGCTCGCTCAACGAGATCGATCTCATGGGGGGTAGGCCTGCGAGGTTCGCGGTAGTAGATGGCAAAGGCCCCCAAGACCGGACCTTCGGTGGACAGAATCGGCGTGGCCCAGCAGGCGCGCAAACCGTGCGCCAATCCCAGATCGCGATACTCGGCCCATAGCTGGCTCTTGGTTATGTCTGGGACAACCACTCTCTGGGCCCGGTAAGCCGCCGTTCCGCACGAACCTGCTGCAGGGCCGATAGCCATACCGTTAATCGTGTCAGTGTAACTTTTTGGAAGACTAGGGGCCGCTGCGTGCCAGAGCCGTTTGCCGTACCGATCCAACAGCAAAATCGACGCTAGCAACCCGTTGGACAGCTCTTCGACGACCCGACATAGGGCATCCAGGATGACGGCGAGCGAATCACCCCTGGCCACCATCTCGAGAAGACGTTTTTCTCCCTCAAGCAACAACTCTCCTCGCTTGCGATCTGTGATATCGAGCGTAATGCCGACCATGCGAGCCGGCTGCCCGTCATGGTCATGGAACGTCTGTCCTCTCCGGGTCAGCCACCGTAGCTCGCCATCGGGCCGACAGATGCGATATTCAATCTCGAGTTCTCGTTTCTCCTTGATGGCCTCTTCCACGGCGCACTGAACTCTGAGTCGATCGTCGGGATGTACGGACCGTAGCCAAGCTTCATGCGATGGCTGGTGTTCGCCCAGCTTGAGTCCGAGCAAACGATAATACTCCTTCGACCACTTCATCGTTCTGGACCGGATGTCCCAATCCCACACTCCGGCACCGGCCGATTCTTGCGCGAGTTTCAGCCGCGCCTCGCTCTCCCGCAGCGCCTCCTCCGCCCGCTTGCGTTCGGTGATGTCGGTTGCAATTCCACCTACGAGAACCGGCCGACCTTCCTTCTCTTCCTTGACTCCTCGATCGTGAATCCATCGAACCTCATCGGGCGGTGTCAAAATGCGGTATTCAATGTCATACATCTCAGCCTGTCCGTTAAGCCATGCTTCAAAGGCACCTGTCACCCGCACTCGGTCCTCGGGGTGGATACATTGCAGCCAGAGACGCGGGTCCTCGTACACATCGTTGACCGCTCGCCCCCAAACGGTCTCGAACGCTGGACTCACGTAGAGGGTCCGTTCAGGATTGACTTGTGTGAACCAAAAGACCTCATCCATGTTTTCTGCCAGATACCGAAAGCGTTGCTCGCTCAGGCGCAATGCCTCTTCAGCCCGTTTGTGCTCGTCGATTTCGCCCTTCAAGGCTTCATTCATGTGCCTCAACGCAGCCGTCTGCTCGCGAACTCTGACCTCCAGGTGATCCCGTATCTGCTTGAGCGCCTCTTCCATACGTTTGCCCTCTGAGAGATCGAGCACGAAACACATCGCTTGGTCCTGGGTGCCCTCCAAGAGCGCCAACCCAATCAGGACCGGAACGCGACTGCTGTCCTTGCGAAAGTATTCCTTCTCAAACGGCGGGCAAGCCCCTGACGCCCTCAGCTTCTCCATGGCTCGTTCGCTCAGATGACGAAGTTCCGGTGGTGTCATCGCATCCCACCGGACGGTCCCGGATCGCAGGTCCGCTCGCGTGTATCCCACCATCGCGAGAAAAGCGTCATTGGCGTCGAGAATGCGGCCATCAAAATGTGAATGGATGATCCCGACGATGTTGGAGCTCACTAGCCGCCGCATTTGCGCTTCGCTTGCACGTAGAGCCTGATCGGTACGCAAACGGGCAGAGATCAGTGCGGTGGCGATGAGACTGACCAATCCAAAGACGAGGAGCGTCAGTAGGTCTGGAGACGCATTGACTATTTCGGTGCCGACCGGATGGAGCAGAAAGTACTGACACGCTGCGCTGGAGAGGCCAATGGCGAGAAGACCTGGTCCCATACCACCGAACCAAGCACTGATAATCACAGCGCCGAAGAACAGAAGAAAAAGACTGCGATCTAGGAAAGGCTGAAACAATGCGGTGAGCAGCAGAGCAAGTACCACTGCTGCAACGCTGAGGCCATAGCGGAACAATGGACCTGAAGGCACCATTACGCTCATCCCCTCCTCCAGAGAAGGGAGGCCTGAATCAAACACAGCGGTCTTCGTTCAGAGTTTTGAGCCGTGCGCTTTAGGATACTCCTTCTCGATACAGCGGTACCAGTACCCCTATGTCGCTTGCTCAAGAGTGTCTATGTACACGGGTGCTCACTGTCAGGAAATAAAGGCGTGAGTGGGCATTAGTGGGAACGTACGATGCCGAGCTTCTGCATCTTGGATTGGAGGGTGGTGCGTTTCATGCCGAGCTTGGCCGCCGCGCCGGCCTGACCTCCGATGATCCAGTTGGTTGCGTTCAGCGCGCGAACGATGTGTTCTCGCTCCGCCGCTTCCAGTGTGGACACTGACGCCGCACCCGCCTGGAAGCGCGGGGTTTTGAGTTCGCTGAGGGGAAACACCAAGTCAGGGCCGGTGGAGAGGATGACCGCCCGTTCGACCAGATTTTCGAGCTCCCGAATGTTTCCGGGCCAGGCATAGGCCGTCAAGGCATCGATTGTATCGGCGGGGATGCGTTCGACCGAACGATTCAACTGTCGCGCAAACTTCTGGGCAAAGTAGCGCACAAGCACGGGAATGTCCTCGCGGCGTTCTCTCAAGGGAGGAACCACGAGCGGGAACACGTTCAACCGGTAATAGAGATCGCTGCGAAATTCCTTTTTCTCCACCATCTCGGACAGGTCCTGGTTGGTCGCGGCCACGACCCGCACGTTGACTCGCATGGTTCTCGTGCTTCCCAACCGCTCGAATTCCTGTTCCTGTAGGACGCGCAGGAGCTTCGATTGGAGTTCAAGCGTGATGTCTCCCACTTCGTCGAGAAAGAGCGTGCCGCCATCGGCCAACTCGAATCGTCCGATCTTGGTGGCGATCGCCCCGGTGAAGGCTCCGCGCTCGTGACCGAACAACTCGCTTTCGAGCAGACCGGTGGGGATGGCCGCGCAGTTCATCTTCACGAACGTCCGCTCCCGCCTGCCGCTCAAGTTGTGAATGGCACGGGCCAGCAATTCCTTGCCCGTTCCCGTTTCTCCCAGAACCAGTACGGCCGAATCCGTCGGCGCGACGACTTCGACCTGCTTGAGCACCTTTTTCAACGTCGGGCTTTCACCGATGATCTCCTCGAAGTTGTATTCGGTCCTGATTTCTTCTTCCAGGTACAGTTTCTCCTTGGCGAGTTTTTCCTTGAGGCCCGTTATCTCGCCATAGGCCAGGGCATTCTCGACCGCGATGGCGACTTGCTTGGCCACCTGTTGGAGGAATTCGATGCTCGCCCTGCCGTAATGATGCTGTTCAAAGCTTCCGACGGACAACGCACCCAGGCGGCGGCGCGCGGTCGTGAGAGGAACCGTGCAGAAGGACCGGACGCCTGCCTCGCAAATCATCTGGATCAGTTTCGGGAATCGGGTTTCCTGTTCGATATTCTCGATCACCAGGGGCTGCTGGTGTTGCCAGACCCAACCTCCAACCGACTCTTCGACGGGAAATTCACACCCTGGAGCGATGCTGACCGGTCGCGGCGTCTCCAGGATATGGAGACGCATGACGTTCCGCTCGGGATCATGCAGAATCAAGGCGATATAGGAAAACTCGAGCGCGCGTGGAAGCCGTTGGGCCAGATCATGGAACAGCTCGGCCAGGTCACGGTGTGACGCGATAGACTCGGACACTTCCAGGAGGAGACGCAAGCGGTCACGATCATGGGTCAGGTCTTGATGATGGAGGACGTTGTCCACGGCAACGGCGACTTGGTTTCCGACCTGTCGCAGAAATTCCAGGTCCGCTTCGCCATAGGCCCCTCTCTCCAAGCTCGAAAACCCCATCGCTCCCAACCGTCGGACCGCCGTGGTCAGGGGCACGACACAAAACGACTTCGTGCCGTCCTCCTTCATCCGTTGAGTAACTTTTGGCCACCGATGTTCTTCGGCAAGGTCCGGCACAAGGACCGGTTGCTGTGTTTGCCATACGAGTCCCGACGGTGTTTCCTCAATCGGTTCCTCGTGGCCACCGATGAGATCCACCGGAACATTCGCTTGGATCGTCTGCAATCGCATCAGGTTACGGGCGGGATCGTGCAAGGAGAGGGACACAAAATTCACGTGGACGACCCGGGGAAGCCGCTGGGCGAGGTCGCGAAAGAGTTCGTGTAGGTCGCGGTGTGAGGAAATCGCCTCCGCAACCTCCAGTAGGGCTTGGTACCGTTCGGAGAGAGTCTCACATGGAGATACGGTGCGCCCGTCCATACATGTTCAGTATGGACTATCGGCTGTGGCTGCTCAAGAGGGTCCGCTGCCGCCTTGGCAGACGCGGGTCGAGACGGATCTTGAATCCTCGCCCCTCTCTAGACGCCCCGTTCGTACCAATGGAGTTCAGGCATGGAGGACCCAGGACAAGTCAAGAAGTCGAGTTCCCGGCTGGTCGGCTTACGACCCACGCCCTTCACTTGAACGGCCCATCCGCACGACACAGGCAGATCGTTCATCCTGCCAGGCGTCGT
Source organism: Nitrospiraceae bacterium (assembly GCA_035623075.1). NCBI lineage: Bacteria > Pseudomonadati > Nitrospirota > Nitrospiria > Nitrospirales > Nitrospiraceae > Nitrospiraceae bacterium. The sequence continues at coordinate 309,529 of DASPUC010000024.1, read as the reverse complement.
CCCATAATCGAAAGCCGCTGATAAAGGCATGGCTGTTGTCTCCGAGACGAGCCCATTTGGGCAGCCTCTGGAGCCTCTTCGCATTGCCGCCGCCGAGTACGACATAGTCTGATTGGAGCGCATCCCGAAGCGCTGACACCACATCCAGCACGTACCGGCGCCATCGTTTCTTCCCGTACCGCTTCAATCCGCGCACCCCGACGTAGTCCTCGTAGGTGCGACCCTTTCGATACCGGAGATGCGCGAGTTCCATCGGGACCAGCACACCGTCGGTGATGAGCGCGGAACCGAGGCCGGTGCCGAGCCCCAAGAACAGCATGCGACCGCCTTCGTAGCTGCCGAGCGCCTGCATGGCCGCGTCGTTGATCACCTTGACCGGTTTGCCGAAGGCCTTCTGAAAATCACACTTCACCCACCCTCCGCCGAGATTCTTGGGTTCCGCCAGCGGGTGTCCGCCCCGTACCGGGCCTGGGTACCCGATCGAGACCGCGTCATAGGCTCGACCATCGGTTGCGCGCTTGACTTCGCCGATCATCTTTTTCGCCGTCATGGCCGGCCCGGAAGGGATTTTATGAGGTGTCGACTGATCGGCTCCGAGCACCTTCACGTTGGTGCCGCCCACATCAATCGCGAGCACCTTGATCGGACTTCGGGTTCTCCTCCCATCTCCCTTTGCTCGTCGTACCGTCATGATCGTTTCCCCTTCCGACGTCATCTACCCCTCCAACTTTGCGTCCATTGTGATCGTCGTGTTGAGTAACCGAGAAATCGGGCAGCCTGATTTTGCCGCAGCGGTCGCCTTCTCCCAGGCTGTGACATCGGCTTTCGGGACCTTGCCCTTTACGTCGAGATGAATCTGCGTCACGGCCCAACCGGCTTCGAGTTTCTCAAAACTCACCGTGGCCGTCGTTTCCAGCTTGTCGGCCACGAGTCCCGCATTGCCCAGCTGCGCCGACAGCGCCATCGTGAAGCAGCCCGCGTGCGCCGCGGCGATCAGCTCCTCCGGATTCGTGCCCTTACCGTTCTCGAATCTTGTGCTGAACGAATACTGGGTCTTCGACAACACGCCGCTCTCCGTCGAAACTGTTCCCTTGCCGGTTTTCAGATCACCTTGCCAGATTGCGGAACTGGTGCGTTTCATCGTCCATCTCCCTTCGTTGAGCAGGATACTGAAAAAGTCCGCCAGCTTTGTTCTCGCATCGCTTAGAGGCTCAACGTACGGAACGGAGTACGCCTCGCCTCCTCGCTCGCTGCGGCCGCGCCGGACGGCCTTTTTGAGTATCCTGTGGGCTATTCTGGCGCCCTCACCACGCTAAAACTGTCAATGACTTTTGAACGACAATTGAGTTTTTACAGAGCTTGTTAGGTCGTCATGATTTCTGATCCAAATTGTTCTTGAACCCGGCCTTCTTGTGCGAACCGTCGCAGAACGGCTTGTTTGCCGAGTGGCCGCACCGGCAGAGCCAGGCCTCGTTTCCATCGACCACGATCTGTCGACCGCCTTCCGTCACGATCTTGAACGTGCCTTTGACGTAATAGGGTCCGTCATTCTTGGGGGTAATGATGACGTCGCTCATGTTCTCCTCCTTAGGTGGTTGTATGGGCGCTCGTACTCCACCGTAAATCGGCGCCGAAACAATTTCAGGTTCGCTCAGCGATTGTCCTTCCGCTGTTCGGAGAGATACCGGTACATCCCTTCGACATTCTCCGGAAACCAATCGGAATACCGCTGCCACTGTTCGTATTTGGGAAGCTGAACAGTTTTTTTCGTTTCTTCCAGACTTGCGCCCTTCTGGACCTGCTCCAGTACGGCGACTCTGAGATCTTCGAGGTAGCCGCGAAACCGTTGCACGTCCTCCTTCGTGCCGACCTTGCCATGGCCGGGAACCAGGATCTCGAAATCCAATTGCTCGACCTGTTTGAGCGAGTCGATCCATTCCTCTGGATAGCTGTCCGGCAGCGCCCGATAGGCCACCGTCTCGACCGGAATGAAATCGACGGCGAAGAGCAGCTTGTTCTGCGGGAGCAGCACGACGAGGCTGTTATCCGAATGGTTTCTTCCGGTGTAAATCAGTTCGACCTGTTTGCCTCCAAGGTCGATGAACATCCGATCACCAAACGTCACGTTGGGAACTGGTGTCTGAGGATCCCCGGCCTGGAGAATTTTCGGCCTTGCGGCAGTCTGACTGATGAAGAGAGCTGTGTCGGAGAAGACGCTGCCACCGGTGATGTGATCATTATGGTTGTGGCTGTATATCACGTAGCGGACGGGCTGATCGGTGAGGGTCTTGATCTTGGCTTTCAGCCAGGTCGCGGCGTCGGAACTGATCGGATCGGTGACGACGACACCTTTTGGCGTGGTGATAAAAATAGACTGATGAAATTTGTGCCTGAACAGATACACGTCATCGGCCAACTTCGTGATTTCATCATCGGGCCGAGACTGTTGAGCCGACGCCTCAGGTCCTTGAACCAGCAGGCATCCAACGACCAGTAAGAATCGGAACCATGTCGAGCGCATGAGAGCCTCCTTCTCCTCAAGCCTCACCCTGAAACTTCGCCACGGCAGTCACCAGCACTCACGGTGGTGGCGGGGGAGTATTGGCCGACGGTGTTCGATAGCTGATTCGATAGATCACGCCCGCCGAATCGTCCGACACCAAGAGAGCGCCATCCGGCATGACGAGAACATCAGCAGGGCGTCCCCATGCCTTTTGACCCTGAAGCCACCCTTCTGCAAAGGTCGAATACTGGAGTCGCCCCTGTTTATCCCGTGACACGAGGGTGATCCGATAGCCTATTTTCTCGCTCCGATTCCACGACCCATGCTCCGCAATGAAGATTTGGTTTCGGTATTCCGAGGGGAACATCATGCCGGTGTAAAAACGCATGCCAAGAGAAGCAACATGGGGGCCGAGCGTGACGGCCGGCGCAGTGAATTCGCTGCAGGCGTGCTTGCTGCCGTATTCAGGATCCTGGATTGTTCCACCGTGACAATAGGGGTAGCCGAAGTGCAGTCCCGCCTTCGACGCATGATTGAGTTCATCCGGCGGTTGATTGTCTCCGAGATAATCCCGACCATTGTCCGTGAACCACAAGTCGCGGGTCGTTGGATCCCAGTCGAATCCGACCGAGTTCCGGACTCCACGAGCCACAACCTCGTAACCGCTCCCGCCCGGATTAATGCGGGCGATGAGCGCGTAGCGGTCGGGGTCGGGTTCACAGATATTGCAAGGGGCTCCGACAGGCACATAGAGTTTTCCGTCTGGACCGAACGCGATGAATTTCCATCCATGATGCGTCTCTTTCGGAAATCGATCCGTGACCACCACCGGCGGAGCAGGATTCGTCAGGTTTTGCTCAACCTTGTCGAAACGTAAGATGCGATCGACCGCGGAGACGTACAGAGAGCCGTTCTGATAGGCGACACCCACGGGCATTTGCAAGCTACGGGCGATAGTCACCACGGCATCAGCGCGTTGATCACCGTCTTTGTCGAGGACTGCATAGACGTCTCCTTTCTCTCTGGAGCCGACGAAGACGGTGCCGTTTTGCCCAAGCGTCATTCCCCGCGCATTCGGAACATTGTCCGCATAGATCGCGATGGAAAAGCCGGGGGGGAGCTTGATTGTATCGAGCGGGAGAGGGCCTGCGCCGACCCGGCAGGCGACGAAGATCAGAATCGTCGAGAAGAATGACAGCATACCAACGCGCCTCATCGAACCATCGCCTCCTAGCCGGCTATTCCGTTTTCCTTTTCATCGCCAGATTGAATGCACACTGTCCGGTCATCCCCAGGAACGGAGGGACCAAGAGAGCCCGCTCATGCTCGAGCAAATCCTCGGCCGGTCCGATATTCAAACAACACCGGCGCACCGGCCACGTGACTCGCCTGGCTTCGGGCGGATTCAATGCGCCCATGTGCAGGGGAGAGAGAACAAGTTGGATCCGTTGCGCCGGCGTTCCCCGTCACATGAAAGGCCTGACAGCGACATCCTCCAAAGTCTTTGGTGCGACGATCGCAGGTTCGGCAGGGGTCGGGCAGCCATCCCTCTCCACGGAATTGATTAAAGCCGGAGGAGTGATGCCAAATGTCCTCGACGGAACGCTGCCTGACGTTGTCAAAATGTAAGCCCGGCAACGTCTGCGCTAGATGACAGGGCAGCGCAAGCCCTTCCGGATTCACCACGATGAACCGGCGTCCCCAGCCATCCATACAGGATTTGGGAAACGCCGAATAGTAGTCGGGAGTGACGAACACCACTTCCATTCTCCCTCGAAGCCGTTCCCTGGCGTCAGCCGCGATGGCTCGTGCCCGTCCGAGTTGCTCGCGAGTGGGCAGGAGCGCTGCGCGATTCCGGAGAGCCCACCCAAGGTACTGCGCGTTGGCCAATTCCAACCGGTCTGCCGACACATTTTCGGCCAGCGCGATGAGCGCCGCGGTTTCACCGATGTTGTCCCGATGGAGTACCACGTTCATGGTCAACGGGATGTCGAGCGATCTCACCCACTGCATGACGTCGAGCTTCCGGTGGAACGATGGTGCGCCGGCAATGCGATCTGATTCCGTCGGCTTTGTACTTTGGATGGACACTTGCACGCTGTTGAGCCCGAGCGCCCGAAATCGAGCAAGTCGTTCGAAGGTCAGAGGGATGCCGCTCGTGATCAGATTCGTATACAGCTCAAGCTTGCTCGCCCCCTCAATGAGCCGTTCAAGATCATTCCGCAGCAACGGCTCGCCGCCCGTCAGGTTGAGCTGGACCACACCAAGTGCTTCCGCCTCCTGAAAGACACGAAGCCATGTGTCGGTGTCGATTTCGTCTCTCTGATGCGTATAGTCGAGAGGATTCGAACAATAGGGGCATCGTAAAGGACACTGGTAGGTGAGTTCGGCGATGAATGTATAGGGACGATACTCGCCGTTCATGGTCAACCTTGCAGGAGTCCACGTTCGGCGAGGGTGTCGAGAAAGTGACGCGTGTCTCGCTTGATTTCAAGCAGGGAAGCATCATGAAACGCACGAGCCAGATGTTGGACGATATCGTCGACCGTCCACTCTCCCGTACAGAAGCGTGCAATCTCCAAGGCAGTCTCGTTCAGCTCCAGTCCCCGTTCAGGGTACAGCAGCATATAGCGACCCGTGCGCCGATCGAGGCGAAGGCGCACTTTTCGGTTAAGCCGAGGCCTGGCTGTGGTCATAAGCATGGGCCGCCTTTTCTCGTTCTGATCCGGGCTCGACGTAGGCCATATACAGGCAATCGAGTATATGCCACAGAATCTCGGCCTTCTTGACCAAAGCTTGCACACATCGTTTCTGCAGCTCATACGTCACGGCGTGTTGCACGACGAATTCGACGGCCTGTTTCGAATCAAGGCTGGCGCGGGAAATTCTCATCTGGAAATACGCCAGGGCTTCCGAACTTACCCACGGAAAATGGTGTTTCCACGCCTCGAGGCGTTTGGCCATGAGCGCTGGAGCAAACAACTCCGTCAGTGAGGAGGCCACTGCTTCGAGAAGCGGGGACTCACGGACGAACTGCACATACCCGTCACAGGCGAGCCTGACTCCCGGGAGCACAGACCGACAGTTTCTGACTTCCTCGATATCGAGACCCACACCGCGGGCCAACTCGAGCCACGAAGCGAGGCCGCCTTGCCCATCTTGCGATCCGTCATGATCCTGAATGCGGCGGAGCCAGATCCGTCGAAAATTCGGGTCTTCAGACTTTGAGACGATGAGGGCGTCCTTGATCGGAATGCGAGTTTGGTAGTAGTAGCGATTCAACACCCATTGTTGCAGCTGGACATTCGTCAGATTCCCATCGTGCATGAGCTTATGGAAGAGATGGTGGTCATGATAACGGACAGCACCTTCGCGCGAGAGCCACTCCACGAAGGCGTCCTTTGAAAGCGGACCTTGATGCTGGTCGCTCTTCATAGCCTGACCTCCATCCCATCCCGGGCCACTTCCCATCCGGTTGCCTCGACGATCTTCCGCTCAGGGGAATCCTCCCGCAACATCGGATTGGTGTTGTTGATGTGGATAAACAGTCGGCGGGGAGCCGTGATCTTCGAGAGCATCGACAGACTTCCCTCCAGCCCGCCGACGGGCCAGTGAGCGAGCTCCTCGGCCGACTTCTGGAGGAAGCCCGGCGCGGACAGTTCATCGCTTGACCAGAAGGTACCGTCAAACATGACGCAATCCGCGCCTTCCAGTCCTTCGACGACGGAAGGCGTGATTCTGCCGACAGCGGACAGATAGGTCAGGACCCGCCCGTTGCTGACCTGGCGAAACCTGAGCCCCACATTTATTTCCAGGTTATCGGACGAGACGAGTCCTTCCAAATGTACAGGAGGTTTTCCCGGAACGGCCATGGCTTTCACCGTCAACCCCGACGGGTATCCATCTGCGCGCAGCACCGTTTCTTCCACTCCGAGTTTCAGGGTTCGCCAGGTCACCTGATCGGCAAAGCGTTGAAGGGTCCGATACAAGACATTGCCTTCTGTGAAACCGCGATGCACGGATTCGGTCCCGTAGATCACGAGACGGTGATTCTCCCGCAGCGAGAGGAGTCCCAGGCAGTGATCAAGGTCGCCGTTGGTCAGAAAGATCGCCTGAATCGGCGTGGCGCGTGATTTCCTTGGGTGGAGAGGGCCGAAGCTCTCGATTTGTGAACGGATGTCCGGAGATGCGTTAATGAGAAACCAGTCTCCATCGTCAGCGCTCACACAGACTGATTCCTGCGACCGGGGAACTGCGTGGATCAGCCCACCCCGTACGCCTCGACAGTTCACGCAGGCGCAGTTCCATTGTGGGAATCCTCCTCCGGCTGCAGATCCTAGGACCCGGATGAGCATTGCTGTTCCTACTATTATTGGGGAATGTTTGCGACCGACGCTTCCTTCGATGGCTCCTGGACATCCGGAGTGTCCGCAAAATCGTCCTGATATGAGTTGATTTCGGCGTCCATCTTTACTTCCGCGAACGAAGGCGTTTCCCATTTCATGCGCATGACGGCTCCTCCTTTATAGGTTGCTGGACCCAGCGTGAGCAGCGCCCGCTATTTGGCTGCGTGGTGTGGCCTCTTGGTGAACTGTACTCCTTTGAGTCGTGCCGATCGAGGGTAGCAAGCCCTTGATCTGGTTACAACCGCAGGGGCCTGATCGGGGACAACACGGCCTCGGGGTTCTCCTTCCAGATGGACTCGTCCACATCCACGTAGAGTTCAACCTCATTGCCGTCCGGGTCCTGAAGGTAGAGGCTCTGGCTGACTGTGTGGTCGCTTATGCCGTCGATCGTAACACCGGCTCGTTCCAATTCTCTCTTCGCCTCGCGCAATTCATCGAGACTGTCGCCGACTTTGATGCCGATGTGATACAGGCCTCGATGTCTTCCGGTCGGAGGCCCCGGCGCGTCACCGACTTGGATGAGCAACAGCTCGTGATGCGTGCGGCCGGACGTCAACGCGGCGGCCGCTCCGTTGAAAATCCGTCCGACTTCATTGAATCCCAGCAGGTCGCGATAGAATTTCAATGATCGCTCAAGATCCTTCACATAGAACACGACGTGACCGAGATAATGTGCTTTCATTGCAGATCCTCTTTGTCTGAGCTGACCGTTAATGGTGCGCGTAGACCAGGGCGTGTCCGCGACCCTTGCTGATCAACCACCGATTCACCGGCAAGGCGGCCACGAAAGCCACGGCCAGCGACAGTACCAGGCTCCCCCAGAACAGCAGGCTGGTCAACCCCGCGTCCATCGCACCGGGGATCATTAACACCACAGCATTGTCTACAATTTCCATCACGGTGATCGAGAGCGTATCCGAAGCCAACGCCAATCCCGCCGCCGGCCCGAATTCCATGCCACCGGCCAGGAGCGGCCAGAGCGTCATCGAATACCCGAAGAGAAAGGCCAAGACAATGGACACAGCGATGGTCGCAGCGTTGCTCCAACCGAGCGCCACCCCGATCACCATGCCAAGGACTTCACCGATCGCGCAGCCGGTCAGGCAATGGATCGTGGCCGAGACAGCGAGTCCCGTCAGCGAAGCTCGTTCTCCTGCCATGGCATGGTGTTCATGTTGGTGTTGTCCGTGGTCGAGAGTCATAGGTGAACTCATTTCACAAACGTCACTCCTGCCTTCTGCACTTCCTGATAGGGGAGAAGCCAGACCAGCGACTCGTCGGAGAGGTCGCCAACCTGAATACGGTTCCCCCAAGGATCTCGGAAGTCGCAGCGGAAATTCGGATGGAGCTTGAGCTTATACTTCTTCGTGAGTTTCCGCCGAACTTCATCGATCTGTCTCTGATCGCGCACCATAAGGCCAAAGTGTTTCGTGCGGTCTGGTTGGAGCTTCTCGACTTCGAAGATCGCCATGAACTGATGCTCGCCCAGTTTGCACCAGGCCGCGCCTTCCCCTCCCCGGAGCATCTTCAGGCCAAACACATCGGAATAAAACTTCACGGCTTTCTTCGCATCGGTCACTTCGATCACAACATGGTTGCAGCCGTAGACTTGAACCGCCATCATCGACCTACCTTTCGCTCCGCGCGATCAACGTCTGCCCTTTGCAAGGCCGCGACAAAGATATCAGGAAATTGCGCACCGGAGATCGCATAGGTATCGTTCAACAGGAAGTAGGGGACACCGCGAATTCCCAAACGGTGACCTGCTGCTTCTTCAGCACGGACTTCTTCAATTCCCGCATCGCCCGATAGAAACTGCCGGGCCTCCCCGCGACCAAGCCCGGCCTCCACTGCAATCTCGACGAGCGTCGGTCCGTCGCCGATATCCCGGCCTTCCGAGAAATAGGCGTGAAACAGCGCTTCGGCCAGGTCGTCCTGCTTCCCGTGCTGCTGGGCGAACCATAGCAAGCGATGGGCATCGAACGTGTTCGGCGTCCGTTCGATCCGGTCGAAGGCGAACACGATCCCATCCGCTTCACCGGCATTAGCGATGCGTTGCTCCATCGCACGCCGGGCCTCTGGGCCTCCAAATTTCGCGTCGAGATAGGCCTGCCGATCCATGCCGGACTTCGGCATTGTCGGATTCAGCTCAAACGGGCGCCACAGAATGTGCGCCCGGCTTGCGTAACCAGCGGTCTCGAGCGCCTGCTCCAGCCGACGCTTTCCGACATAGCACCAAGGGCACACGACATCGGAATAGATCTCGATCGAGAGTACTGCTGTCGACTGGCCCATGTGAGCTTTCATCCCTGGCGCTACGTCAGCTTTCAACGACATACGTTTCATGAGCGACGGCATCAAGACAAATGTCCCATCTTGCCGGCCTGATAATCGTTCACGGCTTGGACCAGTTCCGCCTTCGTATTCATCACGAATGGGCCATAGCGCGCCACCGGCTCGTGGATTGCTTCGCCGGCCATCACCAGGATCACGGCATCTTCCTCTGCCGTAATCGTCACGTCGTCGCCCGTGGAAGCCCAGACGGCCAGGTCCGCTTCTGCCAACCTCTGCGACTCCGCGACGGATGCTCGGCCGCTCAGGACGAACATACCGACGTTGTGACCCTTCGGAATCTGCAGCGGCAATGAATGACCTGCGCGCAGACGGAGATCGTACAGTTCGATCGGAGTGAAGGTCTTCGCCGGGCCTTTGACGCCTCGCGCCGATCCCGCGATCACACGCAGCGAGCCGGCTCCGTCCTCTAGCGGCACCACCGGAATTTGAGCGTTGACGATGGTTTGATAGCCGGGCGCCGACATCTTGAACGCTTTGGGGAGGTTCACCCACAACTGAATCGCCTGCAGCGTCCCTCCGCGCTTGGCCCATGCGCGCTCGTGCATCTCCTCATGGACGATGCCCGACGCGGCCGTCATCCACTGGACGTCTCCCGGTCCGATGACGCCGGAGTTCCCGGCCGAATCCCGATGGGCCACGATCCCCTGATAGACGATCGTGACGGTTTCGAACCCCCGATGCGGATGTTCGCCGACTCCGCGCGGCGTGTCCGTCGCCGGATAGTACGTAGGCCCCGCATAATCCAGCATGATAAACGGGCTCAGTTCGCGGTCCAGGTCGTTGCTCGGGAGTAGATTGCGGACGTGGAACCCGTCCCCGACAACATGTTGAGAGCCCGGTTGATAGACTTTCACCTGCGCCGCCTTGTTCACATTGGTTGCCAGCATCGCGTCTCTCATTCTGACCTCTCTTTCTCCGCCACGTGCCATGTTCGGACTTGCTCGCCCGATCGGCGGACTGTCAGTCATCGAAACCTTTCATCGGACACTCTTTACACATGCACTCGTTCTGCGATCACTTTATCAACCGACCACTTGCCTGCGCCAGTCACCATGAGTGTCACCGCGATTCCGATCACGAGGAGATGGTACTCATATCCTTCGCCGGCCTGCTTCCCGAACCAGTTCATGAAAAATCCGTTGGGCAGATGGACCATTGTAATCGCCCCCAGCATGATGACTGCGAGGCTTGCCGCCGTAAATCGCGTCAAGAGTCCCAGGAGGAGAGCCACGCTCCCAAAGGATTCTCCGATGATGACAAGGAACGCGATCAACCATGGGAGGTGCATGGTTTCCGTGAAGAAGCCCATCATGCCGGAGAAGCCGAATCCACCGTACCAACCGAGGAGCTTCTGCGCTCCGTGTGGAAACATCACGAACCCCAGCGTCAGTCGTAAGATCAGACCGACCCAACTCTCATCCGTCTGAAAGAGCACTTTCATGGGCACCCCCTTGTGATTAATCGACCCACTGCCTGTTCAAACTGCTGCGATCGCTGAGATCGACATAAAACCCCGGCTGACCCCAGTATAATAGTTCTAGTTAGAACAAAGTCAAGTAACAGTGGCGACGAGAAAGTGGTGATTATTTTGTCTTGCGAGATCAACGAGTTGGAATGTGCGAGTAACAACGACTAACGGCGCCGGCTTTAGAACTTCTCCGCTTTTCTTCAGTCAGCGGGTGGTGCAGACCCGGGCGCCCATTCGCCCGCAGCGTAAGGGACCTACTGGGGGATGGGTGGAGCGAGGACGAATGGGCTGGGTCGGCGACAGGACCCGCTGACTCTACTTTCTCTCCTTGATCGCCCGTTCGACTTCGCGACCGGCTTCTCTGGCCTTGATCGATTCCCTTCGGTCGTACTGCTTCTTTCCCTTCGCCAGACCGATCTCGACCTTCGCATGGCCGCGCTTGGAGAAGTAGATGCGGAGCGGCACGAGCGTGAGCCCTTTCTGCTGAGTCTTTCCGATGAGTTTGTTGATTTCCTTCCGATGCAACAGCAGCTTTCTGGCCCTTGTCGGGTCGTGGTTCATGATGTTGCCATGACTGTAGGGACTGATATGGCATTGGTGCAAAAAGATTTCGTTCCCATGGACGGAGGCATAGCTGTCCTGCAGGTTCACGCGGCCTTCCCGCAGGGACTTTACTTCCGTTCCCTTGAGCACGAGGCCGGCTTCCAGTTTCTCTTCGATAAAATAATCGTGGTAGGCCTTCCGATTGGTCGCCACGACTTTTTGATGATCGTCTGAAGCTTTGGTCATGTCGCACTGTCGATCGGAGTGAGTCTTCTCGCTTGACCGCTGTGCGCACACTCCCTATCATGCGCGCATGCGCGGCGTCCGCCCACTCGATTCGATCGGGACCGTACTCAACGGTCTAGCCCGCCGCTTGGGTCTTGAGTCGAAACTCCTTGAAAGCCGCGTTCGGCGAGAATGGGGTGCGATTGTCGGCGAACCGATCGCCTCCAACACCTGGCCCGATCAAATCCGATACAAGAAACTGTACGTGCGCGTCCATAATAGCGTCTGGCTCCACCAACTGACTTTTCTCAAGCCGACGCTGATTGAGAAACTTCACAGCGCGGTCGGCGCGGATTTCATCGCCGACATCGTGTTCCGGGTGGGGGAGCTTCCGGAGTCGGACCAGGTGTCCTCCTCTGTAGACCAAAGCACAGACGCGAGCAATCCGAGCGTCGATCTCCTCGCGGAAACCTCCGCTCACGCGTCTCCAATTCACGATCCGGATCTTCGGTATCGCTTTGCGCACCTCATGGCGCACTCGCTCGCTCGCTCGACCCGGTCAAGGGCTGACCGATAGGTCCCTTGAACAGCTGGCGGGAATAAGCCATCGTCGCGGCTGTATCAGGGCCCTCGACCAACGGACCGATCCGGCCCTCTTCTTCCGAATCAGTCAGTTGGTAGAAACCCCGTAACGCCTTCCGAAACCCCTCCCGCACGTCTCGATCTTCACCTGTTAGGTACTGATGGAGGATCGGTGCCTCTGCCCAGTCATCCAGCGTAAAGATGTAGATCGTGATACGGTGATAACGGCTCTGAGGATCATCGGGCGTCGTCGGGCGAATCTTCATGGCCCCGAAGTTTCTGGTTTCCCGGCCGACTTTCCGGAAGCGCTCGATGAGGGTTTCAATCTCCGCGTCGCTCGTCCAGGCCGGCACGTGAACCGCGACGGCCGACCCTTCTTGCGACCCGATGCTGTAAGGTGGAATGGACCGGTCGGGACGGCTGAGATACATCCCGCCCCAGATCAACGCAAAGGACCCGACGAATACTCCCAGCGCCATCTTGACGACGGTATCGAGCGGTTTCTTTTGCCCGGGTACCGCCGGCTGACTCGTTGAATCATTCATGGGTGGGAACAAATCGGTCAGGGAGGCCGGGTGTCACGGACGAAGATCAGTTAACAGCACTCTCGTCAGGTCCCGCGTCATCGCGTTCGGTACTTTCGGCCAGCCGAGCCACTGCCACAACCCGGTCGTCCCCGTTAAGCTCGAGAATCCGCACCCCTTGCGTGTTGCGGCCGATTTCTCGGATGTCGTCGACGCTGCAGCGCAACACCTTGCCTTGCGCCGCCATGAGCATGATTTGATCGCCCTCGCGGACTTGGAGAAAACCCACGGCCAGACCGTTCCGCTCGGTCGTCTTGACGCTGATGATGCCCTTGCCGCCCCGGCCCTGAATGCGATATTCGGTCACCGGCGTCCGTTTGCCATAGCCGCCTTCCGTCACCGTGAGAATGGACGTGGTGGAATCTGGCGTGATGGTCTCCATCCCGATGACGACATTGCCTTCTTCGAGCGTGATGCCTTTTACGCCGTAGGCGGTGCGGCCCATGGGCCGGACTTCGTCCTCCGTAAATCGAATGGTAATGCCCTGCTTGGTCCCCAGGAGAATCTCGCGCTGGCCGTCTGTGACATGGACGCTGATCAGCTTGTCGCCCTCTTCCAGTCCCAACGCGATGATTCCACCCTGTCTCGGATTCCCGTAGGCCGAGAGTTCCGTTTTCTTGACGATGCCCTGTTTCGTCGCCATCACCACGAAGCGGTCTTCCCGGAATTCTTTCACTGGTAGAGTCGCTGTGACCTTTTCATCGCCCGCGAGCGCCAAGAGATTCACCAATGCTTTGCCCTTTGCGGCGCGCCCTGCCTCTGGAATTTCATGGACTTTCAGCCAGTACACTTTGCCCGCGTCGGTGAAGAACAACAGATAGTCGTGAGTCGACGCCGTAAACAGTGTTTCGACGAAATCCTCTTCCTTGATGCCCATGCCGATCTTGCCCTTGCCGCCACGACGTTGGGCTCGATAGAGCGAGACGGGATTGCGCTTGATATACCCGGCGTGCGAGATCGTGACGACGACTTCCTCTTCCGCAATCAGGTCCTCGACGTTGATTTCCGCCTCTTCCTTCACGATCTGTGTCTTACGGTCGTCCTTGTAGCTCTCGCGGATTTCGATCAACTCGTCCTTGATGATCTTCCGCACCAAGGCCTCGCTCCCCAGGACCGACTTTAGATACTCGATCTGCTTCAACACCTCCGCGTATTCCTCGATGAGCTTCGTCCGCTCCAGTTGCGTCAGGCGTTGGAGCCGCATGTCCAGAATGGCATTGGCCTGGATTTCGCTCAGCGAGAACTGTCGCATCAACCCGGCCCTGGCTTCGTCGGGCGATTGGGCGCGCCGGATCAGCGTGATGACGACGTCGAGATGGTCGAGGGCGATCTTGAGCCCTTCGAGGATGTGGGCCCGGTCTTCCGCTTTGCGCAACTCGTAGGCGGTCCGCCGGACGACGACCTCGCGGCGATGATCGACGAAGTGCTGGAGGATCTGCCTGAGATTCAGCACCTCCGGCCGGTTATTCACCAGCGCCAGCATGATCACGCCAAAGGTCGTCTGGAGCTGCGAGTGTTTGTACAGATTGTTCAGTACGACAAGCGGGATTTCACTCCGCTTGAGTTCAATCACGATGCGCACGCCCTCGCGATCCGATTCATCGCGCAGGTCCGAGATGCCCTTGATGCGATCCTCCTGGATCAGCTCGGCGATCCGCTCGATCAACTTGGCTTTGTTCACCTGGTACGGAATTTCGGTCACGATCAGACGCTCGCGCTCCGTCCGTTCATCCGACTCGATATTGACTTTCGCCCGCAGGGTCAGCAGGCCCCGGCCGGTCTCATAGGCCTCTTTGATCCCGGCCGTGCCGTAGATAAAGCCGGCGGTCGGGAAGTCGGGGCCCGGAATCTTTTTCATGAGCTGGGCAATCGTCGTGTCAGGCTCGTCGAGCAATAGCAGGAGTCCGTCGATGACTTCCGCGATGTTATGGGTCGGAATGTTCGTCGCGTAGCCGACCGCGATTCCACCTGCACCGTTCACCAGGAGATTCGGGACCTTCGACGGGAGGACCAGCGGCTCGACACGGGACTCGTCATAGTTCGGGCCGAAGTCGACCGTTTCCTTGTCGATGTCGGCCAGCATCTCTTCGGCCAGCTTCGCCAGCCGCGCCTCGGTATAGCGCATGGCCGCCGGTGGATCACCGTCCACAGAGCCATAGTTGCCCTGGCCGTCCACGAGTAGATAGCGCATGTTGAAGTCTTGCGCCATCCGAACCAAGGTATCGTAGATCGCGCTGTCGCCGTGGGGATGGTAGTTCCCCATGATCTCGCCGACAATCTTGGCGGACTTCCGATAGGGCCGGTTGTGGACCAAGCCCATTTCGTTCATGCCGAAGAGGATGCGGCGATGCACCGGCTTCAGACCGTCTCGTACATCGGGCAAGGCTCGGCCCACGATGACGCTCATCGCGTAGCTCAGGTACGACGAGCGCATCTCGTCTTCGATTGCAATCTGACTCAGCCGTTCATCGGGGGGCATTCCGACTCCGTCGGTGGGCGAGAGACGAGGGGCACGAGGCTAGAGTTGACTGCCCAACCTCTAGCCCCTTGCCACTGGCCCCTAGCCAATTTCTACACATCCAAGTTCCTGACTTCCAACGCGTGATCCTGAATGAAGTTCCGCCGGGGCTCGACTTCATCGCCCATGAGAATCGTGAAGATTTCATCGACCCCGGTGATGTCTTCCAATTTCACCCTCAACAGCGTCCGCACCTCAGGATTCATGGTGGTTTCCCAGAGCTGCCCGGGGTTCATTTCACCGAGACCTTTATACCGCTGGATGCTGAGTCCCTGTTTGCCCATATCCAAGATCGCCTTGACCAATTCGTCGGTCTCCGCTTCCTGCTGGACCTGACCTTTTGCCTTCAATTTATAAGGAGGACGGCCGATCCCGATTACCGATGGCGCCAACTTTTGAAGCTCGCGGAACTCGGCAGAGCCCACCAGATCGTGCGTCACGTCCAAACTGTGGGTGATTCCGCTCACGAGCAGACGGCAGGTCACTTTGTTCGACTGATGTTCCTCATCGTCGACGATCTCGATGGCTGGTGTCAGCTTGGGGTAGACAACGGCCAAGGTTTTCTTCACTTCCGTCACTACATTCTTCAGCGCGTTCTTGTTCTTGAGCAATTCGCGATCGAGTCCCGGCACGTCCACGAAGGCCCGCAGCATGCTGGCTTCATGGGGCTTCTTGTTAAGACGGGTCAGGAGCGTCTCGAATGCGATGAGCTTCTTCAAGATCGGCAGCAGACGGCGGCCTGTGACGTAGTCCTGTGCTCCTTCCACGTAGACTTCGACATCCTCGACCGCCAAGTCGGCTAGGTGTTCGTTCAGGGCACCCTCATCCTTCAAATATCGTTCGGCTTTCCCTTTCTTCACTTTGAAAAGCGGAGGCTGGGCAATATAGATGTAGCCCCGTTCGATCAACTCAGGCATTTGGCGGAAGAAGAACGTCAGGAGCAGGGTCCGGATGTGGCTGCCGTCGACGTCCGCGTCGGTCATGAGAATAATCTTGTGGTACCGGGCCTTGGCGATGTCGAACGTGTCTTTGTCGCCCTTATCGCCCTCTTCACGTTTGCGCCCGATGCCGGTCCCGAGCGCCATGATCAAGACGCGGATTTCCTCGCTGGAGAGCATCTTGTCGAAGCGCGCCTTTTCGACGTTGAGAATCTTGCCCTTCAACGGCAGGATCGCTTGGAATTTCCGGTCTCGCCCCTGCTTCGCTGATCCGCCGGCGGAATCACCCTCGACAATATAGAGTTCGCTCAACGCCGGATCCTTCTCCGCACAGTCCGCCAGCTTGCCCGGAAGCGAGCCGCCATCCAACGCGCTCTTACGCCGAATAAGGTCCTTGGCCTTACGCGCCGCTTCGCGTGCGCGGGCCGCATCGATGGCCTTGCCGATGATTTTCCGCGCGACCGGCGGATTTTCTTCGAAGTACGTTCCTAGCGCTTCGTTGACCGCAGCTTCGACGATTCCTTTGACTTCGCTGTTACCAAGCTTGGCCTTGGTTTGCCCTTCGAATTGCGGATTGCGGACCTTGACGCTGACCACAGCCGTGAGACCCTCGCGCACATCGTCACCGGTGAGCGACTCGGTCTCTTTCTTCAGCAGATCGTTCGCGTTCGCATAATTGTTAATCGTGCGGGTCAAGGCGGCCTTGAAGCCGACGAGGTGTGTGCCACCTTCCTTGGTATTGATATTGTTCGCGAAGGAGAAGAGATTTTCCGCGTAGCTGTCGTTGTATTGCAACGCCACTTCCAGGATCATTTTCTCTTTTTCGACGTTGACGTAGATCGGCTTGTGGAGCGGGGTCTTGGCTTCGTTCAGATGCTCGACGAAGGATATGATGCCGCCCTTGTAGAGGAACACCTGTTCCTTGGCCGGCTCTTTGCGGTCGTCCTTCAGGGTAATCGCAAGGCCTTTGTTGAGGAAGGCAAGCTCGCGCAGCCGTTGCGCCAATACGTCGAAGCTGAAGTCCAGCGTTTCAAAGATCTGACCGTCCGGCTTGAATCGGACCTTCGTGCCTCGACGCTTCGTTTTTCCTGTATCTTTGAGCGGCGCGTTCGGTTTCCCCCGCTCATACCGTTGTTCGAATACCTGCCCGTCCTGCCAGATTTCCAACTCCAACCATTCAGAGAGCGCGTTGACGACCGAAATGCCGACGCCGTGTAATCCGCCGGAGACTGTGTAGGCACCCTGTTCGAATTTGCCTCCGGCATGCAGCATCGTGAGCGCGACTTCTGCAGCGGACTTCTTCTGCGTGGGATGCATGCCGGTCGGGATACCGCGTCCGTTGTCGACGACCGTGACGCTGCCGTCAATGTGGATGGTCACCTCGATCGTCTCGCCGAAGCCAGCCATGTGTTCGTCGACGCTGTTATCGACGACTTCGTACACGAGGTGATGGAGGCCGTCCACGCTGGTGCTGCCGATATACATCGCCGGCCGCTTGCGCACGGCATCGAGGCCCTCCAGGACCTTGATCTGGTCCGCACTGTAGCTCTCTGATTTCGGCCGCTCCGCTGTCTCGTCAGTAGCCATTCGGCTCCTCTGCTGATTGGTCAACCAACATCTGTCCCCGGTCATGTAGTCCACGGGTGTCATGCCTGGCGGCAAGCATCCGCACGACTCATGACCGGTGACAATGGATGCCTAGATCTTGATCGGCATCACGACGCACTTGAACCCTGGACTATCGGGCTCCTGGATCAAACAGGGACTGAGCGGGTTGTCCATCTGGAGAGAGATCGTCTCTCCGTCCATCACCCCGAAGACATCCAGGAGGTAGCGGGCGTTGAACCCTGTATTCAGGGCCTCGCCGTCGTACCGCGCCGCCAGTTCTTCCGTGGCCTCGCCATAGTCCGGATTGCTCGAGAACAGCGTCATCCGCCCCGCCGCAAATGAGACTTTCACGGCGTTCGCCTTGTCCCGCGAGAGCACCGAGACGCGGCGGAGGGCGCTCTCGAATTCGACGCGGTTGACGCTGACCTTTTTCTGGCCTTCTTTTGGAATGACCTGCTGATAGTTGGGGTAGTTTCCCTCCATCAGCCGGGAGGTCAACAAAAGACCGCTTTTCCGGAAGATCATGAGGTTCTTGGTGAACCCGATCAACGGTTCCCCATCACCGCCTTCTTCCAGCAGGCGCTGCATCTCATGCGCCGCCTTTTTAGGAATGATCGCCTTGATTTCTTGCGGCGCCCCCTTGCCGGTTGCCTTGCCGACGTCCTGTTCAGCCACCGCCAACCGGTGACCGTCGGTGCCAACCAACCGCAACATCGTCTTCTTATCGGTCGTGATCAGCGTGACCAGGAGCCCGTTGAGAATATACCGTGCATCGTTGTCGCCGGCCGCAAAGAGGGTCTTGCGAATCAGTTCGAGAAGGCCGGCTCCCGCGAGGGGAATAAGGCCCTCTCGATCGATGGTCGGAAGCGCCGGATAGTCCGCGCTCGGAAGCCCGACAATCTTGAACTGGCTTTTGCCTGCTTGAATCGTCGTCCAATTATTGTCTCCTGATATGAGCTCGATGTCCCCCGCCGGAAGTTCCTTGATTATCTCATACAGCTTGCGTGCGGAGACGGTAATGCCTCCCGGCTTCAGAACCGTGGCCTTGTAGAGCCCGCGCATTCCCAGCTCCAAGTCGGTGGCCACGATCTCCGCCCCCTCCTGCTTGGCCTCGAACAGGATATTGGAAAGAATGGGCATGGTGTTTCGCTTCTCCACGACGCCCTGTACGCGCTGGAGGCCCGTCAACAATTCGTCACGCCCAATCCGTACCTTCATGGTCGTCTCTCCCTCGAGCGCCTCGTCACCCCCTGAGAATCTCCTCCCTGAGGCTCTCCAATGTCGCGTTCAGCGTGGCGTCGCCGTCCTGTGCTTTCGTGATCTGCCGACAGGCATGAATGATCGTCGTATGATCCTTCCCGCCGAAATGACGCCCGATCTCGGGATAGGATGCGTCGGTCAATTCGCGACAGAGGTACATCGCGATTTGGCGCGGATGCACGAGCGTCTTGCTGCGACGCCTCGACTTGAGGTCGGCGATCTTCACGTGAAAGCGCGCGCTCACGGCCTCTTGAATATCTTCCATCGACACGATCTTCTTTTTGTCGCCGATGAGGTCCCGGAGCACGTTCTTCGCCATGTCGAGGGTGATCGTCTGCCCGGTCAACGACGCATAGGCTCCAAGGCGCACCAGCGATCCTTCGAGCTCGCGGATGTTGCTTTTCATGGTTGTTGAGAGAAACTGGATCACGTCCTCCGGCAGCGTGACACCCTCGTCTTCGGACTTCTTCCTGAGAATGGCGATCCTGGTTTCAACGTCGGGCGGCTGTAAATCTGCGATCAGTCCCCATTCAAACCGTGACCGCAGCCGTTCTTCGATATCGGGCATGTCTTTGGGGAACCGGTCGCTGGATAAAACAATCTGCTTGTGGGCCTCGTACAACGAGTTGAACGTGTGAAAGAATTCCTCCTGTGTCCGTTCTTTCCCGGCCAAGAACTGGATGTCGTCGATCATCAACATGTCGATGTGACGATACCGTTTGCGCAGGTCCATCATCTTGTCATAGCGGATGGAGTTGATGACTTCGTTGGTAAATTGCTCTGTCGTCAGGTATGCGATCCGGAGGTCGGTTCGCTCCGCAACATGGTTCGCGATCGCATTTAAGAGGTGCGTTTTGCCCAACCCCACACCGCCATAGATGAAGAGCGGGTTATACGCCTTGGCCGGCTGCTCGGCCACAGCCATACAGGCTGCATGGGCGAACTGATTGCCGGCTCCCACGACAAAGTTCTTAAAGGTGTATTTGGGATTGAGTTGTCCCCCTCTCCTTGCGCGGACCGGAGTCCCGGTCCGGCCCGCCTGACTGATTGGGGGATTTTCTGGTTGACGGGCTGCATAACGCTGAAACACGACAAAGCTTACAGCGAGGTCGCCACCCCCCCTGGCATTTGAGACAGCCTCCGCAAGCAGCGGACCATAATGCTGACTGAGCCAATCCCCAAAAAACTTATTAGGAACGCCTATTTGTGCGGTCGACTCCTCAATTCTCTCAAGCTGAACCGGAGTGAACCAGGTGTCGTAGACCTGCTTTGGGACCTTACCCTGAATGTAGGACAGAGCCTCTTGCCAGACGCTCGTAACGCTCATAACCCCTTATGGTTGTTCATTCACAGGCTTATTCACACCTGTGGATAAGTTGGATTTCTGTATCTTTTTTCTCTGGTGATCGTAGCCATTCGAACGTCTCTCTTTTTGTCACACACTTTGCTACTTCCAGACGTTCCCCAGTATGTCCACTGTTCGCACAGGGATCATACAGAGTCAATCCCCAAGGACTTCCCCAGAGACCGAGTAACTTATTTCCATACCCCAACAGTCGTTTCGACTCATCCCCACTATCTGCTGACCTTACTACTACTTCTCCTACTACGCCGAGGTTTCTCTCTTCTGACACACTTTTCTTCGGAGTAAGACCTGGTCGTCCTTATATGACAACCACACGGTCCGCTTCAAAAACTTTCCTCACGAGATCATCGTAAGAGAATGCACGTGAAGCAGCCTCTTCAATAAGGACTACCTCTACTCCTGGATCTGAAGTATGAAACAGCGCACGAGAAATCTCATTCGGATGCCGACGAAGCAGATACAATGTCTTGCTCACCAAGAAACTCCCACAGGAAATCAAAAGACTAAACTGCGATCCACCGACTGAAGAACTCCTCTGATCTTGTCCGAAGATGCAGCAGATACAGCAAATTCATGACGCAATGGCCTAGGAAAGGAGTCAGCCTCCATAAGAAATGGGACCCGCAGTTGGCTGAGGGAGGGAAGGTATTTTTCGAGGATATCGACGTCAACCACATCATCAGTGTCGTCCGTGAGGAGGAGGGGAGTGTGATCGAGAAGGATGACCGTGGTCTCATGCTCCCCAGCGCAAAGACCCAACGCAATACGCAAGGCCTCAACAGGGCGATGCGTCTTGCAGGGATCACCTGAAATCACGACCGCCACACGTTTTGGCATAGGCACCAGATGAACGGAAAAGAAGGAATTTTACGTGAATGCCAAGAAACGATCACACCCATCGATAATCCCGGAGAGCACGACCAACCCAGAAAGAGAGATCTTCGGATTGATATCTTTGGTCGAAACCCCATGTTGCTGGCAGCCATAGGCACAGACAGACATCTTCGCTCCAGCCTGAATCAAGTCTCCATAACGTGTGTCCATTAGGCTCTTTACACCCTCATCGATGAGATAGAGATAAACGTCAATCCCCTGACGGAGAGCCGCGTCAGTGAGGCGCAAGACCGTGTTGACACTCGGATGAGACGGGGGTGTGGATAAAAGGAGGCCGAGTTTACGGGGTGCCATGGGAATCCACAGGAGAAAAATAAACAACTTCCGAATACTATCAAATAGTTACGGATTGGTGTGCTCGAGGGGAGTCTACGGGTTTTTGAAAAGAAAAGCAACTGGAAAAAAGCGCGGTTTTTCAGCCTAAAACGCGCGATTTAAGGAGGGTAGGAAAGTCCCCCAAGGACAGTTCCTCTTGAGCTTTCGAGTGCATGTTACGGAGAATTCCAGAACCACGTTTTACCTCGTCATCCCCGAGGAGAATTGCGAAGGAACACGCGGCTCGGTCAGCCTGACGCAGATGGGCCTTGAGGGATGTTGAACGATAGTCAGTTTGCGCACTGAATCCAGCTCGCCGCAGCGCTTCAAGGAGAAGCACGCCAGCGCGATTTCCTTCCGCTCCAAACGCTGCTACGTAAATCGATGGCCCGATCGATGAAGCCGTTCCCTCAGGGAGCATCAGCGTCACACGCTCGAGGCCAACAGCAAAACCCACTGCCGGAACGCTGGGGCCTCCCAACGACTCGACGAGACCGTCGTAGCGCCCCCCGGCGCCGACGGCATTCTGTGCCCCCAGGTGTGTCGAGGTAATCTCGAACGCCGTCAGGCAGTAGTAGTCGAGCCCGCGCACCAAGCGGTGATTCAACTGGTAGGGGATTCCGATCACGGCCAATCCCGCGAGAACCTCGTCGAAATGTACCTGAGCCTCTGCCGAGAGATGATCAGTCAGGCGAGGAGCCTTGTCGGTAACCGTCCGGCACTCAGGAACCTTGCAATCCAGAATCCGCAAGGGATTCGTCTCGATACGACGTCGGCAGTTTGCACAGAGCCGAGATTCGTGCTGCTTGAGAAATGAGACCAGAGCCGGCAGATAGGCCGCTCGGTCCGCGCTGGTCCCCAGACTGTTCATCTCCAGCGTCAAATCCGGCAACGACAGATCAGACAAAAAACGCCAGAGCAGCGCGATCACCTCCACATCAGCCCGAGGGTCCGAAGTGCCGAAACTTTCGACGCCGAATTGATGAAATTGCCGGAGGCGGCCCGCCTGAGGACGCTCATGTCGGAACATGGGCCCCAGGTAGAAATATTTCTGGGGGAGCGGGTCGGCCGCGAGATTATGTTCGATAAAGGCACGGACCGTCCCGGCTGTGCCCTCCGGGCGAAGTGTCAGCGACGTGCCATCCCGGTCGGCGAACGTATACATTTCCTTCTCGACAATGTCGGTTGTGGCGCCGATACTCCGAGCGAACAGCGTCGTCACCTCAAAGATCGGGATACGGATCTCCTGAAACCCATAGCGCAGCGCAGCTCCTCTCGCTGCCTCTTCAATCACACGCCATCGAGGGGTCTCTTCCGGGAGAATATCTTTGACGCCCTTAATGCCTTTGATCATATCTTGCTTGGCCATGGGCGCGAGGATCCGAGGCGAGGGGCTAGAGGAAAGAGAGCCCCTAGCCACGAGCCCCTTGCCTCTCGCGCATGCGCGTCGCGACTATAGCGGCGCGTTCCGCGGCAAGTCAACGGAGCGGACCTTGCGCCTCGCTAAAACGGGGGGTATAGTGCGCTCCTCACGATTGTGGGCTGTGAGCAGAGGTCATTTGTGCGATGAGCCAGGATCAATCCAACCGACGCGTGATCGCAGTGGCTCCCATGCCGCCGGAGAAGTCGGCCTACGCCCTTGCCCGCTACAGCCGTTCGCCCGATTCCATCGAGAGCAGCATCCGCTGGGTGCACGGCCATTCCTCAGAGAAATTCTGGGATCAGTTCTACTTTGACTACGGGCACGCGTCGATCGCCGACCTCGGCCATGTCATCATTTGTTTCGAGGACGTTTCCGAACTTGCGGCGATCCGCCTCGAGGACGAACCGTTATGGGACGGGCAGGCAAAATCAAGCCGCTATCAGAACTTCGCCTCTGGCGCATGGTACATTCCGGACAGCCTGCGCGGGTCGGAAACGGAGGGAACGTACCATGGCATCCTCCGGAGCCTTGCCGAAGCCTATCGCCTCCTGCACCAACCATTGACTCAATTTCTGTCGGAGCGGGAACCTCGCCCGGAAACCATGAAACCCGGCGATTACCAACGGACCATCGCCGCACGCGCGTTCGACGTCACGCGATACCTGTTGCCGCTCGCGGCCAAGACAAATGTCGGACAGGTCGTGAGCATCCGAACGCTAGAAAAGCAGATCACGAGACTCCTCTCGTCGCAGTTACCCGAGCTCCGCATGATTGGAGACGACCTCAAGGATGCCTGCCAGCGCCCGCCCGTGAACCTGTGGGGGGAACTCAACGGCCAGGCAGCCGGCATGAGCGAACCGTTGGCGCCGACCCTCGCGCGCCATGCGAAGCCGAACGAATATCAATCCAGGGTCTACCAGGACCTCGCCAGATATGCGAAAGACGTACTGAAGGGAACGGGCTTGGATCAACCGGCGACGTGGGGTGAGCCGGAGTCGGTAGACCTGATCGAACCGCACGACCCGTTGGACGAGGTCGCGACGACGTTGCTCTATCGCGTGTCCCACGCCCCCTATCGCAACGTGCTCGCAGTCGTCCGCAGCTGGACGGAGAAGCAAAAGCAGGAAACGATCGACGTGGCGCTGAGCACCAGAGGGCCGTACGATGAACTCATCAAGGAATTTCGCAGCGGCTATGCCTTCACGTTCGATGTGTTGATGGACATCGGGGGCTGGCGCGACCTGCACCGGCACCGGCGCTGCCAGCAGGTGCAGCAGAACTTCACAACGGTCCACGGATTCGACGTGCCGCCGCCGCTCGTGCAAGCGGGACTGGATCAGGAGTATCGCCAAGCGATGGACGCCGTGCGGGTCGACATCGAGCAGCTTAGGAAATCCAGCGCGGAGGGCGCGCTGTACGCCATTCCCTTCGGATTCAAAGTTCGCTGCCTGTTTAAGATGGACTATGCCGAGGCCGAATATATCGCCAAACTCCGGTCTGGCGTGAAGGGCCACTGGTCGTACCGCACCGTTGCCTGGCTGATGAAGCAGAAACTCACCGCGCGCTATCCCGCCCTCGGCGATCGCATTCAAGCCACGTCGCCCGATATCGAGGACACGCTTACCAGGTAACAAGCAGCAGCCTCGTTCCATGCCCGATTACCAAACACAATGTGAAGCGACCCTGCTCGAAGGGCGATGGGATGCTGCAGAGCAAGAGGCGCTCGCCTGGGCCCGGCATCCGCCTCCCGGAACGACCAGAGACCCGCGGCCGCATTTTGCGCGCAATGTCGTGCAGCTGATCCGAGGGCAATTTGGTGAGGCCTGGCAGACGCACGCCCTCTGTCTACAGGAGGCCGACGACATCGCTCAGGTCAAACAATGGGTCAACGGATTCGTGGTGCGACAGGCGGGGCAGGCCAATGCCCACCTCGTGATGGGTCTCTTTTTGTCTCAATCGGGAGAATCCGAACAGTCGATCCAATCGTACAAAGAAGCCGCCAAGCTCGCGCCCCTGTCCGCCTATCCCCACTACTTTCTCGCGCAAATCCACGAGCGGGCCGATTATCTCGAAATGGCGATCAAAGAATATCGCGAAGCTGTCCGACTCGATCCCGCCTACGTGCCGGCGCGCACCAACCTGGGCGTGGCCTATCAAGAGCAGGGGCGTTTGGAGATGGCAATCCCGCAGTACCGCGAAGTGATTAAACTCAACCCGAACGATGCCGTCGCCCATGCAAACTTGGCCTGCGCGCTGGCAGAGCAAGGGAAGACGCAGGCCGCGCTCTTGGAATACCAAGAAGCGCTGCGTCTGAATCCGAACGATGGTGAAGTGCACTTCGCCTTGGGCGGCTTGTACGAAACTAAGAACCGGTCTGATTTGGCGATGAAGGAGTATCAAGCGGCGGTCGAGGCCAATCCGAACATCGCACCGGCCCACTCAGCGATCGGCTGGATGCTCTTTGATAGGGGCCAGCGGGAAGAGGCGATGGACAGCTTCAATCGCGCCCTGAAAGCCGATCCCGAGGACGCAAGAGCGTATCTCGGCGTGGCCAAAGTCTATGCGAGCCGCGGCAAGGTGCAATTGGCGATTGAGAACTACACCAAGGCCATCAAGTACGAGCGGGACCCGCAGAAGAAGAACGACATCATGAACAAACTCTACAAAGAAGGCGGGACGTGGGATACGTAGGGGATGGTGGGCTGCTGCTCCGGCGATGGGTTAGGCCGCGTGGTTCTATCACTGCTTGGCTGCGCAACTCGTTCCGTCCAAAACTCCGTCCGAACGGAACTTCGGACAGTGCTCGCCATCGCCTCCGGCGACCGCAGCGACAGAACCATGCAACCCCCTCGCAAGTCGCAGCGAGCCCAACCATCCCGTTGGGGTTGGCAGTGGAGAGGATAAGAGAAAATGGTGCTCAGTGCATGCGCGCAGTGGGAGATCAATCAGCCCCCACGCTTGAGGAGGGAACGAGCGAGCTTGGAGGGAGTATTGAATTGGTTGGTGCTTGTTCGACGGGCGCACGACGGGACCGATCCAGATCACCCGTTGGGAGGGACCAAGCAAGCTCGGAAGGACCATTTTAAAGGCGGTGCCTCTTGAGGCATACAGTGGAAGAACCAAATCCCGCCACATTCAAAGCGGGTGTGGGAAGAGCAACGGTCTATTTGACAGTGGAAGGATAGAACCTGGCAAGAAAGGAACTATAATTCTCTGATTGCTCCCTGAAGGACCGTGATCTGCGTCACTGGATCGCCCGACGATTTCAATTCGGTGCGAATCTGATCTTTGAGATAGGACGAATATCCGATGCGATCGATGAGCAGATCGAGGAACCGCTCGGGTGGCAGGAGGCTCTGGGATTTCAGTTCTTCCACGGTCTCGTCGCTTACCGGCACATAGGTGCTGCCCATGTGGAAGACCACATTGTAGTAGCGATCCCGGCCGATACGCTCGAACCGTAAACCCTTCATCGTTGCACCGTGGCGAAACCTGCCTCAGAGGGGCTCATTTTAGACAGGTTCTGGTCGTGAAGACAAGGGCGGGGCGGATCGCGTCGTTCAGGCCTCTTTGCCCTTCTTGCCGAAATATTCCTGCCTGCTCACGGCCACGTCGGCGACGAACATGACACCGGAATGCCGCTCGAACAGCGGCCGCAGCCCGGCCAAGATCGGCTCGACTTTCTCCTCGGGGACCACCGTCATGATCATCTCCAGGCTTTCCTGCTCACTGAACATGAAATGGGCTTCGCGCACGCCGTGGTGACCTTTGCCGGATACGTTCCCGATGATGGTGTAGCCGGTGGCGTTGACCCGGTCGAGTAAGTCGGTCACGAACGCCCGCTGTTCTCCTGCCACGATCACGCGGATTTCCTTCATCGGATGCAATGTCAAACCCATTAACGAACTCCTTTCCTAGCTCGACGGTTATACCTAACTCGCTAAGACGCTCCACTCGCCGGTCGGGCGGTATCGATACCATACCTGGTCTTCCGGGTCGAGCGCGACGAGGTGCACCCACTCGTTGTGATAGTAATGCTGCAGCACTTCATGCCGCGCAATCAGCTTTTCGATCCGTTCACGCGGCGCCTCGATGATCGTCAGCAGCCGCATCGGTTCGTGATACGGCACGTCGCCGTTCATCACCGTTTGCCTGGCCAATCCAAGTCGAAGATCACTCCAAGGTCCCGACATAATGCCGAGCCGCCCCACGACGTTGTGGTAGACCTTGCTCCCGCTCCCGTATACGTCGTTGTCGACCGCGGAGAAATAATGTTCCATGTTGATCCACTGCGCCACGACCTGCGGCGCGGTGAGCAGCACTTCGAGCAGACGATTGCTCGGGTCTTCGCGATAGTCGTAGGAGTGCAAGAACACACGTCCGCCAAGGTCCAACCCCTTTGTGAGTGCCCGTCGACCGATCAAGAACGCCGTATTGCCGGAGAGACCCCACTCCGGTCGGACCTGACTCCAATCTGAACTCCGTCGACGGACACGAGTTTCGGCATTCGTTCCCTCTAGCGCCTGCTGAATGTCGGGAAAGCGCGCACAGCGCTCCTGGCTAGTGAGCGCGGAGGCCTCCTTGAGATCCTTCTGGAGACGAGCCAGGTCTGCACGGTGCGTCGGCGGCACGTCCTCCAAGTCGAAGACTTGCACCTCGTCAGTCGTCGTGTCCATTTGGCCGGCGAGAAAGTGGGTATCGGACGGAATCTCGATGCCGGTCCTGATGAGGCGTTCTCTCACTTTCTGGTTGTTCGCCATCATCGCGAGGACGCGGGCGTTGGGCTTGCCCTCATTGCCGCCGCAGGCGCCGCAATCGAGCGCGGATTCGTAGGGATTATTGTCCGACGTGCTGCCATGGGCGCAGAACAGGACCAGGCGTGCAAAATTCTTCGTCAATCCCATCATGCGTAGAGCGGTATCGACCGTGAGCGTCTGTTCTTCAAGCGTGAATCCAGTGCGCGTGATCCGCTCCTTCTGCCGGGAGGCCGAGCGCGCGTTGAGGTCGTAGTGGCGGCGCAAGGTCTCGACGAGGCCGTTCACCACATCGGTTGAGAGACCTGCTTGGTTGGCCACTTCGGCCAACGATGGGTCCAGGTCACCAGATCCGCTCAAGGCGCGCTGCCGCAACCCTTCGACCAATGCAGGCGTCATGCGGGAACTGCGCAACCCGATCCGTTCCTGCAGCGCCTTCCTGACGAGAGCCTGTTGCTCGGCGGCCAGCATCTCCGCCGTTTCGGCCGGCGCGAGCTTATCCACGGTGAGTGTCGTGGCGATCGACGGCACGAACAGGTTCCGCAACCAGGAGGTCCAGCGTCGATAAAGCGCTGGCAGGAATGTTTTGCCGAAGATCGGGAACCCGTAGAACCAACCCAACGATTCCACCATGACATAGGGCGTCACGACGTTTTCTTTGAGATCGTGTAACAGTGTGTGACCCGCCTGTACCCATCTGGTGCGAGCCTCGTGCTTGGACACCTTGTGATCGAAATAGCTCCGGGGGATTTCCCGCACCTCGTTCTTGGCGCGCATGATGGCCGGAAACTGTTCGGTGTCATGTTCTTTTCCCCACGCGCGATAGCGAATGAACGCGGCAAAGAATCCGGCGAAGCCATAGGTCTCGTTGGGCCCTGTGGATTCGAGATGCCGGCGGAACGGCTCCGATCGCACGTCGATGCAGTAGACCGATTGTGAATAGGGGCGGGCTATACCAGGGACTCGCGTCGCTCCCTCCTCCTGCTTAGCCGGAGGCGCCTCACCCTCACGCGCGTTGCGCACAAGCTTGATTATCAGCGATTCGTGGTATCCGGCTTCAAATGCCTTGAGCCATAACGGTCCATGGTCCGATTCAGGAAAGGCCTCCATCCACTTGATGAGTTGTTTCAGATCACTGTGAGCACTATCGACGAGCGCGACTGGATCGATGTCGAACGATCGAGCGAATGCCAGCAGCCTTCTCGCCATGTCACGCCTGGCCGCCGCTTGCTGGCGTGGAACAACCTCCGTTCTATAACGCTCGATGACGCTGCGCCAGCCGTTTCGTTTCTGATGTCGCAGCCGGTCAACTTCCTCAGCGTAGAGGGCCGGCAATCGGCCGGCGACCCGCTGTCGTCTCAGATAATATTCTTCCGGATAGTTCCGCATGTAGGTAGTGACGGCGTCGTAGCGACCCTCAATGCCCAGTTCTTCGCGGCAGGTCTTTTGGACCAACTCGCGCGCGTACCAGAGACGGATGGCCAGAAATTTCACGAGGCCGGCCGGATAGGCTTGCTGCCAGGGATAATTCCGTTCCTCTCCACGCCACTTGATGAAGCCGGCCCAGCCTGGCAGCGCGGTCAGTTGCAGAGCCAGATAATCCTGTCGAAGTTCAGCCGGAATGCCGAGTGCATCCAGACTGTCGAGGAGAGCATCTTCGGGATACTCCGGAAGCCGCACGATTTTTCTGCCGCTGTCCCTGATTCCGCAAGGCGACCATTCGTGGGAGGCGATCATTTTCCAGGCCCCGTAAAGTCCCTTCTCCCGCTCCGGCATGGGCCAGGCCGCATGGTCTTCATCCAGGAACGCTTCGCACCATTTAATCAATTGATCGTTGATCTGCCGGACGACCTGCGTGCCGAATGTGTCATCGCACCAGTGCGAGAGCGTAAGCCAGCGTCCCAGAGCTAGTTGATCCCCTTCAACGATCTTGTCGATCCGCTCGCGCACGTCCCGCACCTTGAGGATGGACGTCAGCTTGACCGCGAGCTTGTCGATCAGTTCCTGCCAAGGATCCGGAAGTTCCGTTTCCAAGGGCTCGACGAGCGGTTCGCAGAGTCCTTCCGTCAGGCAGGCCCGTAGAACCTCGCCGTGTGTAACCCTACGACCTCCGATGGTCACGTGCTTGTCGAGAACCAGTGGTTTCAGCGCGGCGTCGACGTGCTCGGTTCTGATGCGGCCCGACTCGAGGCAGGCGCGATACTGATGGCTTGGGAGGTAGCCGTTACCATCCATGAATTGCCTGCCGCGGCGGACGGTCTCTTCAAACGGGAGGTACTCGAGGCTATGGAGCGGATTGTGGTGCACGAACATGCGCATCGGCCAATACTGCGCGACGACTTCGCCCGCGAGGTGGACGATCCCTCGCAGCTCCATCCGTCTTGTTTCGATGTCGGACCGGTTCTCTACTTGTTCCATGCGAACAATCCCGTGAACGCGCCGGTTGCTGTTGCCATCGCGTCAGGCCCGAAAAACGTAGCTGGCATCATGCCCAACGCGAGCAACACCGCAACAAGAATCATCAGCGCGGCCAACTCACTATGGAGGAGATCGGTGTAGCGTAGATCGTGACGCTTGGCTCCGAAGAGCCATTGCTGCACCATCCCCATGATGTACCAAGAAGCGGCGAGCCAGGCCGTCACCATGATGAGGATTGAGAGTGAGAACGGCACGGCAGACGCCAACAGCAAACCCATGAAGCCGGCAAACAGACCGAACGGCGGCAGACCCATCGCTGCCAGTGCGAGGAGCGAGAGAAGGACCGCATAGCGCGGCATGGTCGCGGCCAACCCGCTGATGGATTGCGGGTCCACATCGTCTCCGTAGCGTGTACGGATGACCTGCCAGGCGAGCAACAGCCCGCTGGTGATGAGACCGATAGCGCCGACGAAGATCGTTGCACGTGGTGGCGTGGCGTGAGTCATGGCCGCAACCCACCACAGCATCGAGTACAACGACAAGCTCCCGAACGAGAGCAACAGTCGAGCTCGCGATTGCGCCAACGCCTTGCCGGCTCCGTACAAAGTTCCCGCCAGCGCGAGCAGGGTCACCGTCCAGGCCACTGAGTCCGGCACCGTCTGCATGCCGGAGGCCAACCCATGCAGTCCAATTGAGGGAAAGAGCAACACAATGAACGAGGGGAGGCTGCCAGGGAGTCGCGTGAGCGCGGTGATGTATCCCTCATGAAACGGGACAAGCGGCAACAAGATGGCGCAGGCCAGCAAGGACATGACCGAGGACAGAGGTGGACCGGCCACGATAGAGACCGCGACACACATGGCGGCGAGCCCATACGCACCGATGCCTAACCAGGAGATTGGCCACAAAGGAGTATGGTGGCGGTAGAGCAGCACAGCGGTCAGGATCAACAAGAGCATCTGACCTATCTGGCCGAGGAGATTTTGACTCGTGAGGATGCCCAATCCCAACCCAAGAAACACGAGGGTCAGCATCCATGAAGGTCGATGGTTCTGATGAACCGGCTGACCCAGAAGGGACGCGCAGGCAGCAACCGGCAGAAGATAGACCAGCAACAAGCCTTCTGGTGGGGTTGCAAGATACCCCGACCATCCAATAGCAGCAGCTAGGCTCGCGACGGAGAAGATGACCGACCAGTTCTTGAGATGCTCCGGTCGCGACCAGACCAGTACACTCGATGCGGCGCCTAAAAGAGGAATGCCGGCCAGCAGCAACGGAACCAGCGCGCCTTCCATCATCGCGACCATCCTTGTGCGCTCTTGTCGAATCGGTCGAGGAGTCGCGTTACGATCCTTCCGAGGGTCTGATAGATCTCGTCCGCGAAGAGCCGATTCATAAACAGGACGTACAGCCGAATCCTCAGGCCTTCGATCCAGGCCGGCATCCACACGGTCCGACCATGGGCGCGCATGTAGAGGTACGACCAACTCGCGATCGTCAGGACGGTGGCCAGGAGGATGATGAGATCGAACAGCCAATTCGCCAGAGCCGCGGCCTTGAAGTAGGACGCGACTTCCTGCGGATCCGGGTACAAGAACGCGGTGAAAGATTCCACCGCGAACAGATAGACAAACACGATGAAGAGCAATGTCAGCAACATCGCTGCCGATACTTTCCACGAAGCCACGGCGCGCAAGCGCGTGAGCGTCAGGATGGCTTGCGAGGAGGTGATCCAAATAAAGAACAGAAAGATCACGGTGCCTTGCGACTCGAGGAGCGGGATATGCAGCACGCCGTGCGTGACGAGCAGGATCAACAGGGGAATGAAGAGAGTCGTCACGAACCCGGTCGACCAGGTGAGGCGAGAGAAGGACCCTTCCTCCTCCTGATGGTCGACGTGCGGGAAGTGGGGTTCTTGCCTGGCCTTATGGATGACATTGCCGCAGTTCAGGAAGACAGTGGCCTTGAAGAGGCCGTGGGCGATCAAATGGAACACGGCCAATGAGAACGCGCCTAAGCCACATTCCATGATCATGTAGCCCATTTGGCCGATCGTGGAGAAGCCGAGGGTTTTTTTGATGTCGTTCTGTGCCAACATCATGCTGGCGCCGAGGATGGCCGTCATGGTTCCGACGACGAAGGCGACATGCAACGTGGTTGAGCTGAGTCCGAAGAGCGGCGCCAGTCGATTAATCAAAAACCCGCCGGCGTTGATGATGCCCGCATGCAGCAGCGCATGCACCGGTGTCGGAGCATAGAGGGAACGGGGCAGCCAGACGTGGATCGGAAACTGCGCCGACTTGCTCATTCCGCCGATGAACAGCAGCAGGGTAACGGCGGTCGGGCCGCTGATTTCGATTCCAGGCAAAGGGGAAAGGACGATCGACGTGCCAGCTGCCCTGGCGAACAGCGCCTGGTATTCCAACGTGCCGTAGAGCGAGTGGGCCAGAACAATGCCGGAGAGGAATGCCACGTCGCCGACGCGCAGGAGGGTAAACGTTCGAAAGGCGCCTTCCAACGTCGCCGCGTGCGCATGATTGTGGGCCAGCACATAGAGCAGGTAACTCAGGAGTTGCCAGAAGATGAACAGCATCATGAGGTTGCTGCTCGAGACCATGCAAAGCAGCACGAAGGTTGTGAACCCGATGAGGGCCAGATACCGGGATTCGTGCTGGTCCTGGTACATGTACCCGACGGAATAGGTATAGATGATGGTGCCGACCGCCGAGATCAGGACCATCATGACCGCACTGAGCCGGTCGATGTGGAAGCCGATGGGAAAGCCGATGGAGGCCAACGACGAAGGGTCGTAAAACCGAATGGTGATCGGTCCCTGTGTCGCGACGACATAGAGCGTGACGATGGCTCCACAGAAGGCCGCGCCGATCGGCCAGGCCGCGATCTTGGCGCGCTGATATCGCGTGTTGTCCGGACCGGCCACGACGATGAGCGCGGTTAACAGCGGGAGCAACGGGACGAGCAGCACAGCCGACATCAGCACCTCGAAGCATTTCAAAACACAAAAGCCAACCGACATGCTCGACCGGCAGTCGAGGCATCCCGGTTGGCTTGTACTGCGACCAGCCTCTGGATCAAACTGCCGGTCACCCTACGGCCCTGTTGTCAACGAACCCAGCGTCCTGTTCGTCCTCGAGCCACCGTCGGGACAAGCAGCAGCGCCGCCTGATAGTAACGAGTCCCTTCAATAATACGGCACCCTGATCACCGTCAAGCACTGATTGAGCGTGAGGCCATTCAACCGGCGCCCCTTGGCCCGAAAGACCTATGACACATTACATCGTTGAGACAAATGGCTTAGGTTTCCGCTTGTTCGTGCTCCCAGGCGATCCTATAATCCTGTGCGCAGACGGACAGATCATGGAAAACGCGATTCGCAACGCGATTATCAAGTTCGAGCAGGAATTCATGGGACGAGGTCCCGACGATGTCCGGGCCTTTATCGTCCGTGATGTGGTCGTCGTGCGGCTCAAAGGGGTGCTCACGCCGGCCGAACGTCAGTTGGCGAAGACCACAGAAGGTGTCGAAATGGTCAAGCGTCTACGCCAGAATTTGATCGCGCAAGGACGGGATAAACTCTGCGAACAGGTGAGCGAGATCACGGGCGCCAAGATCCTGGGGGTCTTCACCGACATCGACGTGCAGCTCGGGGAACGGGTCTTTGTTTTTACGGTGGATCGGGACCTCAAGAATGGCGGACGCTAGGCAGGAACAGAAGGTTGGAGAAACTCGTGGATGGCTTTACGGGATTTCGTATCGAAATCTTTGAGAAAGAAGAAAGAACTCTTCGCTCGACTCCACATAAGCCACGATTTGAGGGTCATGGAGGCTCTCGTTCAGCCTGCTTGAAAGCGGCTCGTTAGCCCTGGCATGCTGGGGCCATGGCCGGACGTTCGCTGGAAACTCTTTCTTTCGACAACACCTACTCCCGTTTACCCGAAGCGTTTTACGCCAAGCTGAACCCGACCCCGTTCGGCTCTCCACCGTATCTGGTTCATGCCAATCGTGCCGCGGCGCGGCTGATCGACCTCGACCCTGACCAATTCACTCGCCCTGAGTTTGCCGGTGTATTCGGAGGCAGCCTCCTGGCGCCGGGCATGGAGCCGCTCGCGATGATCTACTCCGGCCATCAATTTGGCGTCTATGTTCCTCAACTTGGCGACGGTCGTGCGATTCTACTGGGTGAGGTCAAGAATGAGCGAGGCGAGCGGTGGGATCTGCAACTCAAGGGAGCAGGCCTCACTCCCTTTTCGCGCGATGGCGACGGGCGTGCCGTCCTGCGTTCGACGATCCGGGAATATCTCTGCTGTGAGGCGATGCACGGGCTGGGTATTCCATCGACGAGGGCGCTCTGTATCGTCGGGAGCGATGAGAAAGTCTACCGGGAACAGGTCGAAACCGGCGCGATGCTGGTGCGCATGGCTCTGTCCCACGTTCGGTTCGGCACGTTTGAGATCTTTTACTATCGGAAACAGTACGAACATCTTAAGGTCCTCGCCGACTATGTCGTTGCGAATCACTATCCCCACCTCGTCAGTGCGAGCAACAAATACGCACGCTTCTTTGGGGAAATCACAGAACGGACCGCGAAACTGATCGCTCAGTGGCAGGCGGTCGGGTGGGCGCACGGCGTGATGAACACCGACAATATGTCGATCAATGGGATCACGCTGGACTATGGTCCCTTTGGGTTCATGGACGATTACGATCCGGGCTTTATCTGCAACCACTCAGATCACAATGGCCGCTATGCCTTTAACCAACAGCCCTTCATCGGCTTGTGGAATCTCAGCTGTCTCGCCCAGGCCCTCTTGCCGCTGGCCCCGAAGGAGGAGCTGAAGGCCACGTTGGATCGCTATACGCCGATTCACCAGGACCATTATTTGGAACTCATGCGCACCAAGTTGGGCCTCGAAGCTGCGCGGCCGGAGGATGAATCGCTCGTGACCGATCTCTTGCTTCTCATGGCTCAAAGTCAGGCGGATTATACGAACGTTTTCCGAGCACTGGGCGATTTTCGTTCAGCGTCGGGAGAGCTGAACGAAGGGTTGCGCGATTATTTTGTGGATCGAGGTGCGTTCGACGGCTGGGCTGCTCGCTACCGCGCTCGCCTGCAGGACCAGGCTGGTACCGACGCTGAACGGAGCGAGCGGATGAACCGAGTCAATCCTAAGTATGTCCTGCGCAACTATCTGGCCCAGCAGGCGATCGAGAAGGCGCAACAGAAGGATTTCTCCGAGATCGATCGCTTGGTCACTCTGCTGCACCTTCCCTACAGCGACCAGCCCGGAATGGAAGCCTACGCGGCTCCTCCTCCCAACTGGGGCAAGCATCTCGCGGTCAGTTGCTCCTCATAGCTCCACCTTCCGCCCGCCAGGCAGCTGAACGCCCAGGTCCGCTTGCAGTCCCCCACGCACTCTGTTGTACAGTGTCGGGGCTGTTCGGCCGAGGACACAGGCATTATGGCGAAGAAGCCTGGCGATTCGAAACTGGCGGTGGCGGGGGCGCTCACGCTCGCTCTGGCCGTCGCTGGCGTACTGTTAGTGAAGGAGCCGTTGCGCAGCTCGCGGCCGGTCGGCACCGGGTTGGAGATGAAGCAGACGACCGGAGAGGAATTGGTCCGGGCGAGGCTCTGGGAAGATCCGGTAGCTGCGGTCGAACGGGCCATACGAGAGAAAGGATCAACCAAGGCGGCATCCGCCACCTCTCACATGCCGTCCTTGGCTCAACGGCTCAGGTCGCTCCGGCACGCCATCGTCGAGCGGGTCACAAACGGCGAGCGCCTGACCGTCCTTCTGGTGACGACGAGCGGGGGGCCCTACGTCGAGAGCACCGAATCGCGTATCCGCGATCGGTATGCCATCGGGACCGCGCTCGGTGTGGCTTGTTACGCTCCGGAAGACGAAGGCCACCTGTCCTTTGTGGACTGGGACCCGCAAGGCGTCGTTCAGGGACTGTCCTATGAATGGTATCTATCGCCTCAGGAAGACGAGGGTCTGTGGAGAAGCAGGATCGCGTGCGGACAGCGTCCTCGTCGTCTGGTTGCCTGATGAAGCCTTCAGTCGCGGGTTCTTCGCCACGCTGACGTCGCTCTCCCAAGGGCTTGTCTGCCAGGAAACCGATCGGAGCGAGTGCCTGTTGACCGACGACAAACGCAAGTTGGCGTGGCTGAACCCCTCGTTGCGGCGGGCGGTGACGTTCAAAATCATTGGCCCTCGCAGTTCGTCGGCGTACCGTTCGCTTCTGGATGAGGCCGGGAAACTGTACGGCGGTTCTCACGAAGGTATCGGCGTCTGGCCGAACGCCGATGGCGCGATTGACCTTTATTCCCCTTGGGCCACCGCGATGAAGGGCCTGCTGGCCTACGGGCTCAGGGCGGAGTCCGGCAAGGGAGCGGCTTGCGCGACGTACGAAGATTGCGAACAGGAGTTTTATCGCCGGTTGGCCGATGCGAACGTGCGACTGGTCTACGATATTGGATCCGATGACCAACGGTTCGAAGCGCTGATCGCTGAGTTGGAACGGAGACAGGTCCGGCTCGGATGGGATGCTGTCATCCTCATCAGCGAGTGGGATTCGTTCTACGGGCGGGCCTTGCCCATCGAGTTCCGCGCTGCCGCCTGCGCGAAGGTGGCGACCTTCACCGAGGCCGACCTGAAAGAAATCCAGGTGCCGGTGGGAATCAAGGGCTGGTGTCCGTCGATCCCCCGTGGCATCGATTTGCAGATCCAGCGGCCGGCCGACTACGAATCACTTACGCTGAATGTCTTTCGCTACAGCTATCTCAGCGGCTTGGACGGTGAAGTGCCGGGCGATGACGCGGCGAGAGCCGCTCGGGCCGCAAAGGCAGCAGCCGGGGACCAGTCCAAAGACACAACCCGAGACCGTCCGGAAGGGACCAGTCAACTCGATTACGTGCGAGCGCTGGTCGCTCGCATACATGATGAAGGGGAGGGGGCCAGGGCCATCGGCATTCTGGGTACAGATCCCTACGACGCGTTGCTCATCATCAGAGCCCTACGTCCGGCATTCCCGCACGCGATCTTCTTCACCGTCGATCTGGACGCGCGCCATCTCCATACGAGCGAATATAAGGCGACGCGTAATATGGTTACTGCCTCGCCGTTCGGCCTGCAGTTGGAGGGAGGTCTCCAGCGCGATGTCTCGCCCTTCCGCAGCAGTTATCAAACCTCGGCATACTTTGCCGTCCTGCAAGCGGTGGAGCACGTCCTCTGTGAATCGCATGGTCATCAAAGACAGGTCGAGCCCTGCACGACTGAGTACCATGTTTCGCTGATGCCGGAGGATCGTCTCTACGACGCCGGAACTCATCCGAGACTGTTTGAAGTGGGCCGTGAGGGTGCTGTGGACTTGAGCGTGGTGGACAAAGAAGGGGTGCGAACGATCCATCCCCTGAGGGCGGATCTCGCCCAGACCGACGACCATGGGCAGCTGAAACGGGGTGTGGAATTCAATAATACAGCGGTCGCCGTCCTCATGGTTATCGCACTCATGATCGGAACGATCATTGCTTGGAGCAATCAGCGTCTGTGGCTGTGGGTATCACGGAACCCGAACCTCTTGGGAGTCGTGGGAGTCCTCCTCCTCGCCTTTTTCGCGGCCTTCGTGGCATTCGGCGGTGCGCCCGCGCTGCTGGCCCGACACGATGAGGGAGAGCCGTTCTCCTGGACCGCCGGAGCCAGCGTCTGGCCAAGCGAATTGATTCGTCTCTTCGTGGTGGTGCTCAGCCTGGTATTCCTTGCAAAGGGATGGCGAGACCTTAGCAAGAACGGCGACTTCATTACGGATGATTTCCTCTTCCAAGATGAGTCCATCTTTCAACGTTTCTCACCGAAGACCTTCTGGCTCAATCTGAAGCGAGTCGCTCATCCGGCCGCAACGATGACGGCGACAACGGTGGACCAGGCCTGGTCGTGGTATCGCGAAGCAAGCAAGCCGGCGCAGTGGTTCGCCCGGACCGTCTTGTTGTTTCTCCTCTATCTCGGAATGACGTGGTTATTGGGCTACTATGTATTGGAGGAGGAGTATATTCATCCCTGCCGCGGTCGACTGAGCTGCGCAGTGGATTGGGTCATGACGCTGAGCAGCACGGTCTTGGTCGTATTCCTCAATCTTGCGGTGTTCGATGCCGTGATGTTGTGCCGCCGTTGGATCGGCTGGGTGACGGCTTCGACCGGCGGCTGGTCGCAACAGGTGCAAGAGCAATATCTTGTCGAATATGGGTTGAGTGAAACCCGGAAGGCCGAGTTCGAGAAGCTGAAGTACCTCGCGGTAGTTGATTTGATCGGGCGGCGGACAGAAGTGGTGAATCGTCTGATCCGGTATCCCTTTATCGCCTTGATCATCATGATTGCGGGACGGAACGACTACTTCGATATCTGGAATTATCCTCTCCTCTTACTGCTCTCCTGGACGTTAAATGTGTTCCTTGCGCTGCTGGCTGCGTATCTGCTGTACCAGGCAGCGAGCCAGGCGAAAGCCGCCATGCTCGATGGGCTGAGCCGGCACATGGTCCAGGCTTTGGAAGTCGGCCAGGATCGTGATGTCCGCATGAAGCAAATTCAGTTCATCATCGACGAGGTGGAAGCCAATGAAAAGGGCGCCTTCGTGCCGCTCTACCAGCAACCGGTGATCGAGTCTTCCATCTACGGCATCGTGGCACTGCTTCAATATCTCTACGCCCATTAACAAACCGCCGATGCGAGAAGTCATACTGGGTGGCTTGAACACGCGGCTCACGGGTGGAACCGACAGAAACGGAGGCGGCAACGGTCCCGTCGTCATCCTGCTGCACGGCTTCGGTGCACCAGGCGACGATCTTGTGGCGTTGGGGGATGTGCTGGCTGTCCCGAAAGGGACGCGATTTCTCTTTCCGGAAGGTCCTCTCTCGCTGAGCATGGGCTTCGGCGACTCCCGGGCCTGGTGGATTATCGATATGGCCCGGCTTGAAGCGGATCGGGCCGCGGGCCGAGTGCGAGACCTATCGGCCGAAGTGCCGCGCGGCCTTCCTGCCGCACGCGAGGCGCTCGAAAAGTTTCTTGCGCAGCTTCCTCGCGCAACTCCGATCGATTACAAAAAAACTGTGATCGGGGGATTTTCTCAGGGCGCCATGTTGAGCTGTGACATCGTCATGCGCACGCCGCACCCGTTCGCTGGACTCGTCCAACTCTCAGGGTCGCTCCTGGCGAAACAGGATTGGCGTCCCGCGGTCGCCAAACGAACAGGGGTTCCGGTCTTTCAGAGCCACGGCACACGGGACCCGATTCTCCCCTATGTCATGGCCGAACGGTTGCATGACGAATTGATCCACAATGGATTGTCGGTAGAATGGCACAGCTTTCGCGGTGGACATGAAATCCCGGAGATCGTGCTGCGGCAACTCGGTGCTTTTCTCACAAGAGTATTTACGACTTGAACGTGCGTGACTCGACGTTATTCTACAGAGCAATCCAATGTTGGTCTTAATCCACAAGGCATGTAGCGGGCCGGCAATCGAAGACGCGATGGTCGGCGAGGTCTGCGCGATCCCGATCGATCGGTTTCCCTTCGCGTGCTTCAGCTGCCTCGAAGACATCACTGACGAGTCAGAACTCAGGCTCTCTGAGGAACTGGGGATCTAAACGCTCCGGCGAGATACCCTCGAATCACTCCTCCTCGTGTTGTGCAACGCCACGCGCATTTGCTATCGTGGCCTCTCGCAGTCGGTTCACCCAGCAACGAGAAGGAACACATGGCAACCACAAACGATAAACAAGTCATTTTTTCACTCGTCAATGTCGGCAAAGTCTATCCACCGAAGAAACAGGTACTCCGGGAGATTTATCTCGGCTTTTACTACGGCGCCAAGATCGGTGTGCTGGGGTTAAACGGATCGGGGAAGAGCAGTCTGCTCAAGATCATCGCCGGGTCAGATCCGAACTACACCGGCGAGATTACGAGATCGAAGGGCTATTCGGTCGGCCTGCTCGACCAAGAACCGCAGCTCGATGCGAACAAGACGGTGAAAGAAATAGTCGAAGAAGGCAAGAAGGAACTTGTGGCGCTCTTGCACGAATACGAAGCCGTCAGTAACAAGATCGGCGAAGCGGATCCCGACGAGATGGAGAAGCTTCTCGACAAACAGGCGCAACTCCAGGAGAAAGTCGAAGCGGCCAATGGATGGGAACTGGAAAACGAATTAGAGATCGCGATGGATGCGCTGCGCTGTCCCCCGGCGGATCAGAAAATCGGGACGCTTTCCGGCGGCGAAAAACGCCGTGTGGCGCTCTGTCGTCTCCTGATTCAGGAGCCTGACATTCTACTGCTCGACGAGCCGACCAATCACTTGGACGCCGAATCGGTCCAGTGGCTTGAACAGCACCTGCAGCATTACAAAGGGACCGTGATCGCGGTCACGCACGACCGGTATTTTCTCGACAACGTGGCCGGATGGATTCTTGAACTCGATCGTGGCCACGGCATCCCGTTTCGAGGCAACTACACCTCCTGGTTGGAACAGAAGCAGGAGCGGCTCGAGAAGGAGGAAAAAGCGGAATCCAAGCGACGTAAAACGCTCGAACACGAACTGGAATGGATCCGCATGTCGCCAAAGGCTCGACAATCGAAGGGTAAGGCTCGAGTGAATCGCTACGAAGAACTCGTGAACCAGAAACAAGAGCAGCGGACCGACGACCTGGAAATCTATATTCCTCCGGGACCCCGACTGGGCGATGTGGTCGTGGAGACGAAGGGGATCAGTAAGGCTTACGACGACAAGGTACTCTTCGAAAACGTGAACTTTAACCTGCCGAAGGGCGGGATTGTAGGAGTGATCGGCCCGAACGGCGCCGGGAAGACGACCCTCTTTAAGATGATCATCGGGAAAGACAAGCCTGATGCCGGTTCAATCAAGATCGGCGAAACGGTCAAGCTCGGCTACGTCGATCAGGATCGGAGCCTGGACGGCAACAAGACCGTCTACGAGGTGATTTCAGACGGGCAAGAAACCGTGAAGTTGGGTAAGGTCGATGTCAACGCCCGCGGGTACTGCGCGCGGTTTAACTTCGCCGGGACGGATCAGCAAAAGAAAGTCAAAGACCTTTCAGGCGGTGAACGTAATCGCGTGCACCTCGCCCGGATGCTGAAAGAAGGGGCGAACCTCATCATCCTTGATGAGCCGACCAACGATCTCGACGTCAACACCCTGCGCGCCTTGGAGGAGGGACTCGAGAATTTCGCCGGCTGCGCCGTCATCAGCAGTCACGACCGATGGTTCCTCGACCGGATCGCAACCCATATTCTGGCTTTTGAAGGCGACAGTAAGGTCGTCTGGTTCGAAGGAAACTATAGCGACTACGAAGCAGACCGCAAGAAACGACTCGGTAAAGAAGCCGAACGGCCACACCGCATCCGGTATCGGAGGCTGACGCGCAGCTGAACCGAGTTACGCCGCAAACCAGCCGATCGGCTTATCCGAGAGGTCGACCCACACGCTCTTGACCTGCGTATACAGGTCGAGCGCATGCTTGCCGAGTTCTCGCCCGTAACCGGATTGTTTGTACCCACCGAACGGAGAAGCCGGATGGATCATGTTGTACGTGTTGATCCAGACCGTTCCGGCATGCACTGCCTTCGCGAACCGATGAGCCCGCCCGAGATCTCTGGTCCAGATTCCGGCTGACAGGCCGTAGATGGTGTCGTTGGCCTGTCGGATCAGATCCTCTTCGTCTTTGAACGGAAGAACCGCCGTGACTGGCCCGAAGATTTCTTCCTGAGCCACACGCATCTGATTCTGCACGTCGACGAGGATCGTGGGCTGAAAAAAATATCCCCGTTCAAGCGCACCGGAAAGGCGAGGCGGTTTCCCGCCGGTGAGCACGGTTGCCCCCTCCCGCTGGCCAATCGCGACATAGTTTTGAATCCGATTCAGCTGCTCCTCGGACACTTGCGGTCCCATCTGTGTGTCGGGCTGCAGAGGATCGCCGACTTTGAGGCGTTGTGCTTTCGCTCGGAACCGATCGAGGAATGAGTCTCGCACTGCGTCCGCGACGAAGAGACGCGAGCCGGCACAACAAACTTGGCCTTGATTGAAGAAGATCCCCATCATCGCGCCGTCAACGGCCTGATCCAGATCGGCGTCTGCAAAAATGATGTTCGGAGCTTTGCCGCCAAGTTCCAGCGAGACCTTCGCCAGGTTGTTGGCGGCTGCATGGGCGATCAATTTCCCGACTTCCGTCGAACCGGTGAACGCGATCTTGTCCACGCCTGAATGGGAGGCCAGTGCCGCTCCTGCCGTTTCACCGTAACCGGGTACAATATTGACTACACCGTCTGGGAATCCGGCTTCTTGGATGAGTTTGGCTAACTCCATGGCCGTGATGGGCGTTTGCTCCGCGGGTTTGAGCACGCACGTATTGCCCGCGGCCAGGGCAGGCGCAAGCTTCCAGGCGCACATCAGCAACGGAAAATTCCAGGGAATGATCTGGCCGCACACGCCGACCGGCTCCCGGAGCGTGTAATTGAACATCATTCCGGGGAGCGGAATCGTCGCCCCTTCGATTTTCGTGGCCCAGCCGGCAAAATATTCGAATGTCTCGACGACTTGGGGGAGATCGATGTAAGTTGCCTCGCGAATCGGTTTGCCGTTATCAGCCGTCTCCAATTCGGCCAATCGTCGCGCGTCGCGCTCGATCAACTGAGCCAGCTTGTACAGCATACGTCCACGATCGCGCGCGCTCACGTTGTGCCAGACACCTTCATAGGCTTTGCGAGCGGCGCGCACGGCGTTATCGATATCGGCCGCGTCGCCTTCTGCGACCTCGGCGAGTGATGCACCGGTCGATGGATTTGGCGTGGTGAATGTTTTGCCCGATCGAGCATCAACCCACTTCCCATCGATGAACAGCTGATAGCGGAGAGTCTTGGTTGAACTAGGGAGAGCCGGAGACGCCATAGCGCACCTCCTTGACAAGAGCGAGGGACTGAAGCGCACTACTAGTTTCACTATACCACCTAATGAACGACGCGTGCCGCGGAGTGTTGCGCTCGAACCAGATCTCCCTATAATGACTCGATCATTACACTTCGATGGGGTGTCGACCAGCCACCAGCTTCAGTCGGGTGAGGGAGATCCCTCACATTAGCCGGCTCCGAGCATTGTGTGACGATGAGCCGGACTGGCGCACCCTAGCGCTCCTGACCCACAGGGAGAACCATCGTTCATGACCTCACACGATCCCCTGACCCTGATCGGCACAGCTTTCGTAATGATGACAGGGGTGATGCTCCTGTTGTGGATGGTGCAGCTGCATGGTCGGAATGCCTCACTGGCCGATGTGGGGTGGTGCATTGGGCTTGTCGCTGTCACGACCTGGTACGGCACTGCCGCCTTCGGCGATCCCGGACGCCGCGGTCTCGTCATGGCGATGATCGGAGTCTACGGTCTGCGCCTTGGTTCCTACATTTTGCTCAATCGGGTCATCGGCAAGACGGAAGATCCGCGGTACCAATACATGCGTCGATGGCTGGGCAGTCGGGAGCACCTGGGGGTGTTCGCCTACTTTCTGCTCCAGGCTCCGGCCGTAGTGCTGTTCTCTCTCCCGCCCTTGACCGTCATGCAGAACCCACGGCCCACGTTCAGCCTGTGGGAGCTCGCTGGTGTGCTGGTCTGGCTTGTAGCAGTGGTCGGGGAGGCCACGGCAGACTGGCAGCTCGCACACTTTCGCCAGAAGGCGTGGAACAAAAACCGGGTGTGCCGCGACGGCCTCTGGTACTACTCCCGTCACCCCAACTACTTTTTCGAATGGCTGCAGTGGTGGGCCTATGTGCTGATGGCAGTCGGCACGCCGGGATGGTTACTGACGTGGATCGGACCTGTTGTCATGGGAATGGCGCTGGTACGACTGACTGGTATTCCGTTGGCTGAAC
The DNA here is from genome assembly GCA_035623075.1 of Nitrospiraceae bacterium. Taxonomy (NCBI): domain Bacteria; kingdom Pseudomonadati; phylum Nitrospirota; class Nitrospiria; order Nitrospirales; family Nitrospiraceae; species Nitrospiraceae bacterium. Next base: position 265,425 of record DASPUC010000024.1, on the reverse strand, counting down.
GTCAGGCGCTGGCCGCGCGCGGGGAGGACTATCGAGCCTACCAGCGCACGACGAATGCGTTCGTTCCCTGGTTTCCGAAACGGCAGTGAGTCACTGGCAGGATGTTGAAAAAGACCGTCAGCTTCATTCTCGCATCGCTCAGCGGCTCCACGTACGGGCTGGGGAAAGAGATTGTCTCGGCAAGCTTGGGGTTGGCGGGTGAAACAAGGTACGCGTCGCATCTTCACTCGCTGCGGCCTTGCTGACAGCCTTTTTGAACATCCTGAGTAGCAGGCTCAGCCTGCTGTAAGCATTCGTGTCCCTGGATTCCAACCGAGATGAAGCAATCATTCAACACCTATTGGCCCTGACTGAGCGAAGTCAGACGGGCTCGGGCGATTTCTGCCTGCGGGCTGGTGGGGTAGAGACGGATGAGATCTTCGTAGAGCTCCTTCGCATGGACGATGTTGTGCTGCCTCTCTTCCAGCTCTGCTGTTTCGAGCAGTTCCTTGGGTTTGTCGCCGCTGCAGGAAGTGAAGACAAGACTCAACAGAAGGACGAGGATCTCTCCGCGTCGACTCATTCTTCTCCTTATCCCAGTCATTTCTGTCACCCTGCGCCCTCCCAGGACACATGTCTAGCGTGGCACGACAAACCTTAAAGCTTATCCCATGCGAGATCGAGCAGACCGCCCGTCGATTCGTGGAGCTTACGACACGATTCGAGGAAATTCAAACAGGGAGGGTCGATGTGTCGAACCGAACAGTGTAGCGACTACAAAGATGCCGGTTCGATGCCGTACTGAGGCGCTGTGATCCTTTCACTACGGCAAATCGGGCAGCGGCTTGGACGTGTAAGGCGGTTCCGGTTGCGAAAGACGAAACCACAGTCCCCGCAAACCGATGGATCGAGAACGAAACGTCGGCCTCGATCACGCGCCAGGGATTTCACCACATGAGTCAGGTGATCCTCCACCTGTCGCTCTGGAATCCCCAGCAGTTGGGCGAGCTGGTGGGACGAGAGGCGAGTGTCGGTGATCAGCTCAATGATCCGCTGACGAGGGGTTCGTTCCGGAGGCAACATGGTCCCCATCCTAGGCAATCACGGGCGGAAAGCCAACTGAGGACGATGAAGGGTTGATCGGGTGCCGGAACTTTGGCAGGATGAGATCAAGATGCCTGCCACCGGTTGGGAACAACTTGCCGAACTCGCCCTCGCGCGCATCACGGCCTCCGGTGCGGAATACGGAGACATTCGCCTTCTCGACAGCACGGTTCAAACCATCGCAGGCGAAGACCGTCGGATCGCTGCCGTGCGCGAGTCGAGCGATCGCGGCTTCGGCGTCCGGGTGCTTTACCACGGTGGATGGGGGTTTGCCGCCAGTTCGGTCTGCTCGCTGGAGGAAGTGCCGCGTGTCACCGACCTTGCGGTCGAGATCGCCAGAGGATCGGCCTCGTTGGCCATCGAGAAGGTGAAGCTCGCCGATGAGCCGGTCCACCGCGATCAGGTGGTGACGGCTAGACGGATCGACCCCTTTGCGGTGTCTACGGACAAGAAGACGGATCTTCTGTTGGAGACGATGGAGGTGCTGCAACAACAGGCGGGCGTGGTTCGGAGCTCAGCCAGCCTCTGGGCCTGTCGGGACCGCAAACTCTTCGTTTCCACTGAAGGCACCCATCTGGAGTTCGACCTGCTGGCTCTTAACGGAGAAATGACGGCCACAGCGAGCCGACACGGACGGTTCGCGACGCGGAGTTATACCGCGCCCCATCTCAGAACCGGTTACGAACTCATCGAGGACACGCGCTTCTTAACCGAAGCTCCCCGAGTTGCCGCCCAAGCGGTCGAAAAAGTGAACGCCCCGGCGATCGACCCTGGTTCCTATGATCTCGTCCTCGATCCCGAGCACCTTTCACTTACAATGCATGAATCATGCGGTCATCCGAGCGAACTGGATCGTGCATTGGGATATGAAGCCAACTATGCTGGCACGAGTTTTCTCACGACCGAGAAGCGAGGGAGCTTTCGGTATGGGTCTTCACACGTAAATCTGGTGGCGGACAACACGGAGGCGACCACATTGGCGGCGACCGGCTACGACGACGACGGAGTGGCGTGTCAACGGTGGGATATTGTTCGCGAAGGGATCTTCGTCGGATACTGCACCAATCGCGAAGTGGCACTGAAGATCGGCGAGTCTCGTTCGCGCGGGTCAAACCGCGCCGATGGTTGGAGCAGCGTGCCGATGGTCCGTATCGCCAACATCGGGTTAGAGCCTGGTATCGGATCCCTCGATGATCTGATCGTCGACGTCAAAAGGGGGATTTACATCGAAGGGCATGGGTCGTACAGCATCGACCAGCGACGCTACAACTTTCAGTTCGGCGGCGATGCGTTCTGGCTCATTGAGCGTGGGAAGCGGACCCACATGGTCCGGGATGTTGTCTATCACGGGATTACGCCTGAGTTTTGGAGCAAGTGCGACGGAGTTGCGGACCGGAGACATCGCCGTCTTTTCGGGTTTATTACGTGTGGCAAAGGTCAGCCGGGTCAATCGGGCTGGATGACCCATGCGGCTTCTCCTGCACGATTTCGGGCGATCGGCGTAATCAAGGGAGGTGGGAGCTGATGAGTGTCGCCGCCAGGACCTGGCCGAAGATGACCGGTCGCGACGAATTCCAGTTTCTCGCCGACTTGGTGCTGAAACGGTCGATGGGCGACCATACCGTCGTGCGCCTGCACGACCAGCATGGGGGGACAACCCGCTTCGCCAACAACCAGATCGTGCAGAACGTCGATACTAGGCGGGGCTTGCTCAGTGTAACCGTCGCATTTGAACGGCAGCAGGGTACGGCGAGTACGACAGATTTTACGGCCGGCGCAATCCAGGACACGCTCACCCGCGCCGAGCACATTGCTCGCCTGTCACCCGACGATCCTGAATATCTTCCTCCGGTGGACCAGCCCGAGTATCTGAACGTTCCCACGACTCGTCCGGAGACGGTCGCAGCCGGACCGGCTCGCCGCCTCGAGTATGTCAACGAAGCCATTGGTCAGTGTCGAATGGAAAATCTCCATGCGGCCGGAATTGTGTCATCGTCGACCGCGGCCATCGGGATTGCGGCCAGCACGGGCCTCTTTGCTCACGAGGAACGGACCGAGGCGCGATTTGGCCTCACCGTACAGGCGGGCGACGCGACGGGCTGGGCTTCGGCGGCGCACCGGTCGATCGATCATTTGAAAGTCCAGGAACGGACACTCGCCGCGATCGGTAAGGCCAAGCGAGGAGGGGAGCCGAGGGAACTCTCTCCCGGTCGCTACAAAGTGATTCTTGAACCGGCTGCAGTGGCGGGGCTCTGGACTTGGCTGCTGTGGATGCTTGATGCCAAATCCTATGAGAAAGGAACGAGTCCCGTTGCAGGCAAGCTGGGGCGATCGATCGTCGACAAGCGGTTAAGCCTGAAGAATCTCCCGAAGCACGCCGATCTCCTGGGAGTGAGTTTTACGAGCGATGGATTACCCTCCACCGAATCTATGTGGGTCGAGCGGGGAGAGTTGAAGCAACTCTCCTACGATCGCTACACGGCCAAGACCCACGACATTCACACGATTCCGACATTGGACGCACCGTGCCTTGCCGCGGAAGAGGCGGAAGCAACCAATGTCCGGGATCTCATTAAGAAGACACAGCGCGCGATTCTCGTGACGAACTTTTGGTACATTCGCACGGTGAACGCGACGGATCTCACGTTGACCGGCATGACTCGAGACGGCACCTTTCTTGTGGAGAACGGCGAAATTGTCTCGGCAGTGAAGAACTTCCGCTTTCACGATAGTCCCTTGCGCGTCTTCAACCGACTGGACGCCTGTACCGGTCCGGCCGAGGCGGTCACTTCCGAGACGGGCAAGTTGCTGGTGCCCGCCATGATGCTCGACGATTTTCACTTCTCCAGCGTGACGAAGTTTTAGCAGGATGTTCGGAAGGTCGATCGGAAGGGTCGCCGTGACCAATCAGTGGAGAGTTCTCGTTTCATTGGCGGTCTGCTTCGACTCTTTACTCCTTGCCTGGTTCGGAGTTTCCCCATCGATCGGTCATGCAGGGAATCAGGGAACCCCTCCTCCGTTGTTCGACAATCTGGGGACGCTGCACCACCAAATCACCACGACTTCTGAACTGGCGCAACGATACTTTGACCAGGGGCTGAGGTTGGTATATGCCTTCAATCACGAGGAAGCCATCCTTTCTTTTCAGGAGGCGGCGAGACAGGACCCGCACGCCGCCATGGCCTATTGGGGCGTTGCCCTCGCCTCCGGTCCCAACATCAATGCTGCAATGTCAAAAGAGGACGGGCGGCGGGCCGTCGATGCGATGCAAAAAGCTCGTGCCCACGCCAAAACCGCCTCGGCAGCCGAACAGGCGTATATTGGCGCGCTTAGCAAACGGTATCTCTCACCTCGCAGAGCAACGCGTGCCTCTCTTGATTCGGCGTATGCCGAAGCGATGCGGATCGTCTGGCGACGATATCCGGATGATCCGGATGCCGGAATCTTGTTTGCAGAGGCATTGATGAACCTTCGGCCATGGGATCTCTGGACGTCGGATGGGAAGCCGAAATCAGGGACGACCGAACTCGTGTCCGTTATCGAGCAAGTGCTTGCACAACATCCGGACCATCCCGGCGCCTGCCACTACTATATTCACGCGCTCGAAGCGTCGCCCCACCCGGAACGGGCGCTCGCCTGCGCAGACCGGTTACCCGACCTGATGCCTGGTGCCGGGCATCTGGTCCACATGCCGGCTCACCTCTACATCCGGCTCGGCAGGTATCATGAGGCTGCGGAGCGCAACGAACACGCAGCCCAAGTCGATCGGGCGTATCTGGCTTCTCGCACGCCGAACGGAAACTATGCCGATGGATACTATTCGCACAACCTCCATTTTCTCTGGGTCTCGCTCATGATGGAGGGTCGCAGCGCAGAGGCCATGAAGGTGGCGCGAGAGCTGGCGAAGACGATCACCGAGCAAGAAGTTCGCAGCGACAAGTGGAAGGAGTTTTATCTGCCCGCGCCGCTCTACTCGTTGATTCGATTCGGACGCTGGGATGAGCTGTTACGTGAACCGCCGGCTCCAAAGGGGCTGCTGCTCACGGACGGCATGTGGCGGCTCGGGCGAGGACTGGCTCTGGCTGCGACCGGGCGACTGCCGGGAGCCGAGGGAGAGCACTATGCGCTGCTCAGCCTGACGAAACAGATAAGGCGGGACCGGAGCGAGGAGGACAAAATCACTCGATCGCTGCTGAAAATTGCGGAACGGATGCTGGCTGGCGAGATTGCCGCTCGGCGACAACGATTCGAGGATGCGATTCGCGCACTGAAAGAAGCCATCAAGCTGGAAGACAGCCTTCCGTACGCAGAGCCTCCTCACTGGCCACTACCGGTTCGTCAGTATCTCGGACCAGTTTTACTGATGGCTGGCCGACCGGCGGAAGCAGAGGCCCAGTATCGGGCCGATCTTACGCGAAATCCTGACAGCGGGTGGGCGCTGTTCGGACTGATGCAAAGCCTCCGGGCTGAGCAGCAAGATGAGGCAGCCAGGGTCGAAGAGGCGCGGTTCGCCAAAGCGTGGACCTATGCCGATGTGACATTGACCGCTTCGCGATTTTGATCGATCGGGAATCGCGACAATCTGATGGAGGGTCCATGCGATTTGTTGTGGGGGTGATGGGACCGGCGAAGGCCAAGAGAAAAGATCTGGACCATGCCCGGTTGTTGGGCGAATTGATCGCCCGACGTGGATGGGTGGTGCTCACCGGCGGGCGTGACGTCGGCGTCATGGATGCGGCCTGCGAGGGAGCCAAACGGGTGGGCGGAAGCCTCACGGTCGGAGTGTTGCCCTCTGCGACCGACAAAGTCTCCCGTCACGTCGATGTCGCGATCATGACGGAGATGGGCAGCGCGAGAAACAATATTAACGTTCTGTCGAGCGATGTCGTGGTCGCCTGTGGCCTCAGTGGATCGGGGACGGTGTCAGAAGTGGCGCTGGCGGTGAAGGCAAGCAAACCAGTTATTCTCGTCGGAGCGACACCGGTCGAAACGACCTTCTTCAAGAAGCTTGGTCAAAAGCTGGTCTCGTCCGTCAATACGCCGGAGGAAGCCATCGACCTCATCATGAAACGTATTGAACATTGACGAGGCTGAAGTTCAAGGAGAAGGCGATCCTGAGAATTGGCCCTTTTCGAAGAGCGTGCCGCTGCTCTCGAAGGGAAGACGACCGTCCTGGCTGTGGAGCTCCCCGGAGATGCTGTAGGAGAGTTCCTGTTTCTGCGACGCCCTGAAAACCTGACGGACGATGTCGAAAGTAGAAGCGCTGGTCTCCACCGAGAGGACGGCGTCACCGAGGCGAGGCACCGTCAATTCTTTATTACTCAGTCCGCGGGCGAGGCGCTTCCCGTTCATGTCGAGCTTGAAATCGATTCCAGTCACGTGAAGGTCGAAGTCGTTGGGATTACGGATGCTTAGATCAACCTGCAGCCGCTGCTCCAATGCCGAGGACTCCAACGGGGTCACATTGGTGACCAGCACGTCAGGCGGCTCACCTTTCTGAAACCACGAGGCGCATCCGGACACGGCAAGGAAGGAGGTTAATCCTGCGATCTTGGCCCATTGAAGCAACATGACGGCATCATACATGAACATCCATTTCGGATCGACCATGGTAGGATGATGTACGTCCTAGCGTGATGGAACGACAGAAGGCAAAGGGAGGGACGCTCCATGAAATATGTCCGGCGGTTTAGTGCCATGTGGTCGGGAGCAATGATTATTGTGATCGTCGCACTCTTGAACGTCCTATCCCATTCCGTCGTCGAATCGGGAGAGACGGCTAGGGCCTACTTCGCCGGCGGCTGCTTTTGGTGTATGGAGGAGGCCTTCGAAAAGGTGGACGGGGTGATTGCAGTCGTCTCCGGCTATATGGGAGGGACCCTCCAGAGTCCCAGTTATGAAGAAGTGTCTGCGGGTCGGACCGGGCACGCGGAATCGGTCGAGGTGCTCTACGACCCGTCGAAAGTGACGTACAACCAACTCCTAGAAGCGTTCTGGCGAAACGTGGATCCAATCACCACAAACGCACAGTTCTGCGATCATGGCACGCAGTATCGCGCGGTGATCTTTTATCAGAATGACCAAGAAAAGCGGTTCGCCGAGGAATCCAAGCAGGCCATCGAACAATCAAAACGGTTCAGTCAGCCGATTCTGACTCAAATCGTGATGGCATCGCAATTCTATGCCGCCGAGGAGTATCACCAGGATTTCTACAAGAAAAACCCCATCCGCTACAAGTTCTACAAATACAACTGTGGCCGCGCCCAACGGCTCGATGAGTTGTGGGGAAAGCCGAAGTGACAAATTGAAAAAGCGGCTTGTCGGCTTGCGTGATCCCGATGCCGCAAGGCTCTCATTTCCACTGCGTCAAAAAGGAGTCATGCCCGTCAGGCTTTGAACAGAAGTCCCGCGCGGCATTTCTGTCACAGCAGCCAAGATTCGTCGCATCTTTCGACACTTACGATGGAAGGGTTCTGGCACAGAAGTTGAGCCTCTTCAGCAGGAATGAGGTCATGGTCCTGGGTCAGACTCTAGCGATTTATTATGGAAATCTCGCACGTTCTCAGAAAGCTCGCGCGCGAACTCTGCATTGTCGCGATCGTCACGACGACGCTCGTGCTGTTTCCAAGTTCGACGAAATCTGATTATGAAAATCGACCGCAGTATTCCAAGAAAGAACTTCGCCGGGCCATCACGTTTTACGCGAAGCACTACCGTCTCGATCCTGCCCTGCTACGGGCGGTCATCAAAACTGAGTCTGATTTTCGCCAGCATGTGGTGTCGCACAAAGGTGCCGTCGGACTCATGCAACTCACGCCTGATACGGCGGCGACCCTTCGGATCGCAGACGTCTATGACCCGATCCAGAACATCCGAGGAGGTGCAAAACAACTGCGCCGCCTCTTGAATCTCTATCGCGGAGACCTGCGCCTCAGTCTGGCGGCCTATAACGCCGGTATCCAGCGAGTGAAAGGACAAAAGGTCCCGCGCATTCGCGAAACACGGCGGTACGTCCGAAAAGTCCTTCACTATTATCATGCCTTCAAGGCACCGGCGCATTCTCCCCGCTCGAGTCGACCCTCGTTCCAGCGTCCTTCTGCCCGAGTCTATGATCGCTGAAACGTCGGATAATATCGGCAGGCGCGATATGGTGCCGGGCTTTTTTGGCGATCCAGGTTATGTCAGAGACTGAAAGTGGGGTAAGGTGCGAGGTGCGTGTCAGTACCGCTTTGCCATGATCATTGTCCGTAACCGCTCTCGCTGGGCCAACCGGATCCCGATGAATTCCAGCCCGAAATTCTGGCCCCGGACCCACCGCACGGTGGCCTGATCGATGCGCAATGGCCATTTCTGATCCCCGAGAAAGACGGAAAGCCGAAGCTGCATCCCAACCTGGACGGCCACCTGGGAACTGGCCTGGCACCCGTTGGTCGAAATATCAAGAACCTGTGCCTCGCCCTCAAATTCGTCCTCTCCAAAGAAGAAGAGCCGACAATCGATGCGCAAGCGACGGCCCCGTCGCTCCAGGATTGTGGCGTCTTCATCAGGCTTCGGATCTCGATCAGGTTTAGGATTATTCGCCGTCACAAACCGTGTCCTTTCCGAGGAACGACCCGAGAACTAGGGAGAATGTTCCGCTTCTCACTATAAAACTATAGCTGGGACCAGCATGATGCCTTCCCTGAACAGACTAGTCCTGAAGTAGGGAACATGCCCTGGGTCCCCAAGCGCAGTATACACAGCACGTTAATCTATGTAAAAGGAAACACGTAGTTCTACCCAGCATCAGGCTCGTCTTGTCTTCGTCATTCACGGTAGAGGACTTGACCTTTTCAGAATCCCTCTGCGACAAGAGAGAGCGAGGCGAAGGAGAGTCAGGAAATTATGAAGCGGCAGGTCAACCAGCGGATGTCCACACTGGCTCACTCGGAAATCAGGGCGATGACCCAGGCTTGTGCCAAAGTCACAGGGATCAATATGGCGCAAGGCGTGTGCGATACCCCAGTGCCGACCGTGGTGCTGAAGGGGGCTGAGCAGGCCATGGAGAGCGGGGGGAATGTGTATACGAGGTTCGATGGCCTGCCGGAACTGCGGCAAGCACTCGCAAGAAAGCTGGCTCGATACAACGGCATCAAGGCGGACCCAGAAACGGAGATCACGATTAGTTCCGGCGCGACCGGTTCATTTCACTGCACCTGCCTCGCCCTGCTGAACCCCGGTGACGAAGTGATCTTGTTCGAGCCCTATTACCAATATCACATCAGTGCACTATTAGCTGTTGAAGCGGTTCCAGTCATCGTGAAGATGACGGCACCACACTGGACGTTCTCGAAAGCCGATCTCGAACGCGCGATTACCCCTCGGACAAGGGCCATTATTGTGAACTCGCCGGGCAACCCTTCTGGAAAAGTGTTTTCTCGAACTGAACTCGAAGGCATAGCAGATGTGACACAACGGCACGATCTGTTCGCGTTTACGGACGAGATTTACGAATATTTCCTGTACGACGGTTGCCGGCATATCAGTCTCGCAATACTGCCCGGTATGAGCGAGCGAACAATTACGATCGGCGGCTATTCCAAAACCTTCAGCATCACCGGCTGGCGAATCGGATATAGTGTCGCGGATCAAAGATGGGCTTCCTTGATCGGGGCCATGAACGATTTGCTGTATGTCTGTGCCCCTGCACCTCTCCAAGCTGGCGTAGCATCGGGAATCGAGCAGCTTCCTGACTCGTTTTATCGAGACCTTGCAAAGGACTATCAAATAAAACGGGATCGCATCTGCCACGCACTGGGAAAGGCCGGCCTCACAGCGTCGATCCCCCAAGGGGCCTATTATGTATTGGCCGATGCCTCGAGCCTGCCGGGAAAAACCGGCAAAGAGCGGGCCATGTATCTATTGAATAAAACCGGTGTCGCAGGTGTACCAGGGGAAGCATTTTTCTCGGGAGGGGGAGGGCATCACTTCATCCGCTTCAGTTATGCAAAGACGGATTCCGACCTCGATGAAGCCTGCAGGCGGCTGGCGCGGATCGGCTAAGAGATTCCCAAACCGGCTCAGCCCTATGTGTGCACCTCGGGCAATCAGTTCGATTCATCTGCTTGTGTAACTGGTCCCCACGTGGTAAGTACAACAACCATGAATGGTTCGCAGCAATCCCTGTGCATACACCGCACTGGGTTACTCGTGCTGTTATTCGCACTGTTGGGTGTCGGCGGCTGCATTCAGCCGGGGATTCAGCGATCGTCTTCGACCGAACTGGTCCCATCGCTGGACCAAGCCCTTCCGGGTGACCGTCGCAACCTGGCTGGCGAATGGGAATATGAAGATGGAGCGGTATTCCTGCTCTCGCTCGATGAGCAAGGCAATGGGCCCTACGCATGGAAGGAGGGTCGCATCGAGACGCAGGCGCTCATCGGCCGGACGTGGAAAGGGATGTGGTTTCAAAAAGAGAATGACCGTGAAGGCGGTTTCAGCGTCGAGTTCTCGCCTGATTTTTCAGAGGGAGACGGCACATGGTGGTACACACGCATCGGGAACGATCACGCTCCGTCCCAGAAGGGCGGGACGTTTCGTCTCACCAAAAAAGCACTCTCGGCGAAAGTGAGTGACACGCCGTCGGCCCCATGACACGGAGGAATTAAGACGACCAGTCGGCTCGCGCAGGGAGATTCGTGGAATCACGCAAACACACCAGATACGCAGTTCAACTTCCCGTGTCATTCAATGGAGATCAGCTCTCGCAGGAGGGCGAAGGGATTATCCTAAATCTGTCCGCCGACGGCTGCGCCATCACCTCGACCACCATTGCGGGTACGGCGTCGTACATGCAATTGACGATGCAACTCCGGGAGCGGGAAGAGCCCGTCCATGTTGATCTCGCGGCGGTCCGATGGTCGACTCCGGCGAGATTTGGCGTGGAGTTTATCAAGGTTCGTCCCGACGAGGGTGATCGGCTGAAGAAATTTGTCAAGACGTTAGAAACAGGGGTCCGAGCCTAGGCAGCCGTTATCGGGAGCGATCCATCATTTTATAGCAACGGCTCTGACCTGGTCATAGGTCGTCACGCCGGCGAGCACTTTTGCAATCCCATCCTGTACGAGTGTTGCCATCCCTTCTTTGACTGCTAGGCTCAACATCTCCGCTGTCTTAGCCCGGTTCTGAATCAGGCTCCGCAGCTCATCCGATCCGCATAGGAGTTCGTGCAGCCCGACCCGTCCTTTAAGACCCGTGTGATTGCAGGTCTCGCACCCCTGCCCACGAGAGAGCTGAAATCCTTCGTCATAGCTAATTCCTAACGCTTCCCAGGAGCTTGTGCCGTATGCGCGGACAAGTTTGTCGTACTCTTGGGCCGAGGGATGGTAGGCCTGTTTGCAATTGGTGCAGAGCCGCTTGCAAAGGCGTTTGGCAATCACACCTTGTATGGCATCGGCAAAATTAAAAGGATCGCATCCCATATCGAGAAGTCGAATCACTGTCTCGACCGCACTGTTCGTGTGCAAAGTGCTCAGAACAAGGTGCCCGGTAAGCGAAGCCTCGATGGCCACATCGGCGGTTTCCTTGTCTCGCATCTCGCCGATCATGATGACGTCTGGGTCGGCCCGCAGGAATGATCGCATGGCGGCAGCGAACGTGAATCCAATCTTTGGATTGACCTGCACCTGACGGAGCCCTTCCTGCGTAATCTCGATAGGATCCTCCGCCGTCCAGATTTTCCGCTCGTCGGTATTCAGATGGCGAAGCAGAGCGTGAAGAGTCGTCGTTTTCCCGGAACCGGTTGGACCAACGCACAGGATGATTCCATGCGGCTTCTCCACGATATCCTGCAGCTTGCTGAGCATGGCAGGGGAAAGCTCCATGGCCTCTAGAGGGATCGGTTCCTTTGCCGAGAGGAGCCGCAACACAACGTCTTCATTGTTGCCAGCAGTAGGCAGTGTGGCGACGCGAAGTTCGATCTCCTTCTCCCTGTTCAATCGGAATCGGATCTTCCCGTCTTGAGGTTTGCGACGTTCGGCGATGTCCAGACTGGACATAATCTTGATACGGGACACCAGCGCTCGACGATACGCCGCTGGGATCCGCATATAGGTGGAGCAGGTTCCGTCCACACGGAAGCGGATGGCGGTTTCTTTCCGATCCGTATAGGGCTCGATATGAATATCGGAGGCGTCGTGCCGATAGGCTTCGGCAATAATCTGATTGGCGAGCCGTACGATTGCGGAATCATTTTCATCAATGCCGTCAGAAACGGGATCGGGTGACTCTTCGATTCTGGCTTCTTGAACCAGTTCGCCAAGGGTGTCGGCAATGGAGCCCGTGTCGGATTCTCCGATAATTGACTGGAGAAACCGCTCGATGTCACGCCGCAAGCTCACGGCGTACCGTACGGTCAAACCAGGAAAGGCGCGGCGAATGTCATGACCTCTCTCGAGATCGTGGGGGTTGTCGATCAGAACATCTAGAACCTCTCCATCGCATTTGAGAGGAAGCCAGCGATGTTTCCACAGGTAATCGTGGCTGAGATCTTTCACGAGTTTGGGATCAGCAACGGTCCGTTCGTCAAACGGAATATAGGGGCAGTCGAAGAACCTGCTCAACGCTTTGCCAAGCGCTGCCTTAGGGACGCGATATTTCTCGAGAAGCACGCCTTCCAGTTCGGTGCGTGCCTGCATGGAATCCTGAATTGCCTTCACCAGATCCGCCTGGCGAATGAACCCCTCGTCAATCAAAAGATCGAAAGCGTGGGGATCAATGGTTTTCTGAACCGTCTTCGGCATCGGTGTCATTTCATGAATTCTTTGAGAAATATGCGGTTATTGGGGCGGCGGGTTGTTCATGAAATGAGTATAGAGATTTTCCCATCGCGTACAACGAATTTCAAAAACGAGACAGGATTCTGCACAACGAATCCGCGCTTCTGGGTGGAAATGCGGGCGCGAACCAACCGTGAGCTATCGAGGTGGATGGATGACGTCGTAAATCGCAGAATAATCGACCTCCCCGAGCCCATGGTCGATCGTCTTTTGCAGGATCGGTACAATGCCTTCGAGACTGGTGACCGTAAGCCGCTGTTTGATCGCCTCGGCAAGGAACAGCTCGACGTCCTTCAGAAGATGGCGGGTCGAAAAATTGGGGTTGTGATAGTCCCGCTTGAGGAGGCGGGGTAATTTCTTCTCAAAAGACGGGGCGAAGAGGGCGCTTTCTCGCAGAATGGTCATGAAGGTGTCGACGGGAACCCCGGCTCTTTGGATCAAGGCAAGGCTCAAAGCGAATGCCGAAATCTCCGCGGCAATCAGTTGGTTCAAGGCCAGTTTGAGTGCGGCGGCCGTTCCGACTGGGCCAATCAGACGGGGTTCACGGCTGAGTGAGCGGAATAACGGAAACCACCTAGAGAACAGTTCGTCCGTGCCGCCCACCATAACCTGGAGTGTGCCGGATTTTGCCTCAACGAGACTCCCCAGGATCGGGGCTTCGCAGTATGTGCCGCCGAAGCGTTCGACCTCGCGTTGAATTGCTTTGCTCTCGTCCGGAGCAATGGTGCCCATTTGAACAATGGTCTTGCCTCCGAGGACCTTGGTAACCGCGGGTGTGAGCAAGACCGCTTGGATCGCTGCAGCGTCGGCCAGTACCAGAAGGACCACGTCGGTTTGCACGACCGCTTGTTCAGGCAACGTGACGACGGTCACGCCAAGGTTCTGGAGGGAGAGTGCCCGGGCGGCGGTCCGGTTGTAGACAATCACAGAATGATGCACGGCATGGAGCCGTTCCGCGATCGCCCGACCCATAAGTCCGGTTCCCAGTAATCCAACCGTCGTCAAAGGTCACCTCTTCTGAAATGGCATACCAGCCCCACCCGCCTGCGACCGCAATAAATTCTGTAACTTCTGATCCGCTGACCCCGCCAGGGCAATCACACCGTGGAATCTCGGTGTCGGTTGGTTGAAATGAAATGGCTGTCCTGCTCCGTCGGTCATGCTCCCACCACTCTCTTCGATCAGTAACAGGCCGGCGGCGAGATCCCATTCGTTTTCCGGCTCGAGGGTGATCGTGGCTTGAACGCGACCCACGGCCACGAGGGCGAGCGCATGGGCGATGGAGTACATCGGACGGCAACGAACGGTTTCTGTAATCGCGGCCCAGCGCCCCCGACGTAGTTCCCAGGGAGTGACCATGACGAGGGGCGAAGAGGCTGGTGATGCCAGGGTCTGCACTGGTTTTCCGTTGAGATAGAGGCCAGACCCGCGTCTGGCTGAGAACATCTCATCCGTCGTTGGGTTGAATATCGCGGCGACCACCGGCTTTCCCTGTTCGATCAAGGCCGCGGAGATGCAGTATTCCGGCAGGCTATTGATATAGGCCTTGGTCCCGTCAATCGGATCCACGACCCAGACGCGAGTCTTCTCGAGGCGACCGATTTCGTCGGGAGATTCTTCAGACAACCACCCGTCGCCTGGAAAGTGCGCTGAAAGTTGCTCCTGTAAGATACGGTTGGCCTCCAAATCTGCCGTCGTGACAGGCGACCGGTCGGACTTCGTGTGGACTGAAAACCCCTCACGCGCCAATTGCTGCGCCCGAGCTCCGGCCTTCTGAACTGCGTCGATGAGCACATCCAATTCCGATTGCATCGCGGATCCTCTTTCTCAAACAGGAGATCAGAGAGTAACAGGTCCGCTGGTTTCGACGCCACTCTCTCTTGACGGCCTCGGTGAACCTGCGTTAAAGCAGGAGCCAATCGGAGGAGGTGGCATGAGGTTGGTCCAGAAGCGATCGCGAAAAACTGGTCTTCCGCCCGGCACGCCCGTCCACATCGGTGAAAGGAAGGCGGAACAGGTCACCATCACCGCGTTCAGCTACACGAGTAACAGGTGTGACGAACAGCAGGTCACCACACCCGATGAACTCGCTCCTCCCGCTGACGAGTCCGTGACCTGGGTGAATGTTGGCGGCGTGCACAAAATGGAGGTGTTGGAAGCCTTCGGTAAACAATTCTCGCTTCACCCGTTACTGCTCGAGGACGTAGCGAATACCGATCAGCGTCCAAAGCTGGACGATTACGAGACCTATTTTTTCCTCGTCATGAAGATGCTCTCGCTCTCAGACCGGCAGGATGTGGTGGTCGAACAGGTCAGTTTTGTCCTCGGACGGAACTTTGTTCTCTCATTCCAGGAAAACGGAACCGATGTCTTCCAGCCGGTACGCGAGCGACTGCGGGGAGGGAAGGGCAGGCTTCGCCAATCTGGTGCTGACTATCTCCTCTATGCGCTTATTGATGCGATCGTCGATCAATACTTTGCCGTGCTGGAAGTTTTGGGGGAAAAAATCGAAGCCTTGCAACAAACCGTGGTGGCCGATCCCAAACCGGAAACGCTCAAGAATATTCATGCGCTCAAGCGGCAGTTGCTGTTTCTCCGTCGTGCCGTCTGGCCGCTCCGGGATGCGATGAACAGCTTATCCCGTTCGGAATGCCCGTCCTTGCAACAGGCCACGAAGCTCTTCCTCAGGGACGTCTATGATCACGTCGTGCAGATCGTCGATACCATCGAGACGCTGCGCGAAATGGTATCAGCGAGCCTCGATATTTACCTGTCGAGCGTCAGTTACCGCCTGAATGCGGTCATGCGTGTGCTGACGGTCATCACCACTATCTTCATGCCTCTCAGTTTTATTGCGAGCATTTACGGCATGAACTTCGAGTACATGCCGGAGTTGAAAACCGAATGGGGGTATCCGATCGTCTTGGCGGTAATGACGGCCGTAGGCGTGGTGATGCTGGTGGTCTTTCGAATGAAGCAATGGTTGTGAGACCGGCTACCGAGCAGCGCGCTATTCCTGCACTTCGACACTATCGACGAAGTATTGGGTTTCTCCGAAGCAGGTCGTGGGCAGATAGCGATACTCCTTATAATGGAGCACCAATCGCTTGCTCATCATGTGACTAAATTGTGATGCAACGTTGTCGTCCCACACGGTAAAGTCCCAGAGCACAGGCGCAACTCCCGGTACCGTGGTCATCGCCAGCTCCCCCTCGTATGTCTTGCAGAACCAGCCCTTTTTGGAAAACTTCTGAACATAACCGGCCCGGCTCCCGTCTGAATAGCTGTAATTAAATGCGATGAGGAGGTAGGCGGCGCCGATGAAGAAGATGAGAGTCAGAAGCAATTTTGGACGCCAGAGCCACATGACAGGGAACAGAATAATCGACCAGTTCATCAAAGTCTCCTCAGTTTAGGGACGAGGATCGGCGAACAACCATGGCACCTCGGTCTTGCGCCGCGTCTCGTACGCGGTGATGGCGGCCTCGTGCTGCAGTGTCAGCCCGATCGAATCGAGTCCCTGATACAAGCAGCGTTTTCTGAACGGATCGATGTCGAAACGGTGGCTGGTGTGGGACGGAGTCGTCACCGTCTGGTTTTCGAGGTCCACCGTCAACTGGAACCCCGGCGTCTTGAGGACGGCTTGGATCAAAGCCTGCACCTCATCGGTCTTCAAGACCACTGGCAGGATGCCGTTCTGAAAACAGTTGTTGTAGAAGATGTCAGCAAAGCTCGGGGCGATCACGCAGCGGAATCCCTGGTCGAGCAGCGCCCAGGGAGCATGTTCGCGCGAGGAGCCACAGCCGAAGTTCTCTCGGGTGAGGAGGATCGTCGCGCCTTGATACCGCGGTTGGTTGAGAAAAAATTCCGGATCGGGCGATCCATCCTTCTTCCTCCGCCAGTCAAAGAACAGCCCTTCCCGCAATCCTGTGCGTTTGATCGTCTTCAAAAATTGTTTCGGGATAATCTGATCCGTATCGACGTTGACGCGATCCAACGCTGCAACCAGGCCGGTCAGTGTGGTAAACGCTCGCATCGGTCCGCTAGCTCCAGTTCCGGATATCCACGAAATGGCCCTCGACAGCGGCGGCCACGGCCATGGCGGGAGAGACGAGATGGGTCCGTCCACCGGCTCCCTGTCGCCCTTCAAAGTTTCGATTGCTGGTGGAGGCGCACCGTTCACCGGGCTGCAACACGTCGGCGTTCATGGCCAGACACATGCTGCAGCCGGCTTCTCGCCACTCAAAGCCAGCTTCTTTGAAGACTTGATCGAGACCTTCCTGTTCAGCCTGCTGCTTGACCAGGCCGGATCCTGGCACCACCAATGCGTGTACCCCCTTGGCCACGTGTTTGCCTTTTGCCAAACTCGCAGCGAGACGGAGGTCCTCGATACGTGAATTGGTACAGGAACCGATGAACACTTTGTCTATTCGAATGTCGGTGATGGGCATGTTCGGCCTGAGGCCCATGTACTCCAACGCCCGTTCCGTCGCCTGTCTCATGTTGTCGTCCGACATGGTGCGGGGGTCTGGGACGTGCTGATCTACGCCCATCACCATTCCGGGGCTCGTTCCCCAACTCACTTGCGGGGCAATTTCTTCGGCTCTCAACGTCACCGTCGCATCGTACGCCGCCGTTGCGTCGGTCTTGAGCTGATGCCACGCGCGAACGGCTTGGTCGAACATCGCTCCAGCGGGAGCCAACGGCCGACCCTTGATGTGCGCAATCGTCTTTTCGTCGGGGGCAACGAGGCCGGCGCGCGCACCACCCTCAATAGACATGTTGCAGAGCGTCATGCGCCCTTCCATGCTGAGCGTGCGTATGGCCGAACCCGTATACTCGATGACATATCCGGTTCCTCCCGCCGTGCCGATCTTACCGATGATAGCCAGGATGATGTCCTTGGCCGAGCAGCAAGGCGACAGGACGCCGTCGACGCGGATTTCCATCGTCTTCGGACGCTTTTGGACCAAACACTGGGTAGCGAGCACGTGTTCAACTTCACTCGTGCCGATGCCAAAAGCGAGGGCACCGAATGCACCGTGAGTCGAGGTGTGGGAATCGCCGCAGACAATCGTCGTTCCCGGAAGAGTGAAGCCCTGCTCTGGACCGATCACATGGACGATACCCTGGCGGATGTCGTTCATACCGAACAGCGTGATTCCGAAGTCCCGGCAATTCTCCTCCAGCGTCTGGATCTGCTTCGCACTGACCGGGTCAGCAATGCCAAGTTTCCGATCGGTCGTCGGTACATTGTGATCCGGTACGGCTAAGATCGTGTGTGGTCGATGAGCCCGGCGTCCTGCGAGCTTGAGCCCTTCGAAGGCCTGGGGAGATGTGACTTCATGCACGAGCTGTCGGTCGATATACAGCAGGGTGGTTCCGTCCGGTTCCTCACGGACCACGTGGGATTCCCAAATCTTGTCGAACAATGTCTTCCCGGCCATGCGGACTCCTTGGCGCTTGACTCTCTCGCGATGAGGAACACGACGGAAAAGGGAAAGCATTATACCTATGTCCGGTAGGGGCTGCGCAAGGGCTGGTCGTTCTTGCATTGCTTCTACCGGCGTGATAGGCAGCAACTGGTGTGTCGAGCAATTGACACCTCGATTGTGGAGTCGGATTGTTCATGATGCTGCCTGTGTGGACCCATCCTGCCGTCGTTGAATGGACAGCATGGCTTTTAAACAGCTACCGCTACTGGACGGGAAGAGAATTGCTCGAACGGGTGGGTGCGCCTGATTTCCAGGCACAGGCGCTCTTTGAAGCACCCTTTGTGGTGGTGTCGCACGGAAGAGAAGACGACCCGATCCTCAACTACGGAAATCAGATGGCGTTGGATCTTTGGGAGATGACATGGGACCGACTCGTGCAAACTCCTTCGAGGCTGACTGCCGAACCGGTGAATCGGGCGGAACGGGAGTGGATGTTGGAACAAGCCAGGAGGCGCGGGTACCTCGACACCTATCGCGGCGTTCGAATCACAGCGACCGGTAGACGATTCCTCGTCGAAGACGCGCTGGTCTGGAACGTCGTTGATCACCAAGGACAGTGTGTCGGGCAGGCCGCGACCTTCTCGCACTGGACCTGGTTGACGTAACGGTCTGTTAAAGAGGGAAGGAGACCTCGAATCCTCCATAGCTAGCAATCCGGATGTCCCATGAAACGCTATCGTGTCATCGCGGCCGGTCTTCTTCTATTGTCGCTGCCAACCTGTCAGCAACAGACCTGGGAATCCGCCATGGCTGCGGGACAGGAGGCAGTCAAACAGGGAAACTATGCTGATGCGGAACGAATCTATCTCGCAGCCGTCCATAAGGCGGAGGAATTCGGCCTTCAGGACAGGCGTGTCGCGGTCAGTCTCTCGCAGATGGCACAGGTCTATGCTGGTCAAGGCAAATATGTTGAGGCGGAACCGGTGTACCTCCAAGCGCTGAAGATATACGAGTCCGTATACGGAGAGAACCACGCCGACGTCGCCGCCACGCTCAATAATCTCGGCGTGCTCCATCGCATGTATGGCCAGTATGCGCAGGCCGAGCCGCTACTGCTGCGCGCCCTCGCCATCAAAGAGAAACTGTTAGGTCCCGATCATCCCGAGGTTGCACTCAGCTTGAGTAATCTAGCCCAGCTGCGAGTCGCCCAGGGTCAGCCGGATAAGGCAGAGCCACTCTATCGCCGCGCGCTCGCGATTCGCGAAAAGTCCCTTGGCGCCTCGCATCCCGACGTGGGGAAAACCCTCGACGACCTTGCCAACGTGCTGAGGAAGTTAAAACGGCCAGACGAGGCGGCGCAGCTGGAAGCGCGGGCGCGCGCGCTCCGTGCTCAGCGGAGTTGAACCAAACCGGCCTGCCGGTGTAGCGTACATCAATGTCTTCGGCCCCCCAACCATCACCAGTCAATTGGCGCATGAACGCGATGATTGCCCGATTCGTCGGAATCGTCGCGATCGCGCTTGGTTTTATGATCGGAATCTATAGCTTCGATCAGCCAACGGCCCACTGGTTGCAAACGGCATTAGGGCTGCTTGTGACCGGGATATTGGCGCAGGGCTATGCGCTCTATTGCTCGATAAGGCGCATGCAGGAATTGCAACACCCGCCAAAACCATGAGATCGGACAGGCCAATGTTTCGAGGCATGACAGGAGGTCTGATAATACTCCTGGCAGGGGCGATGTCTGCGTGCGGCGGACCTTGGCGGGACACGTATTTTAAAAAAGGCGTCAACCGGCTCACGCAGGATCAGGTGGCTGAACAACTAGGTCCTCCGCACACGGCCAAGACACCGGCCTTGGGGGGAGACACGATCTGGACCTATCGCGTTCCGGTCAGCGACAAAGAGTTAGACCCAGTGAATTTTTCGGGACTGGCCGATGCCGCTCGAGATGCGGCTTCGTTAATCGGAAAGCAGAGCGAGGGGCCGAAGCAACGACTCTATTGTTACCGATACACGCTGACCTTCAATGAAGACAAGATCCTAAAGAATTGGAAGCGCGAAGAATGCGTACCGGGGACCCGCGACACACTCAACGCTCAGTAGCGCGTTCAGAGGAGTAAGCTATGCCATCCTGGTTTCCGCAGATCGACAGCTCGGTAGTGTTGGATGGCCTCAAGTCCGTTCTCTGGTTGGCATTGCTCCTGATTGCTCGCACACTGCTTGTTCGCTGGATTCTGAAAAATGCCGCACTTTCGATGGAAGCCAAGCGCCGGTGGGTTGTCACCGTGCGGAATTCCACAGTCTTCGTCTTCTTGGTTGGATTGGTCGTCGTATGGGCGCACGAACTGGAAGCCTTTACCGTCTCGCTGGTGGCCTTGGCAGCCGCACTGGTTTTGGCCACGAAAGAATTGATCCTCTGTTGGAGCGGAGCTGCACTGCGAGTCGGTGGGAAAATCTATTCAGTGGGTGATCGGATACAAATTGCCGGTCATCGTGGCGTGGTGCTGGATCATGATGTGTTTGCCACAAAATTGCTTGAGATCGGACCGGGCCAGTCCGCGCATTTCTATACCGGCCGTGTCACGATCTTTCCCAACAGTCTGCTGTTGTCGAACCCACTGGTCAAAGAAAATCCGAGTCAAAATTATGGCCTCTACACGATCGTGATCCCTCTGAAGGCAGAAGAAGACTGGCAGCATGCAGAGCAGCGGCTTCTGGATGCGGCCAAGGCCGAGTGCGCACCATTCATGGCCGATGTCGCCCGCGAGTTGAAACTCTCGGAACGAACCAATCTGCTCGAGGCCCCGTCACCGGAGCCGCGAATCAGCCTCCAATTCCCGGAACCGGGCCGGATCCATCTTGTATTGCGTTTCCCTGCGCCTGATCGAGGCCGATCACGAGTTGAGCAGGCGATTTTGCGCCGGTATCTAGCCGCGACACGGTAATTTTTCGATCTCGGCCAGCCGGTGCTTGACAGGACTTCGAGGCCGTGCCAGGCTGGTGCCCGTCTCGTCAAGACGATGCAATCCATTGTTTATCCCTAAGTCTATGACAGGAGGTGTCTCATGCAAAAAGTGATCGTTGTCGCGTTCACCATGGTTTGCCTGGTCGGGGCCGGATCACTCGTTATGGCCGATGATGCCATGAAGGCCGAACTAGACAAGATGAAGACCGACATGAAGACCGAGAAAGATGCGATGAAGGCCGATGTGAAAGCTGAGCAGGATGCCATGAAGGCCAAGGCGAAGGAACACCAGGATAAGGTCAAGGCTAAGGAACAAGAAATGAAGGGCAAAGCCAAGGCACAAGGCGATGCCATGAAGGCCAAGGAACAGGAAATGAAGGGCAAGGCCAAAGCGCAGGGCGATGCCATGAAGGCTCAGGGTCAAGAGATGAAGGCTGCTGGCCAGTCCATGGGACAGGAAATGAAGGCGACAGGTCAGGACATGAAGGCTACCGGCCAAGACGCCATGGGTGCCATAACGGGCAAATAACTTCCTCTGCATTGCGCATCACGTCTCTCGCGTGAGTAAAATACGGCCCGCTGGAGCACGACCTGTTTCAGCGGGCCGTTCTCCGTCACGCACATTCTCGAGGTCCCGTGAGGAAAGCCTGAGGGACGCGGATCCCATCTCCTCATGAGCCAGTCGCCGACCATCTCGCTTGTTGCCTGACAGCGCTTTTGCTAGGATGCCGTCGCCCTCTTCGAGTTTCGCCGCTATGAAAGTCGCCACCTTCAACGTGAATTCGCTCCGGAAACGATTATCCATTGTGCTCGATTGGATGGAGAAGCAGAAGCCCGATGTGCTCTGCCTACAGGAGACAAAAGTTCAGGACAACGAGTTTCCGTTGCTGGCCTTGGCTCCTTCTGGATACGAGATCACGTTTCGAGGGATGAAATCGTACAACGGTGTGGCGGTCCTCAGTCGATGCAAACCGGAATCGATCGCGTACGGATTGGATGACGGCGGAGAGCCGGACGAGGCGCGGATCATCCGGGTAGTGATTCAAGGAATTCCGATTATCAATACATACGTCCCGCAGGGATTTGAGATTGACTCACCGAAGTATGTCTACAAACTAGAGTGGTACAAACGGCTGCGACAGTATTTCGAAACGCATCTGTCGCCGACAGAGCGGGCAATCTGGCTGGGCGATATGAACGTCGCGCCCAGACCGATCGATGTGCACAGTCCCGAGAAACATCTTAAACACGTCTGCTACCACGAGGACGCGAGAAAAGCGTATGAGCACACAGTCGCGTGGGGATTCCAGGATGTTTTTGTGAAGCTCCATCCGGATCGACGACAGTACACGTTCTGGGATTACCGCGCTCCCGGATCACTGGAAGCGAATAAGGGATGGCGCATCGACCATATTCTGGCAACCGCGCCGCTGGCTGAGAAGTGTGTCAGGATAGAAGTGGACGTTGAGCCACGGCGAGCGAAAGACCCCTCAGATCATACGTTTTTATGGGCAGAGTTTTCGGTCTAACCGTGAACGCCACGTCCACATCTCCCAGGTCCGGCCGCAATAGCAAGTCGTCCATTACGACCGAACGGGCTTTTTGGCACTCACTACAGTTCATGCTGCATCGAGGGCCGGCTGGTTCATCCGAAGTCGCGCGAGACGATTCTGCTCGATCAGCGGATCCAAGATCAGACCACAATTGATGCAGCGAAGCGCCGTCGACTCCGGTGAAAAGTCGGGTCGCCACTCTTCAACCATAAATCCTTTGCATTTTCGGCAAGTCATCGTTGTGACCTCCTGGTGTTGCACATCCCCACAAAGCGGAAGATGCATTGCACGAGCAGGACTGTAACATCGTCACATTAATAGGGTGTTAACAGGCAGTTAAAAATCTCTAATGTCTATTCAGGAGAACAATCGCGATGTGATGGTTGTTCAAGCAGGAATAGCGGGGCTCACGGCCACCAAATTTGCCGGGGAAACAGCTGAGATATCATGCCGATGCGCGATCGTCGTGTTGGATGGCGCGCAGACCAGTGGGGGCAAGACTTTGGTTTCGGCCGCCGGCTGGTGCAACGTGACGCATGAGACGGTCAAGCCGACACATTGGCTCGGCGATCACCACATCACTAACAATGGACTGGCGGCGTTTCCGGCTCAGATATCTTGTCGGGGAAATTGTTGGTTGCGACGGGCGAATCGGCTGGGTCAATTTTTAATGGATCTGGGTGATGGGATTCCTCGCTAAGACAGCCGTCGTGAAGAGGCTTCAATACACCAGCTATTCAACGACAATCGTGCCGCTCATATTGGCATGACCCCGGATTCTGCAATAGAAAATGTAGGTGCCGGGAATGGTGCGAATCATTACATCTGTCCGTTGATTCGGAGCCACGCGCAAGCTCGTCGAACTCCCACTCGACCCGTCAACACGGTGTGCGAGGAGAGAACTCTCGAACTCGTGGGGTTCGCGCCCTTCGTTGACGATCGTGAGACGGATCGGCGATGCGGCCGTCAGGTGAACCGTGACCGGGGTGAACCGGAAATCCTGCGCCGTAATGCGCACCGTCTGGGAGTCTCCGTCGCAACTCGCCAATGTCATCCCCACGACGAAGGCCACGACCTGAATGAAGTGAGTTCTAGCAGCGCGCATGACCCTCTCGTTGTAATGAGCGCCTGAGTAGAAGGCAAGTCATAGAACAAGGCATGGGACAGGAAATCAGGATGGACTTCCATCAGGGCGAGTTGGTGTTCGGCTTGACGGCCGCGAAAACCCCGATATATTTCAACTATCACGACGTTTTGCAGGCGAGACCAGGTTGTGGAACCGAGGAACTAATCGAATGGGACGACTTCTGAGCTGCCCACAATGCCACCAGTCGACCGTACTCCAAACTCGCCCCCGATCGCCTTGCGAACATTTCGCGGCGTTCCTCATGGTGTCCCCTTTCTATTGTCCCCACTGTAGCTTTCGCTTTATGGCTTCCCGAATCGGGCTCGACCTTCCCAAGCACCCGATGGATCGCCGCGAACATCTCCGAATTCCCGTACGGCTCTATTTGTCGTTTTCAGGAGGGAAGGTTCGTGGGGAGGGGACGGTCTTGGACATCTCCGTGGGCGGATGCATTATCAAGAGTGAGACGCAGGTCCATCCGAACGACATTTTCTATCTGCAGTTAACGCTCGACGAGAGCGAACCTCCGCTCGAAGTGGCCGCGATGGTCCGATCCGTGAGCGCCCGAGGAATCGCATTCAAGTTTCTCCGCGCCGCGCAGGAAAATAAGCGACTTCTGGCGTTCGTCCAAACCCGAACCTCAGACCACCACGAAAAATCTCCGATGAAAGTCGGCGTTGCCGGCTGATTCTCGGGATACGAATGAGATGGGGCCAGACAACAGATTATCTCGCCCACTGTCCTCATCGCATACTGTGAAGGCATCAGATGGGATTCTCCCACGCGGAAGGGAGCGGATAGTCGTTGGTCAGTCGCTCATGTTCCGCGAGGTCATAGGGCTCGATGATCAAGTCGTTGAAATCGAGTGGCTCAGGGCACGCGGGAGAAGTGAGATACGCGACGTAAGCATCCGCCTTCTCCTTCGTGGCGAATCGACACAATCCATATTCCGGCATTCCAGACGAGGGGTGCCAAAATGCCAATTCGATCGCACTCCCTTGATAGACTCCCAGCGTGCGATGCCGAATCTGAAACCCGCCTGATAGACGGGATGATGGTTCAAGAGACATGATGGCGTGGCCTCCAATCAGGGAGATCTTACCACTCCATCGTGTCGATTATAGACTGTCCTGACCGGTTCCGATAGAATCCGCTCAATGGCTGATCCCGCCGTAAGCTCCACGTCACCCGACCAAAGCCAGGACGAGAATCATTCGGTGGTCGACGCCGCCGGGATGATCGGTGTCGCAACATTCTCCAGTCGTATTCTCGGGTTCATTCGGGACATGGTTCTCGCCCAGCTCTTCGGCGCGACACCCGCAGCCGACGCCTTCTTCGTGGCCTACCGGATCCCGAACCTGTTGCGTGAATTGTTTGCCGAAGGATCGATGTCTTCCGCCTTTATCCCGGTTTTCACCGAATATCAGACTCTCAAGTCAAAGCGGGACGCATGGGAATTGGCGAGCGCGGTGTTCACGACCCTGCTCACGATCGTCACCGGGATCACCCTCATTGGCATTGTCGTTGCGTCCGGCATCGTCTGGCTGTTCGCACCTGGCTTCCATGACGAACCAATGAAGCTGGAGATGACAACGCTGCTTACGCGGATCATGTTTCCCTATTTGATTTTCATCAGCCTAGCTGCACTGGCGATGGGCATTCTGAACTCTCTGCGGGCCTTCGCGGCTCCGGCGTTTTCTCCGGTGTTTTTCAACATTGTCATCATCAGCTGTGCGTACTTTCTGTCGCCGGTGCTGCCGGAACCGATCGTCGGTGTTGCCATCGGTGTTGTGGCCGGCGGGGCTGCTCAATTCGCCATGCAACTGCCTGGGCTCAAGTCGCGCGGGATGCTGTTCGGGCTCCGGTATGAGCCGGGTCATCCGGGGGTGCGACGAATCGGCTGGCTCATGGTACCGTCGTTGTTGGGTTTGTCCGTCACGCAAATCAATATTACGGTGAGCACGGTGCTTTCGTCCTTCTTTGCCGGCGGGCCCACTTATTTGTTCTACGGGATGCGCCTGATTCAATTCCCCCTCGGGATCTTCGGCGTGGCCCTGGCGACCGCGATTCTGCCGACGCTGTCTTCACAGGCGGCTCGTAAGGCGTTGGATGAATTGCGAACGACCTTGGGGTTCGGCCTCCGCATGATTCTGTTTATCATTGTGCCCGCGATGCTGGGCTTGATCCTGTTGCGCCAGCCGATTGTTCATCTGTTTTTCGAGCACGGTTCGTTCACCCACAATGATACGGTCATGACTGCCACGGCCGTCTTGTGTTATGCGGTGGGTCTGTGGGCGTTTGCCGGTGTTCGGATCATCGTCTCGGCGTTCTATTCTTTACAAGATACGAAGACGCCTGCGATCACGGCAGCGGTATCGGTGGGAGCCAACGTGGTGTTCTCCCTGATCTTCATGCGGGCGTTGGGCGCGGCCGGCCTTGCGCTCGCAACGGCACTGGCGGCGATGCTGAACGGTGCGATTCTCGTGGCAGTGCTGGACCGTCGATTGGGGGGCGTCGACTGGTTGTCCATTGGCTACGCGTCTCTTCGTGCCATAGGCGCCTCCGTTCCGTTGACTCTGGCATGCTGGTGGGTCGCAGGGGCGCAAGTCTGGGGTCATCCGGGTGAATGGATCGCGAAGGTCGTGATGCTGTTCGTGGCGATTGGATTAAGTATGACAGGCTATCTCGGCGTCCATGCCCTACTGCGGTCGGAGGAATTGGACGTGGTATGGAGGATGGTTCAGCGTAAAATTGGTCGAACGGGAAGGAGCGAGAGCAATGGCCCAGCAAGGAAATAAGAGGCGCTCGGTAAAAAAAAAGAAGAGAAGTACAGCTCCAGCTCGCCGCTCACTTCCTTCTTGTCCAAGAGTGGCGATGATTTTTATGACCCCTTGGGGTTGGATGGGAATTTCAGAAACGAAGCGAGGGATTGATGCGATTGTCTTGCCCAAACCATCCCGCGCTGCAGTGGAGTCGATCCTTCGATCCTCCGATGATAAACCGATCGACTCTCGAACGTCGGAACGGTTGCAAGCCGCGCGGATTCAGGTAACCGAGTACTTGCGCCGGACGCGCCAAGGCTTCGATCTCCCGCTCGATCTATCGCAGGGGACGCCGTTTCAGCGTCAGGTCTGGCGCACGTTGCAACGAGTCCCCTACGGCAAGCTTCGTTCCTATCAATGGATCGCTGCACGCGTGGGAGGTCGGCCGTACGCCCGAGCTGTGGGAAATGCCGTGGGGGCAAATCCTGTTCCGATCATGATTCCGTGCCACCGGATTGTCGCGCACGATGGCGGGCTGGGTGGCTTTTCGGGAGGATTGTCTGTGAAGCGAAAATTGCTGACCCTTGAAGGAACCCTGTCTCAGCTCAGATCGTAAACGAACGACCATGAAGGCGGTCATCCAGCGTGTGAGTTACGCGTCGGTCGAGGTGTCCGGTCAGATCGTTGGGCGCATCGAAACAGGTCTGCTGGTTTTGCTCGGGGTGGCCAAAGGAGATGCTGAGGCAGATTCTCGCTATCTGGTCGAGAAGATCCGAACGATGCGGATCTTCTCGGACCAACAAGGCAAGATGAATCGATCGTTGGCGGATGTCGGCGGGTCTGTTCTGGTCGTCTCGCAGTTCACCTTGCTCGGCAGGACCACCAATGGCCGCCGCCCGAGTTTCGATGATGCCGCGTCCCCTGATGATGCCAAACGTCTCTACGAACGGGTGGTGACGGATCTACGGGTACTGGGAACCAAGGTCGAGACCGGACAGTTTGCCGCGCACATGCGTGTCGAGCTGCTCAACGATGGCCCAGTGACCTTCATCCTCGACAGTCGAGGGACAACCGAACGCAGTTCGTGACCGGACATCTGCTATACTAGCCAAAGAGTCTTCTGTAACAGGGGGATGGAGATGGGAACGCAGGTCCCTCCTCGACATCCGCTGCGAGCGCTCTTCGGTGCCCTGACCGAGCGAAGTTTCACCGAACACCTCGGTTGGCCGGACCAGAACGTCACCGAATATGTCTCCAATCTTCTCGTCGACTTTACCCACACTGACCAGCTCTATAAAATTCGAAATCGCCACGGCGCGTCAGTCGAGACGGTCGTGGATTTGCTCTTCGAGTCTGAGGTGCTGCTCGAAGCCCAATCGCTCGATCGCGAACGAGACGTACATCAGCACATCGGGGACTTCACGTTGTTCATGGCCGGGATTTTCCCCGAGTACCTTCGTCGCCTCAAAACCGCGGGACTGATCTACCATAAGGATTTTCTGGTCGATTACGTCAAAACCGGAAAACGGTCATACGGAATTGTGGCGCAAATGGCCGATACATCGTCTTCGGAAGGCCTCCCATTGTTCAAAACGCTCTCTGACAATTTTGAACTCTGTGTCACAGGCCTGGGCTTCGTGCGGTCAGATTTAGATCGCATGAGGGATCCGGCCTACAAGCGCGCCCGGGATCTCCTACTCAATTGAAATCCTCTCGCCCCGTGATCCTCGTTCATGGCGGCGCCGGTCGCCGACCCGTCACTCCATTACAGACAGCCTGTCTTGCCGAGGCGTTAGCCACGAGCTACGTCATCCTTGAGGAGGGGGGGCCGGCCGTCTGCGCAGTCGAACGTGCGATCAGCCTGTTGGAAGCTTCCGGCCTTTTCAATGCCGGGCGGGGGTCACGCCGCCAGCTAGATGGCGTGATGCGGATGGACGCATCGATTATGGATGGCGCTACCTTGAAGGCGGGGGCGGTGGCTTCGATCGAAGGAATCGTGCATCCCATTTCCGCAGCCAAGTTGGTCATGGAGAAGACGAAGCATGTGTTGCTTGTCGGGCCTTCGGCCACCCGGTTTGCTCGGTACTTCCACCTTGAGCGTCATACACAGAGGAAGGCGTCCCGCCTGCCACGTCTCGCTCGGCCTGTCTCCGCTGCGGCCATCAAAACGACGCTCCTCTACCGCATGATGGCGAGAAAAGAGTCCGGATCGATAGAACGGCATGGCACGGTGGGAGCCGTGGCTTTAGATGGAAGAGGAACGGTTGCAGCCGGAGCTTCCACGGGAGGCATTGATTCAATGCTTCCGGGGCGAGTCGGCGATACCCCTCTGATCGGCTGCGGAGTTTACGCCGATAATCGGAGCGGGGCCGTGTCCATGACGGGACTCGGTGAGGGCATCATTCGTCTTGCCATGGCCAAGACAATCTGCGATCGTTTGGCCTCCGGGGCAAGTCCCGCAGTGGCTGCGCAACAGATCTTGCGTCAGTTAGTATCCAGGCTCCAGGGTTCGGCAGGACTGTTGGTTTTAGCCTCGAACGGCCGCTTCGCAATTCGCCACGTCACGCCCTGTATGGCGGCAGGATGGTGGGATGGGAAAAGAAAGCCCAGCGTCCAAGGACGATTTCGATGAGTGACAGTATCTTGCACCTGGCATTTCCCACGCATGATGTGACGGCAGCCAAACGTTTCTACGTTGAAGGACTCGGCTGTACCCTGGGCCGCGAATCATCGACCGCCGTGACGTTTGGCCTCGCCGGCCATCAACTCGTGGCGCATCTGGTGCCGGAACTTCAGCCAGCCCAACAGGGGATCTACCCGCGGCATTTCGGCCTGATTTTTCTCTCGAAGACAGGTTGGCAGGAACTGGCTGACCGTGCCAGGGGAAAGGGGCTGTCCTTCTATCAACAACCGCGGGTACGGTATCCCGGGACACGCATCGAGCACCACACGTTCTTCATCGAAGATCCCTCGAGGAATCTACTGGAGTTCAAATACTACACACACGAATCAGCCATCTTCGGCGAGCACGAATTCCAACACGTCGGAGACCGCTAGACCAATCGCCCTGCAACGTCAGTTCATGTTCCACGCAGATCCCTCCCAGCACGAGCAATGGGACGCCGAGGGTCTTCACTGGTCCGGTCTGTGCCGCGATGTCCTGTCGATTCGTCAGATTCTCGCCGTTGAGGAACACTCGAATTCCTTTTGCGATCGGTTTTTGAATCAAGGCATCGACCACGACGAAGTCTCCGGTCTGCTGCTCATGGCGGCGGCCTCAATGAGTAGCGCGCTTTGAGGAAGGATACTTGTTCATCCGATAGATGATCCGTTCGTATCGTCGGCTCAAGGCGGTAGATTTACGAATGGGGTCGTACCGGCGTGGTGAAGGCAGGATAGCAGCCAACCAGGCCGCTTCTTCTGCGGTGAGGTCGTGTGAAGATTTTTGGAAGTGATGGCGTGCGGCCGCTTCGGCTCCGTACACGTCGATGCCCCACTCCGCGACGTTGAGATACAGCTCGAGGATGCGATCTTTGCTGAGTTGGTGCTCAAGGAGGCGCGTGATCAGAGCTTCTCGCGCCTTGCGGAACATCGATCGCTCGGAGGACAGGTACAGGTTCTTCGCGAGCTGCTGCGTGATGGTGCTCCCGCCACGTTTTAGCTCACCGGCTTCGAGGTTGGCGATGGCGGCGTCCTTGATACCTTCCCAATCGAATCCTTCATGCGTGAAGAACGACGCGTCTTCCGCGGCCACGACGGCGCGGCGAAGATGGGGCGAGATGCGTGACAGCGGCACCCACTTCCATTGGCGTTCGATCGTGTGGCCCCGATCCTGAGCCTGGGCCCGACGCATCTCCATGAGAGCGGTGGTTGACGGGTTGCTCGTTTTTAGGGCTGAGACGTTGGGCAGCGTCACCAGCCACACGAACAGTACCGCGCCGATGGGAAGGCACACCAAGAGGACGACGGAGAGAATCAGGCGTGCGCGACGTTGCGTGGTTGACTTCGCCATAGCGTGATGCGTATGAACTGTCGTGAAGCGTGTGGCAACGGAGTCGATGAGAATTTCGTTCCCGCGTTTCGCCCCATGCCACCTACTCCTAGAGGGTTGCCGTTGAAAATCCTGAGGGCGGAGTTTATCAGAAGTTGTCTGACCACAGAACAGCTTCCGTCCGGCACGATTCCGGAATTTGCCTTTGCAGGACGATCAAACGTAGGCAAATCGTCCTTGATCAATACTCTCCTCCAGCGGAGGGGTCTTGCCAAGGTGAGTCGGACACCGGGCAAGACCAGGGCGCTTAATCTGTTTGCTGTGTCGACCGACGACCCGACCATGCCACATTGTCACATCGTCGATCTTCCTGGTTATGGATACGCCAAGGTTTCGAAATCGGTGCGTGCTCAATGGGCCCCACTGGTCGAAGGCTATCTTGCCAATCGGGACCAATTGCTCGCTGTGGTGTTGTTGGTCGAGAGCCGAGTGCCGAGAGAACAAGATGGCGACACCATCGCCTGGCTGGCGTCGATTGGGTGTTCACCGATCGTGGTCGCCACCAAGGCGGATAAACTGAAAGCCGGCGAACGAGTCGGGGCCTTGCGTCGCTTATGCGATGTCCTGGCCATCCAAAATCGTGAGGCGCTCATTCCTTTTTCATCGGTGACGAAGGAGGGGAGAGACCGCCTGTGGGCTGCCCTGTTGCTGCGGGTTCGAACTTAACTTCGATATACGATTTGTTCTTCAGGTTCGCCAGCCACGCCTGGAACACATCCTCGCTCTTCTGCTGAAACACCAAACCCTGGATTTCCGTTTTGACCGCTTCGTAGGGCCGGAACTGTTTCGGCTGCTTCTCGTCCACGCGGACGATGTGAATGCCTTCCGGGGCATCAATGGGGTCTGAGATACCCCCGGGCGCCAGGTCCGCAATGGCCCGTTCGATGGCTGGCAGCAATTCTCCCTGTCGCACCAAACCGAGAGCTCCCCCCCGCGACGCGTTGAGGCCTTCAGAATATCGGAGCGCAAGATCCTCAAAGGTTTCTCCTCGCTTGAGCATGGCGAATATCTCGCCGGCTTTGGCCTTCGAGGCGGCAGCGTCGTCCGATGATCGGCGTTCAAGCAGGATTTGGCTCAGCGTATATTCTTCAGGAAGTGCAAACCGGTCGCGATGCTCCTGGTAGTATCGTCTCATGTCCGAATCGACGACCATCACACCACTGCGGACTTCGCGATCGACGAGCCTGAGCAGTGTGAGTTGGTCGCGAACGTTCTTGAGCGTCCACGGATCAATGTCGTCGATCTTTTCCCCTTGTTGCTTCATCTGTTTGATCGTTTGCTTAACCTCTTGGTCGGAGACGTCGACGCCGCGAGCTTTCGCTTCTTGAAGTTGGATCTTGCGCTCAATCATCGTGGTTAGGACCATGGACTCGGCCATCTTTATCCGACGGGCCAACTCACGGCCTTGGTAATGCTTCTTGAGTCTCTCGCGTTCAGGAGCGAGTTCTCGTTTCAACTCCGACAGCATGATCAGGTCGGAGTTCACGACAGCGACGATCCGTTCTTCCACTTGAGCCGCTCCGAGGGAAGCAAACCCGAGGAGAGCAGTCAAGACACTGATCGCCGGATGAAGGTGCCGATGCGATGGCGTGTGGCTAGATCGATGCATCATGTTACAGACTTCGAACCTCCGCTATGCCAACCTGAACTGCCCTATCGGGCTGATGGAATCCGATTAATTGTACATGAATTCATCGGGAATTGAGGAGGGAGGAGTGACAAGCTGAAAACAGCGAAGATCAGCGTTTTCCAACGTCATCCGCCACGTAGCGCGAGGCGTCGGCGAGGCGGACGATCGCCCTCCCTCGGATGTCGGCGATCATTTCGTCAAACCGCTTGCGGCGTTTCTCGTTGAGCAATTCCTGCCGGAGACGTTCGCGGGTCGCGAGGTCCGCTTGGATGACTTCCTTGTCGAGGGGAACGATTTTGACGAGATAGTATCCGGCGTCCGTCTTAATCGGCGCGCTGACCATTCCGGGTTTGAGGGTGTGGATCACCTCGTCGACTTCAGGCATGACGAGACCCTTGCGATAAGGGCCGAGGTCGCCCCCGTTGGCCTTCGTCTTCCCGTCGATGGAATAGCGTTGGGCGAATTTCACAAAATCTCCTCCCTGGTTGACCTGTTTCTCGAGGTCTTTTGCAGCCGGATAGTTGGGAAGAAGCATCTGGAATACATTCACCTTGAGCGGTGTCAGAAGCTCGCGGGCATGTTTTTCATAGTAGGCGTCCAATTCTTCCTTCGTGAGCTCGATCTTTGCCTTGATCTTGTCCTTGAGCAGCTCGTCAAGAATGAGCTGTTCCTTGTACCGTTGGGTCCGTTCGCGGATAGTGTCGTCCTGGTCCAGGCCTTTCTTCCGGGCTTCCTGCATGAGAAGCTCGCGCGTGATCAATTCGTCGAGGAAGCGCCGTTTCCCGCCCTCCTTCTCGTAGCGGGCGCGGGTCGCGTCGGCGAGTTCTGACCACCGGATGTCGAATTCGCTTTGCATGATCTGTCGCCCATTGACGAGCGCGAGGACGGGATCCTCGGGCGGGGGAGTGCAGCTGATGAGTAGCAGCACGCTGCCGATAAGACCGGCAAAGACCAGTGAAACACGAGCGTATCCCCTACGGACGGTAGCACTGCGAATTAAGTTCATAAGCGTAACTGGTACAGCGGCTTATCCCTGCGCAGATTGTGATGTGTTGGTATCACAGACATTGAGGCTTTGCAAGGTTGCTGTGAGTTCCCGAAAGGTGGAAGCCCAGTCTTGATGCGGTATTTGGAGCTCGAATGACAGGGGAGAGAGAAACCGAAGCTGTTTCTTGTGCCGATCCATCAGGCGTTGGATGCCGGAGTTTCCAACTGGGTTCTTGGCGTCGAGCGTGATAACCACAGACTGTGTTTTCAATTCGACCGAAGCCAGCCGGAGCACCTTCGCCAGGATCCTGATCTGCATGACTTCAAACAGCCGTTCAACCGGTTCCGGCGGTAATCCGTACCGATCTTGCAGTTCCCCGTGAAGCAGGGCAAGATCGCCGATCTGTGTATATGACGAGAGCCGTTTATAGAATGACAGCCGATGGTGAGGATCTGTGACATAGACGTCCGGGATATAGGCGGAGACGTTGAGACGCAGCACGGGATCGATTTCTTCTTCAACGACTTTCCCCTTCAGTTTCTGTACCGCCTGCTCCACCATCCGCATGTACAGGTCGAGACCGATCGCGGCGATATGGCCCGACTGCTGTCTACCGAGCAGATTTCCCGCGCCGCGGATCTCCAGATCGGCCGCGGCGATCCTAAAACCCGACCCGAGCTCGGTAAATTGCTGAATCGCGGTCAGCCGCTTCTGGGCGTCGCCCGTCAACATCCCCTCGTCAGGGGTCAGAAAGTACGCATAGGCCTGATCGCCGCCGCGTCCCACGCGCCCTCGGAGTTGGTACAACTGCGCCAACCCGAACGTATCGGCGCGATTCACGATGATGGTGTTGGCATTCGGGACATCCAGACCAGATTGGATAATGGCTGATGCAATCAGCACATCGGCCTCACCGTGAAAGAATTTCAGCATGACCGATTCGAGCGGCTTTGCGTTCATTTGTCCATGCGCCATCACGATCCGTGCTTCCGGCACCAATTCCCTGAGCCAGGCACCGGTTCGTTCCATGGTTTCGACACGATTGTGAACGAAGTAGACTTGCCCGCCGCGTCCCAGTTCGCGAAGAATCGCCTCCCGGACCAGATTGTCACTGAAACGGACGACCTGGGTGCGAATGGCCAGGCGCCCGGCGGGCGGCGTGTCCATAATGGACAAATCGCGAACGCTCGACATGGCCATTTGCAACGTGCGGGGAATCGGCGTCGCGGTCAATGTGAGGACGTCCACCTGCGTGCGCAGCTGTTTCAGTCGTTCTTTATGCCTGACGCCGAACCATTGTTCCTCGTCAATGATTACGAGTCCCAGGTTTCTGAAGACGACGTCTTTTTGCAGCACCCGATGAGTTCCGATGACGACGTCGATCGTGCCTGCGGCCACGTCTTTCAGAATCGCCTGCGTGGCCTTTGATGATTGGAATCGAGAGAGCAACCCGACGCGAGTGGGGAAGGGAGCGAATCGGTCGGCAAAATTCTCGTAGTGTTGGTGAGCGAGGAGTGTCGTCGGGACGAGGACGGCGACCTGACGATTGTCCTCGACCGCTTTGAAGGCCGCCCGCATCGCCACCTCGGTTTTCCCGTAGCCGACGTCTCCGCAGACTAACCGATCCATCGGCCTGCTCGCTTCCATGTCACGGACAATGTCGTCGATGGCTTTCATCTGATCCGGTGTTTCCTCGTATTCGAAGGCAGCCTCGAACTCGTGATACAAGGTCGTAGGAAGCCCGTACGACTGCCGCTTGACAAGCTCGCGATTGGCGTAGAGGTCGATCAGCTCGTGCGCCATTTCCTCGATGTCTTTCTTGGCCCGGGCCGTCGTTTTCGCCCAACTGGTTCCGCCTAGTCGGTCGAGTCGCGGCACATGCCCTTCCGCTCCGCTATAGCGCTGCACGTGATTCAGCCGATCGAGGGGGACGTACAATTTGTCGCTTCCGGCGAACTCCAGGATGAGATAGTCACTGTCGAAATCTTGAACGGACAGGCGCTTGAGCCCCTGATACTTCGCGATGCCATGTTGCACGTGAACCACGTAGTCGCCGACGTGGAGATCTTCAAGGGACGACAGGAACGTGGCAGTCTTACTCTTGGGCTGCGGCTTGTGGCGGGCACCTTTGGCGAAGAGTTCCTCTTCGGTCAAGACAGCCAGACGGAGCTCTGTCGAGACGAACCCAGCAGACAGATCGCCGTGCAAGATGTAGAACGGCGATCTGGTAGTGGACGGTCTTGTCCAGGCAGCGGATGTCCATTCCATTGCCGGGACGTCGTGCTCGCGCAGAAGCGCGAGGAGCCGGTCGACTTGGCCTCGGCTTCGCGCGACGAGCATCACGCGACACTCGTTCCGCAGACGATCGAGGATGTTCAGGGTCTCGCTGAACGGCGTACCCCGCGCGCCAAGCCCAGCACTGGATGGAGTTTGGGCAGAAAACGATTCGACCGGTACCCATGATGCATCGGTCGGTGCAACCGGTTCGAGAGCGAGAACGGGCCAGCCCGAGATCCGGTCCGTGAGCCCTTCCCATGAAAGAAACAGTTTTTCTGGTGACGGGTACGGAGTTGACTCCTCCAGGTCGGCATGATGCCGGTATCCATCGTCGATCCTGTCCCACAGGGCGGCACACTCCGCTTGTAAAGCAGCCGGCTGGTCGAAGACCAACAACGGTCGTTCAGGAAAAAAGTCGAAGAGCGTCGCCAACCGTGGATACAGATCGGGCGTCCGCCATTCGGCCTCCGGAGGAATCGGCGCCAGCGAATCAGGATCGTTCTCGGACCGCAGAAATTCTCGGGCCGGGAGCACCAGCGCGCTCTCGAGCTTAACGATGGACTTCTGCGTTGCAGGATCGAAAAGCCGGAGAGACTCGATGGTTTCGCCAAGGAACTCGACACGAAGCGGGTCGGCATACGCGGTGGAGAATATATCCACGATTCCCCCTCGGATGCTGAACTCGCCGGGAATTTCCACGACCGATACGCGACGATAGCCCAACCGGAGCAATCCTCCCGTAAGAGCCTCGCGCTCGAGCGACCCATCGAGCGCGAATTGCAGCGTCATAGCGGTAAAGGTCTCGACCGGAAGTAATCGGTGGATAAGGGCGTCGATTGACGTGATGAGCCGAATCCGGGGCATCGTCCTGGCGCGATAGAGGGCGTTCATGCGACGAGCGATCAAGCCGACGTGCGGCTCTGTGGCTTCGTAGGGCAAGGTTTCCCATTTGGGGAAGAAGGCGAGCGAGTCAGTCGGGAGACCGGACAGCATCGAGAAGAAACGGAGGTCGTCGTAGAGACGCTCGGCGGCTTCGTCTGAACGGCTGACGATGAGCCAGGGCCTGGTTGCCAGGGAACTTGCCTGAGGATCAACCAGCGCCGACAGGGCAAACCCCGCCGTCGAGCCATGCAATCCCGTCAAGCACGGTCGTCCCCCTTCACTCGTCAGTGCGGCGACAATCGGAGCGAACCACTGGGGGCCAGCCGGCCCGCGGGTGATGGACACGGCTTACGTGTGGGTTGAACGGATACGGTGAATGAGGGTCGTCGTGGAGATGCCGGGGACCAGCGGGATCGTTTTTACCACGCCCCCGCGAGCTTCGACGATGTCCCGTCCGACGATGGTCTCGACCGACCAATCTCCCCCTTTGACCAACACGTCGGGCTGTACGGCGTGGATGAGCTTGTGCGGGTCCGGTTCGGAGAAGAGGACGACATAATCGACGCAGCCCAGCGCTGCGAGAATCTCCGCGCGTTGAGACTCCGGAACGATCGGGCGGTCGGGGGACTTCTTCAGACTTTTCACGGAAGCGTCGCTGTTCACTCCAACAACGAGCAGGTCCCCCAGTCCCTTCGCGGCCTGGAGATAACGCGTGTGGCCGACATGCATAAGATCGAAACACCCGTTCGTGAAGACGATTCGCTTCCGCTGTGCTCGCGCCTCCGCCAACAACGGTGCGAGTTGGTTCTTAGTCACGACTTTGTTTGTCATGAGGCCATCATACCTAGTCGAAGGACAGATGAAAAGAGATCGAGCGGCTCAGGGGGGAGTCACGTGTCACGCCGCCGAGGCCCATCACCGATGATCCATGTTGTGCGATGATGGCATCCATCGCCTCGACAGCCTTGGCGCGCCGCTGATCGAAGAGCCCGGGTGACGCAGGATTCAGCGACGAGAGGGATAGTCCGGCGAGGCGGTACTTCGTCCCCGGTATAAAGAGCTCTTGCAGGATCCGCTGGACGATCGGCCACATTGCGGGGTCATAGTTCAAGGGACCGGGAAAGCGCCGCTGTTTCGTCGTAATCGTGAAACGGGCATCCTTTAACTTCACCGTACAGCAGCTGGCAGCGAGTCCTTCTTGTCGAAGCTCATGCGCGAGTTTACGCAGGAACCCTCGGAGCGTCTGTTCGATGAAGGCACGATCATCCGTGTCATGCTCAAAGGTGGTCTCGTGGCTGAGGCTCTTCGATTCGCGATCGGCACAGACCGGTTCACGATCAATCCCACGGGCCAATTCCCTGACCTCTAGGAGACGGGAGCCGAAAAGGCCGCGTAGGACCCCTTCCCAGCGCGTGTCCAGAAGACCCCCGATCGTCCGCAAGCCGAGCGGCTCCAATCGTGCTGCGGTCTTCGGACCGATTCCCGGTAGGGCCCGGATCGGTAGGGGAGCGAGAAACGCCTGTTCGGTCCCAGGGTCAATCGTTACGAGTCCATCAGGCTTATGAGAATCTGCCGCGATCTTGGCGACGGTTTTTCCCGTGGCCAGCGCCACGGTGCATCGCAACCCAGTCGCGTCGAAAATTGATTGTTTCACCAGCCGGCCGAGCGACCGGGGGTCGGGATGGCTGGATTGCAGGTCTGTGGTGTCTGCGTAGAATTCGTCGATGCTGCTCCACTCGGTCAAGGGAAAGAGGCGATCCGTGACGATTCGCATCTGGTCATGCAGGCGGCGATACAACGGCCGGTCCAGCGGGATCAGAACCAAATGGGGGCAGAGCCGGAATGCTTCGATCGTCGGCATGGCAGAACGCACGCCATAAGGACGTACCACATAACTGGCGGCGGCGATAATGCCGCGCGGAGGTTGTCCTCCGACGGCGACCGGTTTGCCGGCGAGAGTGGGATCGGCGACGACAGCCGCGGCAGCGAACATAGCATCCACATCCCCGAACAGAATCCGGCGGGACCAGCGCATTCCTCGTTCCCCAGTCGTGAAGCCTAAAAGGTAAAAGACAATTGGGCCGGTTGCAAGGAGGTCGAAGAGCGCATGCGACAACCATCTCGTGACTCCAGCTCGTTCGACAGGTCGTGTCGTCGCGTCACCGCCCTCAGTTCTTGAAGCGAGCCGCGGCACACGCCGCAATGGTGCCGGCGAGGTTCGATCGTTCGCCGCTGGCGTCGATACACGCGGCCGCATTGCCGGCAGCGCCAGGCGAAGCGTGTCAGTGCAATCACCTCGTCCTGTAACGAATGGTACGTCGTAATGGCCAGCATGCCATCACGATTCATCTCAGCCATCTTCTTCAGGAAGTCGAGCCCATGGTTGGGACGTCGTTTGAGGATGTCGTACTGCCATTGGTGAATCATTTCGTGAGCCAGCGTACTCGTGATTTCGTGCTCGCCATACGGAGACTTCGCGAAGGCTTGCGACAGTAACGGTACCGAGAGCCGAATTTCCCGTCGCCGCGTCGTACTCATGCCCCAGCGCTGGGCCAACTTGCGGGGGCCGACGGTCGTCACGAACAAGCCGACCGACGCGGTCAGGCGAGTGCTCCATACGATGTCGATGGGAGGCAGAGTCCCGTTGAAGTATCGAATATTGAGATCGGACCAGATCCTCGCAAGTTTTTCCGTGGAATAGGGCAGAGGTCGTATAGAGTCGTGTGTACTCATACGCTGCGTTAGACCGCTCAAAAATGTTACCCAGCAAGGCCGCAAGGAGCGAGGACCGCGAGGCGTAGACGTTTCTCACCCGCCCGCCCCGAGCTCCCAGCAGCTCTTTCCCGGGCCGTACGTTGAGTGGTTCGAGCGACTGAGAACGACGCGGGACACATTTATCAGCGGTCTGCCAATTCTTCTTGGAGTGCCGCTGCCAATAACGGCACCATAATCTCATGGTGACCGATCAACGAGTAGCCCCTGCCCCCTTTCTGGGTAGGGCGCCGCACCACATTCGTGAGTGGACGATAGTGGGACAAGAAATCCATGTTGACGGTGGTGATCTTCGT
Organism: Nitrospiraceae bacterium; assembly: GCA_035623075.1. Taxonomy (NCBI): domain Bacteria; kingdom Pseudomonadati; phylum Nitrospirota; class Nitrospiria; order Nitrospirales; family Nitrospiraceae; species Nitrospiraceae bacterium. The sequence continues at coordinate 225,786 of DASPUC010000024.1, read as the reverse complement.
GAGAGCGTGACCCAGATTGCGCCCTAGGGACACGGTCTTGAGGAAAACTTCCGGAAGGATCACCGCAGAACCAAGATTGAGGTAGACGCCGCCTTCCATGCCTGCCACCACGGCGGCGAGCCGGCGGAAGTCGAGCAGCGACGTCGCGCCGATCGCGGCTCCATCAGCCGAGGGGTGCATGTGAATGATGTCGGTCCCGACGGCCACATGCACGGTCACGGGGATGCCGAGTCGCGCTCCGGTGGCGAGGATACTTGTCTCGCGATGGGGAAATTGTCCTGTGTGCCGATTGATGTGGTGGCCGACGGTCTCGCCAAGGCCTTGACGGTCGCGCGCGCCGCGCGTAATCGCTTCGTTGAGGATACGTCCGGTTTCCTCCGCCATACCGAATCGTCCTTCATCGATTTCCGCATCGACCTCTTCCGAGGTATGGCCCATCAACGCCAGTTCGAAATCATGAATGATCCCGGCTCCGTTCATCGCCACCGCGGACACAATGCCCTGTTTCATCCAATCGACGACAATCGGGTTGAGTCCCACCTTCACGACGTGCGCGCCGACACCGACGATCACCGGCCGGCCTTGTCGGTGCGTGGCAGCCATGGTCTTGGCGACGGCTCGCAAGGTCTTTACGGCCAGAATATCCGGCAGGGTGCGATAGAACTGGGTGAAACTCCCTCCTCGCTTCCAGGGTTTCGCGAAGTCCGAGACACGCACCTTACTGTGCCGTTTCTTCAATGGATAGGTCTTGAGATCCGATACGTTGATCGGGGGAATGAGAGGAGGAGTCGGAAGGCGAGGAGGAGTCCGTCTAGGACGCTTTGCCAAGGAGCTGTTCCTCTATGAGTTCGCACAGGACATGGCCGAGCGTGATATGAGTCTCTTGAATGCGCGCTGTGACCTTGGATGGCACGACGAATGGATGATCGACCATCGCGGCGAGCTTGCCTCCGCTGCCGCCGGTCCAGGCAATGGTCGCCATGCCGATTGTTCGAGCGGCCTCGACGCCCTTGAGCACGTTGGCGGAGTTTCCGCTCGTGCTGATCGCAATGGCGATATCGCCTTTTTGCCCATGGGCGCGAACCTGGCGAGCGAACAGCTCGTCGTAACCATAATCGTTCGCGATACACGTGATGGCGGCGATGTCGGTTGCGAGGGCGATTGCGGGAAGCGGGGCCCGTTCGCGATGGTACCGGCCGACAAACTCGGCCGCGAGGTGGGCCGCGTCGGTCGCGCTGCCGCCATTACCAAACAGGAGCACTTTGCGGCCTTCGCGGAACGCCGTCGCGATCAATTTCACCACTTGCTCGATGCGGCCGGCGTGATCGCGGACGAACTGTTGCTTGACCGCGGCGCTCTCCTCGAACGCTTGGATCGCCTGCTCTTTCATCGACCGCGATTCTAGGCGAGGGGCTCCATCCTGTCAAACAGTTGCGCGGGCGTGATGTATACCTGACAGGAATTGAACAGGGTCCAGGCGGGTGATATATTCCGCGCGCGATGGCACCAGACCAACCAATTAAATCTCTTGTCATTACCCTGACCGATCATCCCGCCCCCGCCGTCTATTCGATTAATCGCCTCCGTCCCGAATCGCTCTGTTTTGTCCTGCCCGAGTCGGCGAAATCGCTCGTCGAGTCATCGGTGCAGCCGAAAATCGAGCAGATGCCTCGCCGGTGGGATTGGGTGACGCTCGCGGATGTCGAGCCCTTTCCCTCTTGCTACCAAACGATGGCTCGTTCAGTGCCGTCGATCCTCAAGGCTTGGGAAGTCCAGCCTGGTGAATTGGTTGTGGACCTGACCGGAGCCACAGCCGCGATGAGCGGCAGTCTGGCGCTGGTCACGAGACCCTTCACGTCGCGCGTGGTGTCGCTCGTTCCAGTCGCAGAAGGACGGGAGGGCGATGCGGTCACCATCGACGGTCAGGCGTTTCTCTGGGTCCAGGTGAATCCCTGGGACGAAGCCGCGACGGTATCCCGCCAAGAAGCCCGCGATTACTTTAACCGCGGGACCTTCGTGGCTGCTGCAGCGATGTTTCGACTGATCGAAATGAGGGTGAGCGGCGGGCAGAAACCGCTCTACCGAGCATTGTTCGACCTCGCCGAAGGCTACGATCTCTGGGAACGATTTCACTACCGACAGGCATGGGACAAGCTGAAGACATCGGTCAAAGCGTTAGAGATGGCCTCTCTGTGGGGTGGACCTCCTGGCTTGAAAGAGCTAGTGTCCGCGATTAAGGCGAACGCGGGTTTTCTGGAAAAGCTCGTGCTCGATCCGGCCGAGGTGAAGGATTTTGCCGCCCTTGACCTCCTCGCCCACGTCCGTCGGCGCCTCGATATGGATCGTGATCCTGAGCGGGCCATGATTGCACTCATGCGAGCCCTCGAAGCAATCGCCCAGCGACAACTGTTCAAACAGCACAGGATCAAAACGTGGGATCTTCAGCCGGAACAATTGCCGCAAGCGCTCCAAGAGACCTGCCGGACCTGCTTCTTGGACGATGTGGATGGGAAGTACAAGTTACCGTTGCAGGCACAGTTTCGAACGCTGGCCGGATTAGGGGATCAACTCGGGCAGGGGTTTCTTCGCGAGTGGCCGACCATGAAGCCCCTGCTCGACGCGGCCAGCCACGCCGTCCTCGGCCACGGCTTCGAACCGATTAAGGTCGAGCGGGTCCAGCAGTTGTATGAAGTTGTTTTCAAGCTATCGGGCGTCACCGAGACCTCGCTGCCGAGGTTTCCGGCGCTCAGTCTTTAAGAGCGTATGGCTTATGGCGTATAGCACGAGCTAATAAAGAACAGAGATGGCGTTCAGGTTTGAAACGTTGAAAATTGGCAAATGGCAAAAGATTACGCGACGAAGGTCTATGCCGTGACCGCTAAGTTCCCGAGGCATGAAGATTATGGATTGAAATCCCAACTGAATCGCGCAGTCAATTCAATCGGTCTCAATATCGCAGAAGGTTCTGCCAAGAACTCCAATAATGCCTTCGATTACCATCTGGAGGTCGCATTGTGTTCAACGTTTGAAGTGATTGCTGGATCATCTCTGGCAATGGAACGTGCCTACGTCAGCGAAGTTGAGCATAAGGGTTTGTACGAGGATGGTGAGCGATTGGCGAAAAGCATCAATGCCTTTCGAAACACGCTCTTGTTGTCTTGAGAATTTCGCAAAAGGGTATCAGTTCATTGTCCGTGCCATAAGCCATTGGCCATACGCCATAAGCTCTAATGGAAGTTCGCATCTATTATGAGGACACCGACTGCGGCGGGGTGGTGTACTATGCCAACTACCTGAAGTATTTCGAACGGGCGAGGACGCAGTACCTGGAAGATCGAGGCCTCTCCGTGGCGGGCCTGTTGAAACAAGGGACGCAGTTTCTGGTAGTGCACGCCGAGCTCGACTATCGCTCGCCGGCCCGCTACGGTGACACGTTGACCATCGCGACAAAATTAACTTCGATCGGGAACGCTTCGCTTACCTTCTCGCATGTGATCCGTGAGCGGGCCAGCCATCGCATCGTGGTGGAAGGGTCGGCGAAACTCGTCACCGTGAATCTGGAAGGAAAGGTCAAGCGGTTGGACAAGTCCTTGGCGGTCGCGTTGGAATCGGGAGCAGGAAAGGTCAAATAATGGAAAAGTTGGGCACTTGGTTGGCGATCGCAGGTGTCTCAATCGGGTTCATCGTACTGGCCTGGTTGCTATTCTCAGAAAATCCTTCGGACAAGAAAAAGAAGAAAGACTAATTGTCCTCGCTGATCCTGAAAATAGACTCCCGACCCCTTAATTCCCTTCTTATAGCGAGCTAATCGTAGCCATACAGCCAATGAGTTGTGGAAGGAGAAATATTTTTGACCGAGTGGCAGATGCCTTTTGGAATGAACACCTCGTCTCCCCGTTCGGCGATGATCTCTTCGCTATCGATGGTTAGTCGTAACCTGCCACTTACAACGGTCACAAGCTCATTGGTCGCATGGACGAAATTATTCCACTCTCGTCCCGGAGGATCGACGAATAAATCGCAGGAGTACCCCCGCTTGCCCCAGTCTTGAGTCACCTCTTCGCGGTTAATGGGCACCGAAAACTTATTCGGGGTGAGATAGCGCATGTGAGTCTCGCTCAGGGGAAGCTGCGCCGCGCGGAAAGGCGCCCGCGATTTCCACGTTGGTTAAGGGCTAGGCCTAGAATGATACGCGTCGAATGCTTTCAGCTTAACAAAAAGGGGAACATTCTCAACGGCGGAAGACAATGACTCACTCCGTGCGGCTAGCTCAGAATGTCTCCTTAAGTCTCCTTCGTAGTCGCGCGTAGGAATTCAGCATGTCCCCCTTAATTCCGCTGAAGGAAGGTCTTGCTATGCCCGATATGTTTCATTGAAGACCAAGACAGAGAGTTTTGCAGTACTTGCGCTGGTACTCTCTGGCTCGAGCAAGGGTGGCCTGTTGAATCCCATCATACTTCAAGGCGCTTTCGAGGCGCACATGCATGAACTGAATTGTTTCTTCCATTCGATTCTCTCTCAGCCCCTCAAGAGCCTTAATGTTTTGGACAATTTCCAAATTCCTGTCGGAATTGAGAAGAAACTTCATATTCTCATATACAGTCTGTGCCCTTGATGCGCCGAGCCAATAGCCAGCGTAAATCCCGAGGATAACCATAAAGCCGTGAACTAGAGTTAACGCTTTGTTTGAATTCATTGGGTATAGCGCCTCGTTGAGCCGCGCGAGCCACAATGCCCACAGAACATGGTGCGTTGTCTCGCCGTGTCAGCCTCGAACGCGAGGTTGAATGTCACAGAAGTTTCCACGGCCAAAAGATTACGAAGCTCGCTGCCCTAAGTAGCGATGCGCAGCCCAAGATACACCATACAACCCCAGTAATAAGAGCAGTCTTACCGCTATGAACTTTGATTCGAAATGGCACCGGCATACCAGCTGGTGGAAAGCGCCGACCATAAATAGACTTTGCTCCAACAAGAATGGCTCCAATGCCCAATACGAGGCACACAAAGTTAAGGCTTCCCGCAACCAAAGTTGCTTTAAGCAGCTCTTGCTTTAGAGCACGAGACGGGTTGTGCTCTACCAACAATGGGTCATACCCTAGAACATATTCTACGGTTGGCTCGACGATGTAGGGCAATAGAAAAATGACGATTGCCGCACCTAGTGATATGCCCAACGCTTTTCCACTCGATGGTGCGTATTCAGAGGTCATGATTTCAACATCTAATAATTTATTTGTTCTGCAAGAGGTGCCCATTGCATTGCAGCACCGAATAAATCCCTTGTGATTTCATCACGGGCGCGAGACGATTTACGACCGGGGCTTGGTATAGCCATCTCGTGCGAGCGTCTCCGCCACATCCTGTCCGTTCACAAACACGTCGGCGACCGTTCGGTCGTACACATCTTTGCCGTGAGGCACGATATGGATGGTGCCTTCGCGCAACAATTGAGTGAGTCGATCCAGCGCTTCTCGTCCTCCTGGTTCCGTTAATTCCGGAGCGTTGAGTCCGCGAATGCGGATCCGCTCTGACCCATATCGAATCGTATCGCCGTCAATGGCTTGGGTCCGATCACTTTCTAAGGTCCGCTCTCCTGGACTGACCCATTCGGGGCTATGGTGTGGCAGGAGAGATCTGAGGCTGTGACGACTGGGACGATGCATTCCCTTTGGCTTCTTGTGTGGGCGAAGAGCCTTGTCACGGGGAAGTCGATGGGGGCGGACATCGCTTCCTGCCCGCGAGTCTGGTTTCCGGCAGAGATCACAGAGTGGCAGTTGGCCTGAGCCATAGTCACCTGGCGTCAAGGGCGTGGTGGACAATGACGATGGAGGAGCGGTGGACTGCTGAGCCGGCAAGACTTGGGGAGTGAACAACATGAGCATGATCGGCCAGACGACGACGCTCGGGTAACCTCTTGGGCATCTCCTCATGGTGATCGATGTGGCTAATGCTGGTCCCACCGCGCCACGGCGCTGCGGTTGACAACCGGGAAAATCGCATGCTGGAATGAGCGGGTGACGAAGAGCTTATGGCTTATCGCATATGGTACGGACAAGAGGTGCAGACCGCTACTATATCCGTGCCATCAGCCATTAGCTATACGCTATTAGCTCTTAGTACTCTACGTTTCACGGAGGATTTGAAGATGGACATGATGGGACGTGTGGGGTTGGTCGAAATTCCAGTATTAATCGCTCCGGATCAAAAGGTCTGGATGGACCGCATGATCAAAGAAGGGAAGATTGCGATTCCGCCGGGGGGAACCTTGGAAAAAGGCTCGCTCTATTCCATGTTTATCCGCATGCTGCTCCACAACGCGATGGAAGAACAGAAACGGCAGGAGGCACTAGAAGCAGCGGACGAGGACGACGAATAAAGCGGAATGTTGAAAGGGGCTGTCAGCTTCGTTCTCGTCTCGCTCAAGGCCTCGACGTACGGCAAAGAGTACGAGTCAGCCTCTCGCTCACTGCGGCCTTGCTGAACAGTCCCTTTGAACATTCCGCGGCGCTGTATCTGAACCGATGCATTCTGTATCCGGCGAGATACCGTTCGACAGGCTCACGGTCCTGAGTCCCATCGAAGGGCGAACGGCTACGTCACAGGGTTTTGAATGCCGCATGCGCGGCTCGGACGGTCTTCTCGATGTCGGCTGAGGTATGGGCAGTCGAGAGGAAGGCAGCTTCGAACTGAGAGGGGGCAAAATACACGCCCTGCTCCAACATCATATGAAAGAATATTCCGTAGCGCTTTGTATCTGACTGTTTCGCGGTATTCCAATCCACCACTGACCCTGACGTAAAGAATCCGCAGAGCATCGAGCCGACTCGTGTTTGCGTATACGGCACGCCGGCTTTCTTGGCTGCTTCGCCCAATCCTTTGGCCAGAGCGGCTGATCGTTCTTCCAGCTTCTTGTAAATCCCACGCACTTTGAGTTGTTTCAGAGTGGCAATGCCGGCCGAGACGGCCAAGGGGTTGCCTGACAAGGTGCCGGCCTGATACACCGGCCCGGACGGGGCAATCAGATCCATGATCTCCTCTCGCCCTCCGTAGGCACCGACCGGCAGGCCGCCGCCGATGATTTTCCCCAGCACCGTGAGATCCGGCGTCACGCCGTACAATGTCTGTGCGCCGCCGTACACGACACGGAAGCCTGAAATTACCTCATCGAAGATTAACAGGATACCGTTCTCGGTTGTGAGCCGACGTAGTGAGGAAAGAAAATCCGGCGCAGGAGGCACGACCCCCATATTTCCCGCAATCGGCTCGAGAATAATGCAGGCGAGCTTGTCTCGATGCTCGTTGATGATGCGGCGAACCGCCTGAAGATCGTTGTATGGTGCGGTAAGGGTGTGTTTCGCAAAGTCGGCCGGTACGCCTGGTGAATCGGGTATGCCCAAGGTCGCGAGCCCCGATCCAGCTTTGGCCAGCAAATAATCGCTGTGCCCGTGGTAGCAACCTTCAAACTTTAGGATGGCGTCACGTTTGGTGAACGCGCGTGCGACGCGAATCGCACTCATCACTGCCTCGGTCCCTGAGCTGACCAGCCGCATTTTCTCCATCGAAGGAAGCGCCTCGCGGATCATCTGTGCCAGTGTGATTTCCAACTCGGTCGGCGCGCCATAATTGGTGCCGTTGGCAGCAGCTTTCTTGATCGCGCTGATCACGGTCGTTGGTGCGTGTCCCAAGATCATCGGTCCCCATGACAAGACGTAGTCGAGGTAACTGTTTCCATCGACGTCGTAGAGGCGCGCGCCTTTGGCCCGTTGGATGAAACGCGGTTGTCCACCGACAGACCGGAATGCTCGAACCGGACTATTCACCCCTCCGGGAATCAATTGTTGTGCGCGTGCAAAAAGTTTGGCGGAGCGAAGGGTGTTCATAACGGGGGCGCACCGTATCATGGAACAAGAAAGGGGTCAAGAAAGGCGAAACTTGGAGAAAGCCGTGAGGACGAACGCCTCAGGTGAGGTCAAAAAGTGTCTGATCAGATTCAGTTCTATCTTTTTTGATACATGAAAGTGGATTCCTAATCATTAAAAGCTTTGTAATCACTTGAAACTCTTGAGGCGAGCTTATCCACAGGCTGCGGCCTGACTCTTGCGTGATGATAGCGCTCATTCTTCTCAAAGGATTGAAGATGATCATCGTCTGTTCCTGGTGTCGTAAGGAAGGAAACAACGAGTTTCTCGGAGAGAAGACACCGCTCGACGACCAGCGCGAGACACACGGAATCTGTATCATCCATCATCGTGAAGTCCGGACCCAGTGGCAGGAAACGGTTCGCGTACATGGTCCATTGGGTGTCCGACGCAACAGCCGTAACGTCGTACTGTCCACCTTGCGACGTTGGGGGAACCTCTTGCATCTCTCCAGAAGCTAACATTTTTTGACCGAACCCATCTTCATGCGACTCCACGCGCAATTCTCCCCGGCTCCATTCAGACACCGACTTTGATGACATTACCTGAACAGATGGTCGCGTGATCCTAGTTCGAACTTGATGATGGGAAAATCGTGAGCGAGGTGGGGGTATCTGCTGCCGCGTTAGGTCCGTTTTTTGGAAGTCCGTCTCTGCCCGTTTGGCTCTCGATCCTCCGAGACAGCAATCTCTTGCATTCCCCAATGGGCTCGTGACGCCTTTCCCCGTTCCGTGACGGCAAACAGCACGTGAAAAGGTGTGACCGGTCGCTCGCCCATCCCTGCCTGTCCCGATGCCCAAGCCTCTCCGGCATCGCTCAACACTTCGAGCAGCGTGGCATAATCTTCTTCGTCCTCGGGCAGGATCTGTTCTGCATCGGTGAGGAGCAGTACATAGCCCTTCGCCGGCATCCAGTCCAAGTCAGCCAAACATTCCTCGAGCGCATCCCAATTGTGGCCAAAGTAATCAGGGAGCTCCATCACCTTGGCGAATTCGGTAAAGAGGGCAGCCGGGGTCTTGCACTTCGCGCCTTTGATCGATTTCAGCACGAACCCGAGAGGAGGCTTGACGAGAGATTCGACGGAATCTCTCGGCTTCAGGACCAACAGCGAGGTCCAGGGAGCTCTCGTCGATTGCAGATGTTTTGAGAGAGACAACGGGGATTTCATCGGTATTCAGTTCAGCGGGATGAAGGTTCGATAATGGTCGCCAGTGTAATAGGCCTTGCCTGTGTCTTGTTCGATCACGATACGTTCCTCGTCGCGCGGTCTTCCACGCAGTTTCGGATTCACGTCATATTCGCGATATCGGCCCTTGGGGAGGTGTCGCTCTCGGTTGTGAAACGTACGTCCGCCGACATATCCCATGGGCGGCTCGCCTTGACGCCCCTGAATCGCATGCAACAGATCTCTCGCTTTTTGAGGAGGCTCTTCCGCCTGTGTGCTCGCTGGAATACTCGTTTCAGACGTGACAGATGATGCGGGATCACTCGTTCGAACGTGAAAAGCATCAGAGTGTTGTGCCGCGGTTGCAGCAGGATTGTTGATCTGCGCGACCAAACTTCCGGTGGAACCGACCGCGAGCGCCAGCCCAAGGAACACCGGCGAGAAAAGTCGTGAGTTCAGACACATCATTATGGAGTCGATGGAGGTTGAGGGCGAAACGCTACCACGCGCTCTGAACAGAGGTCAACGAACGGAAAGCGGCTCGTGGAGAGGGGACCATAACCTGGATCTCTCAATCACCAGGTACGAGGGAAGCCACGGCGCCGCTTCTTTTTATGACAATTCGCTCCCGTGCATCCGAGCGAAGAGTTCCCAATTGAAGGGTTTTGCCGCGACGGCATGGAGGGGAATCATCTGAATCGTGGCCTGATCTCGGTAGGCCACCATACAACCGACCACAGTCTCTGGGTCCTCGACCAATCGTCGAACAGTCTCATACGCCAGGTGCTGGGCGATAGTTTTATCTTCCGGCGTGGGTGGGGCTCCTCTGAGCGTATGGCCGAGAATGGTGGCTTTAGTGGCCACAGTGAGAGGATACTGATTGGCGTTCCCCTGGCGTTGTGGCCACTGCGCAATCGTTGCGGCCACATAATCGACCAAGCCGTGGATTCCGCCCTCACGGTGGTGCCGATGAGGCGTGCGTTCCGCCACCACAAATAAATGGCTCTTATTGGGTACGCCTAACGTCCTCTTGAGGGTTCCAAGAATAAACTCGTCGATATAGGCATCAGGATCAGGATGTTCGTTTACCAGTACCCCTTCGGCCCTCGCCTGATAGGCGCAAGCCAACGCAAGATGACCTGATCCGGCCCCCATCACCTCGACGAAGAAGATGCTGCCCATCGCGGAGCTGGTCGCTTTCAACGATTCGATCGACTGATTTGCGAGTGCCACGGCCGAATGGAAGCCGAGCGCGGTCGTGCCGTCGATATTGTTATCGATGGTCCCGGGAATTCCGGCGACTTGAACGCCGAAGCTTTCATAGATCGCGCGGGCTCCTCGCAGACTGCCGTCGCCCCCCAGCACGATCAACGCACTGTCTTTCATGTAAGGTTCAAGGTGTTGCATGGCGGCCTGTTGGACCTGCTCCTCCTTGAAATCTTCGAACCGACTGCTGCCGATCGGACTGCTGGCAAGGCTGCTCATCCCGCGCGTATCGTCCTCCCGGACAGCCTCGATCCAATTGTTCGCGAGCCCGAGGAAACCGTGACGGACGAAGTACACCTCCAGGCCGAGCCGATTCCCCGTCACACGCAGTTCCTTTAAGGCAGCGCCGGCGCCGGCAAAATCGCCACCGGACACCAGGGCGACGATCCGCTTGATTTGCCGCGGCTTGAGGGTGACCCGATCCTTCCGTTCCCGTTCGACGGCGATCCATGCCTCCCGTGCAATCCGTTCTCGTTCAGACAATCCCACGGCAGTGGAATAACCGGATAAGCGCCCATGTTCAAACGTCAGGAGCACGACGTTATCCTGGCTCTCTTTGTAGTCGCTGAATTCGGTGAAGGCTTCGTGGAAAGGACGCGGGTCCAGATAGATCATGAGCGCCCGCAAGGTCGAACTGTGTGTGTACAGGCAGGCGACTTTGCCAGGATGGGATCGTCCTACCTCGTGCAGGCCGTCGATCACATCCACGTACAGATCGAAAAACGAATTGCCGCCCGGATAACAGTACAGAGGGTCCTTGAGAAGGCGCTTAGCTGTTTTGACGTCCACGCCGAAGGCCTTGGCCGCCTCCTCCGCCTCCATCGTTTTCTCCATGCCGGTCACCCACCCAAAATCCGACGACTCCAGCGCTGCTTCGAGCAGCGGTTCAGGGGGTGCAACGGATTCGGGGAGAAGTGCACCAATCACTCGGTTATAGAGTTGTCGAGTGTTGGGACTGTGACTGATGAAGTGAAGGAACGTGTGCGGATCGAGATAATTTGACAGATGGAGAAAATCGAGTTGCTGGGCCACCACGCCGACCATCCGGGCCAACGCGGCACCAACCGCGTCTGCTCGCGGAATGCCCTGCTCAGCATCGAGTTGGTTCATCAAGCGGCGCCCGACCCGATGCGTTTTGCTCTCGACGCGGGAAATGCCGTGGCGCATCGTGAAGAGCAACGTTCGGCCTGTCAAATCGCGAGGCAGCAGCCAGAACCGATCATCGCCCAAGTCCAGCACGATGCGACCCTCGGCCAACTGCGGCGTGAGGTGAGCCCGCGGGACAATCGCCACCGGCCGGCGGTGGGGCGGCTTCAACACCGATCCGATGGAAGCATGAAGCAAGGGCAACAGTTCACCTTCGGCAAGGAGCCGGTTCCACGCGGCGAAAAATACCAGGTCGTCACCCGCGCAACTTTCCCGCAGAATTGCCTGACGGGCTGACCGGTACGCTTCGGCTCCGGGAAACCCGGTTTGAGCGCGCTGGACAAAACCGCGTATCTGATCCATCGCGCGATGAACTAGATGAAGTCGGTCGACGGATGGAGAAGGAGGCGGAGGGAGGAGTGCGCCTTCGCCCGGTTGGCGTTGTGCGAGCGCAGCCCCGTATGCCAGTAACCCGTCGATCGTTACGAAATCGAGTCGTCCCGTGTCACTTCCCATTGCCACCCTTTCACCGCTCGTCAGCGTCTCGAAGAACCTTTGCGGCCAGAATTCTCGTTTGCTAGAATGACTTCCGTGCGCAGAGCGCGAGGACGAATGGCCCTTCAGCCACCCCGATACCCGATTTCTGCTGGCGCTGGTCTACAATGATTGGGTGCCTGTTCCCGTCTTGTCAAGCAAGAAGAAGGAATCATGAGAAAAGCGAAGATCGTGTGCACGATCGGTCCAGCCAGTGATTCGCTGGCATCGCTGGACCGGCTCATCGAGAACGGCATGGATGCGGCCCGGCTGAACTTTTCTCATGGTACTCACGAGTCGCACGGCCGCGCCATTCAGACGATCCGTGAAGCTGCGGCTCGCAGACAAGTGGCGGTCGCGATCATCCAGGATCTGCAAGGACCACGAATCCGTGTCGGCGATCTGGGTGAGAGCGGGGTCCAAGTAACCAGCGGCCAGTCCGTGCGATTACAGACCGTGCTTGCGCGGTCCGGAGGACAGCTCGGCGCCTCCTCCGTGGCTTCATCCGGCGTTCCGGAGATTTCCGTGACCTATCAGTACCTCGTCCGTGATGTTCAACCTGGTGCCCGGATTCTGATCGACGATGGACTCATCGAACTGGTCGCGAACCGAATCACCGGTGGTGTCGTCGAGTGCACGGTCATCACGGGTGGAAGGATCACATCACATAAGGGTATCAATCTTCCCGGGACGCGCGTCAGCGCTCCGACTCTGACGGAAAAGGATCGAGAGGACATTCGATTTGGCGTGGCGGCGGGTGTCGATTATCTGGCCCTCTCGTTTGTTCGCGGTCCTGAGGATGTGGTCGCAGCAAGACAGGTCGTCTCCGAATGCAACGGGGATCTCCCAATTATCGCGAAAATCGAACGATCCGAAGCGGTGAGCACGCTGAGCGCCATCCTGTATCAGGCGGACGGTGTGATGATTGCGCGCGGCGATTTGGGCGTCGAAATGGGACCAGAAGCCGTGCCGATCTTACAGAAACGTATCATCGCGGAGGCCAACCGTCGTCGCCGTCTCGTCATCACCGCGACCCAAATGTTGGAGTCAATGACGCAGCGCGCGAGCCCGACCAGAGCAGAAGCGTCGGATGTCGCCAATGCCGTGTTCGATGGATCCGATGCCGTCATGCTTTCCGCTGAGACCGCGATCGGCCAATATCCGGTTGAGACAGTCCACGTCATGGATCGGATCATTCGAGCCGCGGAGGAAGGGATCGAGCCAACCCCGACGCAGCGGCGTGTTCACAACCATGATGAGATCTCCTGTTCGGAAGCGATTTGCACGGCTGCCTCAACCGCGGCCGCTGCGATCACGGCCAACGCCATCGTGGCGTTCAGCGAATTGGGATTGACGGCTCGGTTGATCTCCAAACAGCGTCCCGCTGCTCCGATCATCGCCTTTACCCCGTTTGAGTCGATCCGGCAACGGATGGCGCTCTACTGGGGGGTCATTCCCCACACCATGCAACAGATCGCACAGACGGACGAACGTGTCGATGAAGCGGAACGTCGGTTGAAAGCCGAGGGACTGGTGAAGCCCGGTCAACGGATCGTCATTCTCTCGGGAACTCGAATCGGCCAGCCGGGGCGTACGAACCTCATGAAGCTGCACGAAGTGGAGTGAGCAGGAGAGGCTCGGTCGTTTCAGCAAGAGATGGGGACGAAGGCACGACAATGGTAGGAAGAAGCGCGTCCATCATTCTGACGTTGCTCGCAGCTCTGGTGATGACTCCGGCTCTTGGGTCGGCGCAAACCGGATCATTGACTAATTCTCCGGCAGAGGTCGTGAAGCGCTATCTGGGATTGGACAAGAAAGGAGCCCGCCTCGAATCGATGACCATCGATGCCATGTTGCCGTACACCAGTTGGAAGGAAGAGCCTCTCTGGAGCCGGGCGGTCGTGACACAGGACTTCGTGGTGGCTGAGGATTACCGTCAGTGGGAAGTCATCGACCGGATGGAGGTCGTCATTCCCGTCACCTTTCATGTGATGGGGCTTGTGTACTTCGAAACGGCCGGATTTGTGTCGAAGCCCGAGACGGAAGAAGTTCGTTTTCGCGTGAAAGCTATCAAAAACCGGTGGACAATTGTCGATCCGCTGCTTCCACCGCACGTCGGTCAAAAGCGCATGGTGAATTTTGTGCGGGAAGCCTGGATCAAAGAAACCGATTCGGAAAAGCGCGCCGCGCTCGCGACGTTGCAAGAGGAACTGCGAAAGGCAAAGTAATGGCGAAGACCCCGGTGGATCTGCTCATCTTCGATTTGGACGGAACACTCATCGAGTCCAAGTGGGACATCGCCAAATCGGTAAACCTGACCCTTCAGGAGTTGGGGCTCCCGCAACGGCCGCTGGAAGAAATTTTTGGTTTCGTGGGTGACGGGGTCAAGAAGCTGTTGCGGTTGGCCGTAGGCGACAATAACCGCGTCAGCTTCGAAGAGGCACTGTACGTGTTTCGCGGGCATTATTTGGCCCATTGCCTGGATCGCACGACCTATTATCCGGGCGTCGAGCAAATACTCAGGCATTTCGGAACGAAGCGTAAGGCCGTGGCGACCAATAAATCGATCGAGTACACCACGGTCATCCTGCAAGGACTCGGCGGCGACCATTTCCAGTGTGTCGTGGGCGGGGACAATGGCTTTGGTTTAAAACCGGAGCCTGGGATGTTGCTTCATGTGATGGAGCAATTGAACGTGCCAAGAGATCGAACCGTCCTGGTGGGAGACAGCACCAACGACATTAATGGGGGGCACAACGCAGGAATCCGGGTTTGTGCAGTGGGATACGGGATGGGCAACCGGGAGAGAATGGTTGCCTGTCAACCCGATTGGTTTATCGAACGACCGGAAGAACTGACGGAGCTTTTCGTATGACCAAACCGTTACGTCTCAACGTCATCTTCATGCTCATATTCGTCATAGGCTTCATGCCCGTGATCAGCGAATTGGCAAGTGCGTCCGGTCTTGCCGATCGTGTGATCGAACACAAGCTGGCCAACGGATTGACCCTTCTCATGGTTGAACGACACCAGACACCGGTCGTCTCGATCAATATGACCTTCGGGGTCGGAGGTGTAAACGAGCAGGTTGGCCAGACCGGTCTCGCCCATCTTTATGAACACATGGCGTTCAAAGGTACGCGGACGCTCGGGACCAAGAATTATGAAAAAGAACGTCCAATACTTGAGGAGCTGAGTCGAGTCGGCACCGAGCTCGAACAACGGCAGCGTGAGCTGACCAGGAGAATCGCAGATGGGCCGGCAAGCTCCGAGGAAACCGCGGGCATCGAGGCGCTCCAAAAACGGTTCACCTCGTTACAGGAACAGGCAGCGCAGTTTGTCATGGGCAACGAAATGGCGTTGCTCTACCAGCGGCACGGCGGGATCGGGCTCAATGCCTCGACCGGCAAGGACCTTACGCGCTACATGATCAGCCTTCCGTCGAATCGTCTCCCTCTCTGGGCCGCACTTGAGTCGGATCGCATGGCGAACCCGGTCCTTCGGGAATTTTACAAAGAACGGGGCGTTGTCATGGAGGAACGGCGCCTGCGCAACGACGACAGTGCGAACGGGCTTTTGTTCGAAACATTCACATCGGCGGCTTTCCGCGCGCATCCATACGGGATTCCCACGATCGGCTGGGAATCGGACATTCTTTCGTTGACGCCGGCTGAGGCGCAGGCGTTCTTCAAGACGTATTATGGTCCCGGCCGGGCCACGATCGCCATCGTGGGTGATATCGATCCAAAAGAGGTCATTGCGCTGATCGAACAAACGTTCGGTACGATCCCAGCCGCACCCCCTCCGCCTCAGATCGTCACGGTCGAACCGCCGCAACGGGGGGAGCGTCGTGTCGAGGTGGAATTCGATGCTGAGCCGTCCGTGGCGATCGGCTACCATAAGCCGGCGCTCGGCCATGCCGACGATTACGTGTTCGACGTGATCGACGCCGTGTTGAGCGACGGGCTGACGTCGCGATTGTATTCCAAGCTCGTGCGGGAGAAACGACTGGCAGCCTCGATCGGTTCGGATGCGAATTACCCCGGTGTGCGTGCACCGAATCTCTTCATCCTCACCGCCACGCCGCTGGCGCCGCACACGACGGCGGAGGTCGAAGCCGCAATCTACGAAGAATTGGAACGGCTGAAAACCGAGCCCGTTTTGGCAAAGGAACTCGAAAAAGTGGTCAACAATCTCGATGCCGATCTGGTCCGCGCCCTTCGATCCAACGGCGGCTTGGCGTCCCAACTGGCGCTCTTCCAAACCGTGGCCGGCGATTGGCGCTATGTCTTGAAATCGCGCGACAAGATTGCCGCGGTGAAGCCGACGGATATCCAGCGAGTGGCAGCCCAGTATTTCACGAAGTCGAATCGGACAGTAGCAATGGTGGTCAAAAAACAACCGGATAAGAAAATGGCGGTGGTCCCAACGAGCGAGGTGGCGCGATGACTAGCGTGAAGGGTGGCACCATGCGCGTCAACCGTCGGGGAATTGTTTGCGGCATGATCGTCATGTTGCTGCTTGTCCCAGTGTTGGATGCCTACGCCGGCGGCATGGTGCTTGGCGACCCGCGGCAGATGAAGTTCAAGCCGGTCGAATTCACGCCTCCCGATGCCGACCGCGTCGTGCTCGAAAACGGCATGGTCGTCTATCTTCTCGAGGACCATGAACTGCCGTTGATCAGTCTCTCCGCGACCATGCGAACGGGCAGCTGGCTCGATCCGACGGACAAGGTTGGTCTGGCGGCACTCACCGGATCGGTTATGCGAACTGGCGGAGGAGGGGGTCTCTCGTCGGAGCAGGTCGATGAAGAGTTGGAGCAGGTTGCTGCGTCTCTCAATATTTCAATCGGTCGGCAATCCGGGGCCGCCTCACTCGATGTCCTGGCGAAGGACTTCAAGAAAGGTCTTGCCATCCTGACGGGGCTGGTGCGCCGTCCGGCATTTGAACCGGCCCGGCTCGAATTAGCCAAACTTCAGGCGATCGAATCGATTCGCCGCCGGCAGGATAATCCGGGTTCAGTCGTCAGTCGCGAATTTGTGAAGGTACTGTACGGGCCGGATCATCCTTCCGCCCGTGAGAGCACGATCGAGTCCATTACGCGCATCACCCGCGACGATGTGACGGCGTTTCACCAACGGACGATTCATCCGAACGGCATCATCCTGGGCGTCACCGGGGATTTCGACAAGCAGGCCATGCTGGCCTCGCTGCGCGACGCATTTGGCGACTGGAAGAAAGGGGAGGTGCCGGAGCTCACGATTACGGATGCGCCTGAGCCGATCGGCGGCCGTCGAACCGTCCGCTTCATCAACAAAGAGACCTCGCAGACGCACTTGCGCGTCGGCCACCTCTCGATCAAAGAGAACGATCCGGACTATGTGGCGCTGGCGATCGCCAACGACATCCTCGGCGGCAGTTCATTCCGCAGCCGTCTCTTCAACGACGTGCGGACCAGGCGGGGGATGGCCTATTCGGTCGGGAGTCGACTAAACGCGGGGGTCCACGATCAAGGTGTCTGGCTGATGCGGGCCGAAACGAAGTTACTGTCGACTCAGGAGGTCATCGAGCGGTTCGTCGCGAACATGGAGCGGATGCGGACCGAGCCGGTGACGAACGAAGAACTGGAAGAAGCGAAAGAAGCGTATGTGAATTCGTTCGTGTTCTCGTTCGCGAGCCCCTCGGCCATCGTGAATCGGTTGGTTGAACTGGAGTACGACGGATTGCCCAAAGATTTTCTCCAACAACTGCGTGAACGGGTGGTTAAGCTGACGAAGGAAGAGATCCTGGCCGCGGCGAAGAAACACTGGCACCCGGACCGGCTCACGATCGTGGCTGTTGGAATCGGTGAGACATTGCCTAAAGTCCTCTCGGTATTCGGTGACGCCAAGGAAATCAAGTTATCTCCTGAGAGCTGATCGCTGAAAGCCTCTTCATGCCCCTCGAAGACGATTTGTGCGACATCATCAAGAAGGCGCGGGCGGGACAAAACCTGTCCGTACCAGACCTGGCGAGGATGACCGGGTTGCCCGGGGCGGACATTACGGCGCTTGAACGGGGCGACCAACCTCGGGATCGTGCGGAAGTACGGGCGCTCGCCGATACGTTGGGCCTCCGACTGGGTCCGCTTGAGCACATTGTGCTCGACAAGTGGATGCCTCAGCCCACGCCGCCGCTTTCTGGCATCGAAACTATGCATGGCGATGTGAACGGCTATGCCGTAAAGGGTTATGTCGTTCATGATGCCGGAGAGGCCCTTCTCATCGACACCGCCTACAATGCTCCGGCAATGATCGAGTTCTTGGAGTCGCACCACCTACGTCTCGTGGGAATCTGTCTCACGCACGGCCACTCGGACCATTCAGATGGCATCCAACAATTGCTGAAACGATGGCCCGTGCCGGTGTACTTGGGACCGGAAGATATCTCGCTCCTTCACTGGCGGCCGTCTGACGATCGGCTTGCCGGTCCCAGCGAGGGACTCACGCTTAGGGTTGGGCGGCGAACAGTCCGCTGCATGACCACACCTGGTCATACACCTGGCGGAATCTGTTTTGTGACGGACTCGCAATCACACCCAGTCTGTTTCGTCGGCGATACCATCTTTGCCGGATCAATCGGGAGATCGTCTCCTCACACGCTTTACGCCACGCATCTGGACTCGGTGAGGCAGCGCGTGTTGAAATTACCCCAGGACTCTGTGCTGCTGCCGGGCCACGGACCGGCGACGACGGTGAAGGAAGAGATCGACCACAACCCGTTCGCCCTCGATCAATGAGATGGACGCATCATGGATCGCGATACGCGAAATACCGACCAGCTGATTCGTAGGGAAGATATCCAGATTCTTGGCCGACCGTTCGAGACGACGCAGGATCTCTCGCACGACGAGGAGATCGAAGACAGACCCTTCTCGGACTATATTCTGCCTACCGGCCTGTTCATCGTCACGATCTTTACGACTCTCTGGGCCGGGGCCTATCAGACGCATACCGGTCCGGCGCGGGGGCCATTGCAGTTTTTGCTGGACTCTCCGGAGTCACTCTGGCGCGGGATTCCCTTCGCCGCTACCCTACTGACCATCCTCGTCACACATGAATTCGGACATTATCTGTTGTCTCGAATCCATCGAGTACCGGCGTCGTTGCCGTTGTTCATTCCAGGGCCTCCGCATTTTATCGGCACGTTTGGAGCGATCATCCGTATGCGCGGGCCGATCATGAACCGCCGCGCCCTCTTCGATATCGGCGTGGCTGGGCCGTTGGCTGGCTTCGCTGTGGCAGTCATCGCGTTAGTCATTGGTCTCAAGCTCTCCACAATCGTCGATCGGACTTCGACCTACGGTCTGCAATTGGGCGAGCCGCTCCTCCTACAGTTTGCCTCGTGGATTATCATCGGATCGCTTCCCCCGCAAGCGGATGTGTTGCTCCATCCCATCGCATTCGCCGCCTGGTTCGGACTCTTCGTGACCTCGCTCAATCTCATTCCGATCGGGCAATTGGACGGAGGCCACGTCGCCTATGCACTCTGGGGGTCACGGCAGCGGACCATGGCGTTTGCCATCGTGCCGGTGTTGATCGTGTTGGGATTTGTCGGCTGGCCCGGGTGGTTCGTGTGGGCCTTCATGGCAGGTCTCTGGGGGTTGGGTCATCCGCCGGTTCGTAATCCGCAGCTTCCGTTAGGGATCGCCAGGATCCTGGTCGGCTGGTTGGCGCTCATCGTTTTCGTTGTCACGTTTGCGCCGGTTCCCTTTTCCTTCCATTAATGAGTGCCCTCCGTTTCGCGGTAGGAATCTAGTCAAATCCTTGCCCAATTTCGCCTTCCTTCGTAGGGTGAGGTATGGCAACTCCGGCGACAGCAACCGTTGTTTGTCCCAAATGTCAGTTTGAGCAACAGAATGGAGCAGTGGACTGCCCGAAATGTGGAATCGTGTTTGCCAAGTATCGACCGGTCGACATGGGCATTCAGCTTCAGCATCGGACATCGATCTCGAATCATTCGCAGTGGAGACTGTTCGTGAAAGAGTGGTTCATCGAGTCCGATCAGGCCGATGATGCCCTGACCCTCGCCGGCCGCGGCCTGGTCCTGCTTCTGCTCTTGTGGTGGGGTTGGAAGTTCATCACGACGCCACTTGAAACGAACGACACAGGCGAGTCGTTTCTTCATCTCATCAATTTGCCGTTCCATGAAGCCGGCCACCTGCTCTTCATGCCCTTTGGCCGGTTCATGATGTTTCTCGGCGGGACTCTGGGACAGATCCTGATGCCGCTCATTTGTCTCGCGACGTTTCTCCTCAAGACGCGGGATCCGTTCGGGGCCTCGGTGGCTCTCTGGTGGACGGCGGAAAATTTCATGGACATCGCTCCATATGTCAACGATGCCCGAGCGCTGGATTTAATGCTGTTGGGTGGCGTGACGGGTAAAGAAACCGACGGACACGACTGGGAGAATATTCTGAGTATGCTCGGCTGGCTTCCGTACGATCATCGGCTCGCGCATCTGTGTTACAATCTCGGTATCCTGCTCATGCTTGTCTCATTTCTTTGGGGCGGACTCCTCTTAATCCGACAATACCGCCGGCTCTCTTCTTGAACAGCCGCCGCTTGCGCCGTCTGGATGACTCTCTTAGGATACGTCTATCTTCCTCACGAGGAGGGCGACGATGAAAAGTTTATCGCGAGCCCTTGGGCTCACTGCAGGGATCGTATGTGTTGCGTGGTACGGGGGCGTGGCAGGCGCAGACGCTCCAGAACGATTTACGGTCGTTCTGGACGGGGCTGGCGTAAAGGACAACCAGACTGGTCTCATCTGGGAACAAGAGCCGGATCGCATCCATGATGTGTGGAATGCCTCCGTGGCCCGCTGCGGGACGGAAACGGTTGGGGGGAAAACCGGCTGGCGTGCTCCGTCGGTCGACGAACTCAAGACCTTGATCGATTCATCTCAGCATGACCCTGCCTTACCAACGGGTCATCCCTTCTCCAACATCAAGTCCGAAATCTATTGGACTGCCACGCCGCATCCGACAGACGACATTGTCGCCTGGCAGGTCAGCTTCTTCAGCGGTGAGCCGGTCACAGACCAAAAATCCGGCACCCGTCGCATGTGGTGTGTGCTCGGACAACCTGCAAAGTAGGTCTGGATCTGCTCTGAGTATCCGTCAGCCAGCGTTGTTCGTTCATTCTTCGCTCACGGTCAGGATCTCTTCCCTCGTCAGCTCGACCACCCGTATTCGTTTCTTTCAGTTCTTCATTCGTCACCGGCTCGGTCCGCATCCGTTCCATGATCGCGAGGAGGCGCTCGATGTCTCGCACGTCGGCGTGAAGTCGTGGCTCTGCAATCAGGGCGATGATCTCATGGCCTTCCTGTGCCCAGGCATGGAGCGAGGACGGAAGGAGCAGCAAGGCGAGGCCGAGAGCAAACTGAAGCCCTGGCGGCCTGTCCCTATCACATGGTCACTCCTCCTACCGATCGCGGCAGAGACTACTGGATCGTGATCGTGCCGGTGAGCTTGGTTGCAAGGCCCGGTATGGGCGGATGCCTACGCACCGTATAGTCGTACGTCCCGGGGACGGCGAAGCAAAGGCTGACGGAGTCGTTCGGGTGAACCGTGGCGACCAAGATAGTCTCGTGTGCCTGCGATCCGAACAGATAGCCCCATCCGGTTGAGGCAAATCCCTTCTGACAAGAGATGAGATCATCCTGAGCTTGCACCAAGAAGATGTCGACCGGGCCGCTCGTCATATTGACCCACCTTACTTCATCGCCTCGTTTCGCAGTAACCACCGGAGGCGTCACCGATTCACCAATCTTGACCTCAAACAGTCCTCCGGTTAAAGACGATTCGGGGAAGGGGGGCTGACTCGCACACCCCACGGTGATTAGTATTCCAAGACTCACGAGCAGCACACCAATACGCGCAACGTTCATGGTCAAGCTCCATCTACAGGTCTAGGTTCTGGTCCATCTCTCGGAAGGGACTCGCGACGTCTCTTTCATCAGATGCTCATCTTGTTGTCGTCAAACAGCTAGACGCAACCCGCAGGGCTTGCGAGGTTTAGGGGTTCACCTCTAGATGCGGAACGGCGCTTCGGATGTACGCGATCAGATCTGTAACTTGCTGATCGGTTAAGAGGCTGTCCCACTCGTGCATCGCGGTGGCCTTTCGGCCTCGTCGGATCGTGACCTCCAATTCCAGCTCTCCTTTGACGCGGGAGAGGTATTGATGAAAGTCGGTAGGGTTCACACTCAGTTTCACCGCCTCTGGCCCTTTCCCATCCAACCTCGCGCCGTGACACCGCAGACAGTGCTGCTGGTAGAGGGCCTGACCCTGTTTGAGATTGCCTGGGCCTGGCTCAGCCACGACCGAGGTGCTGGCCACAATCGTCAGGCCAAGTATGAGAACCATCAGCCGGTTGACCTTCATCGCCCGAGTCTCTTGGCTCTTTGAACGTCGCCGCGTCGCGGTTGCCACACCGAGCGCACTGTATACGAATTACTTCTGCTTCGCTACCACTTGGCCCTTGATCTTGTTGGTGGTTGCTCAGGGGATGATGTTTTTCCCTACGAGATCATCGATTCGAATATCGGGGCGTTCAGTGACAATCTTCTCCCCTGTCGATTGGTCAATTCCAGATAAGGTGGTCCGCTCACTCACCGTTGCCGTGTTGATCTCCGGTAGCGCTGATGAAAGAAGTGGTTGATGAATCCACCAGACCCCAACGCCCCCACCTATCACCGCAGCGACTGCGACGAGGATGGTCATGATGACGGATGCAAAAAGTGTAACTTCTCTTGTTTGTCTAGGCCGCACATCACCTTCTGTGCAAACCGCGGAATAGAGCGATCACTGACTAGGGCCTCCAGGAGCGCGCTTCGGCTCCATAAACCAGCCGGTGAATGACTCCCACACGCCCCCCTGTGCTGCCGAATCCTCGGCCCGTTCCATCACGCCCGATTGCCGATTCGTATACGCCCAACTTTGCGCGATCCCTTTGGTGTCATAGCGGTACCGCAACGTATTCCCCTCGGGGTGCCATTCACAGAGCTCGCCACCGCCAGTCTGGGTGCAGCTGGCTGGTGGGCCTGCCTGTTTGACCCGGCTTTGTTTGTCTTGCCCGAGCCATTGGTTAAAGTCAGCTGCGCGTGCTGTACGCTGCCGATCTTCTGTGGAGGCACAGCCGAGGACGAGAAGGACAGCCCCCATACAGAGCGCGACGATGACGACCAGGGGAGGCCAGCTCATAGGCACCACACCCTGCACAGTCGATCTAAACGGTAGAGCATCGGGGAGAGGCATACCTTACCTCAAATAGTCCTCATGTTGCTTGGTTGCCTGTTCACGGATGGGCTGCAACACTTTGATGGTCTTGCACCAGCCAAAGCAGGAGCCATCATACTCCAGGACAACGGCGTTGGAAACCTCGGCATGATCCTTCGTGGCCGCTTGGACGTCCATTCCCCAAGGTCAAATCTGAGATCCACTGAACGGCCACGCCCGATCAAGAAAACGACAGCGTTGCCAGGCAGGTCATTTTTTTCAGCGACAAACCGGTGGCGGATCAAAAATCCGGCACCCGTCGCATGTGGTGTATGGTGGTTAATCCATCCAACTGAGCCCTTCTTTTTTCTTCCTCCCATGGGTCAGCGTGAGCGATTGTGAGATAGCAAACACATCCGTCAGTGCGGAATCGACAAGAATAAGAAGAGATTGCTGTGGATATGTTTGGAATGCCGGCGCGCCTCGGGTCAAGATACTAACGCTGTCGCTCCAGATCCCCGGCTGTTTTCCAGACGTTCACTAATGCTGCAAGCTTTGCTCGCGATGATTGGCGCTCGTCAGCGAGCGTTTCCAGGAAGTCGGATAGTCGCCTGGATTTCCACATCGTGTAGAAGGTCAAGCCGATGGCCAGAGTCAGGATGATCAAAAAATAGACGAACCGTGTCAGAGGCGGCTCCTCAGTCACCACAAACAAGTTCATGCCCCAAAAACCGGTCGTCGCGACACCGATCAAGCCGATCGTGGCCACGACGCTCAGGCGCACCATGGTCTCGCCCTGGCGCCGCAGCGCCTCGCTGTCGAGATACTGACTCATGTCTTCGATCTCGGACCTGAGTTCGGCAAAGAGCCGATCCGTGCCCAGATGCTCGCTGATCATTCGATACAGCTCTTTCACCTGCCCGTGATCCGAGACCTGATGGGACCAATAGCGATGGGTGAAGCGCAGAAAGACCCCTAGCGTCTGACGTATGACGCGCCGGAACTGCCGCACGGAGTCCCGCTGGGTTACATCCAGTTGGTTCGTTGCTTCCACCAGGCGGTTCGCCAACATCAGCAGGGCGGCCTTGTGAAAGTGCGGGATCAGGAACAACAGAAAGTATTCGTGTCGAAACTGTTCGAGGTCGGTTTTGCGGTCTACGAACACACGCTCGCCGCAATCCCCCACCATCGTGAATACGCGCCCGGTACACATGAAACGCGTCCCAGGTGGATCCATTCCCGATCCGTTCCAGTAGCGGTCGTAACAGTAGCGTTCTTCGAAGTCGCGCAGATGGCGGTCGGAATAGGGCAAGGCATCGGGTGCACCCGGCGCGCTGGCCAACCCTACCCGCACGAATTCGGCGCGGGTCAACGCTCCCGGATCGTCTATGACCAGATAAGCCATCACAGGCATCAGATGGTATTCGATCTGTCGGTACCGGATGAGGCCCTTCTTCCCAGAATGGTGGAGCACCAGCGGTTCAAGCAAGAATTCCCAGTGGGAGGCGAGACTCGGCGACCGATACTGGCAGACGAAGGAGAGATATTTCTCCTGGTTCTCGTAGTCGGATACCGCGAGCACCTTGTCCTCGGAAGACAGCCACTCCACAAACTTGGGACAGTGGCCGCCATGCCCGTCCGGCTCCCAATACGTGGGATAACAGCGGCCCAGTCGGAACAGCGCGTTCTGTGCCTGAGGCAACGGCAGATCGTCGGCATAGACCTCCACGACGAGAATTGCCACGTCAATGTCATAGAAAAAATACAGATCGACGTGCGCCACACGAAAGGTTACGGGGACAGTGCGGGGGCCGGGGAAGGTCACCCGCACCTTGGCGACATCACAACGGCGAAACACGCGAATGCAGGATTCCTGACGGACGTCCACGTCGCTCCCTTTCCCTTCTCCGTAGAGGAACCGCTGAACGTAGGGGAGAAACGTCACGAACTCGCTGTAATGGCGCTCCTGGAATTGATTCGGGTCACCCGTGAACTCGTCCACCAACGCCCGCCAGGGATTGTCTCGCTCCATCGTCTGCAGGAGTTCCCAGTGTTTCTGGATCGGCGCGGCGTCGCGGATGGGCATGAGCTGCACGGGCCAGAGCAGGATCTGCCGGAAGTGCCGAACAATTTTATCGGTATGAGGAGCGTTCGGATCAGACATAGAGATCGATTTTTATCTTCCAGCGGACAATTACCGCTTAAGCAGCTCGCGAAGCATCATACTCTACACAAAGAGTGTTTGACACCTCAACGAGATCCTTCGTTGCCGCCCGGATATCGTTCCCCAAATCAAATCTGAGATCCACTGGATAGCCACGCCTGACCCCAACGACGACATCGCGGCCCGGCATGGAAAGTTCTGCGAACGGAGCCCAGGTACCGATCGGCAGCACGCACGATCTACGCAACTGCTTTTCTCAAAGCACGGGAGAAAGTATAGTGTCGCACAGCAAGGGCTCTGGGAGAAGAAGAGACTGAAGTGAAGAGAACGCGTGCGTTGATAAGCGTGTATCTGGCTTGCTGGGAGTGTCTGTGGCAGTTGGTGATGATAGTGGCTCTAGTTCTTCCTGCCGTCGCCGAGGAAGCAACCCCGCCCGTATCGCAGCCGCCAGAGCTCTCGACAGGGCTGAGCTTACCCTCCTGGCTCAATTCGTCATGGCGCTATGGTGCATATCTGGATCTGAGTTATCCCGTTGACTTCAATTTTCCGGAGAATCACAGCTGGCGCAGCAAGGTCACGACGCAGAACATGAATGAGCTGACGCCCAATATGGTGCTGGGTTACGTGCGGAAGGATGTGAATGAATCGTCGCGTTGGGGTCTGGAGCTTGCCGTTCAAGGCGGCAACGATCCGAACGGCCAAGTACCGAATGACGTTCCGGGTCGAGATCGTCCACTAGCCAGCGCAGACACGCTCAAGCACTTTTCCCGCGCCAACGTGTCTTACCTGGCTCCCGTCGGCAGCGGCGTAACGCTCACCGCCGGGATCTTTAATAGTTTTATCGGGTATGAGTCGTTCTACGCCAAGGATAACTTCAATTACACCCGAACGTATCTGCCGGATTACTCTCCATATTTCATGATGGGCGTCAGTGCGCAATATTATCTGAGTGAGAACGTCAAACATGTACTATACGTGATCAACGGGTACAGCTGGCTTTCGCGGCCCAATGACGCACCGAGCTATGGAACCCAATTCAGCTGGACGCCCAACTCACAACTCACGTTGACCCAAAACTTCTACTACGGTCCCGATCAAAGCAATACGGATCTGAAGTACTGGCGTTTCTTTTCCGACAGCATCGTCCAATGGAAGGGTGATCACCTCACTCTCGCGATGTCCTACGACGTCGGAACAGAAAATGCCGCGGAGCAATCCGGGTCCCCCAGAACCTTCTGGACGGGAGGAGCAATCTATTCGTGGTGGCAGATTACCGACCGCTGGGGGGCGTCTATTCGGCCTGAGTTTTATTGGGACCGTAACGGAAGAATGACTGGAGCGGAACAATTCATTAAGGCCATCACGACGACGCTCGAATACAAGTTGCCCGTTGCCTCCACCATCGCAAGACTGAGGCTGGAGTACCGATACGATGATTCGACCGGCCCGCAAGGCGGGTTTTTCAAAGGGGGGGAAGTCAGCCCCGGCGTGCCCGGCCTTGTGCAAGCTCAGCATTTGCTGATTGCTGCCATTCTGTGGACCTACGATTCCCCGTAGCTAGAAACATAGCGTCCCACACCGCAGCCTATTCTTCTTTAGCGCTTCGACGTTATGCAGGTACCGCATTGCACTAAAGCAGAGTGCCTGACTGTTCCATAGCCAAAGAATGAAATTCGCCATCAGACTTCACAACATTTTGACGGAATCGGTCTCAGATTTTATGCCTTTGTAATAGAGCAGCAGGTATTTTTCTTATGGGAAAGTCGGGATTTGCCTGATGGCTGCAATCTGGAAAAGAGGATCAGCGATTCGTCTGGCTACGGTCCTGCCCCTAGCTTGTTGTCTGGTTTCATGCGTGTCTGACCGTGAAAGCTATGTGAAGGCTGACCAGAAGCAAGAACAGACCGCGGGAGGTGTCGGTATCGTGCTCTGGACTGTGCCGAGTCCTGCGCGAGTTGGCGAAAACATCGTCTTCGTGGAACTTGCGGCCGGATCCGAGAAAGTCCTATCAGAATTTCACGTGCTTCTGACCTATAAGGAACCATCAGTCAGCCCCATGACGACGCCCTTGCGGAATACAGACATCGGTATTTTTTCTTCAAAACTTTACTTGAGTAAGGCCGGAGAATGGAGCCTGATGGTGACAGTCCAATCTCCCAGCAGAGCGCCAATTCGAGCGACGTTCCCTGTGATAGTGAGTGATGGGCCACAGGAATGAGGGCTGATTTACCTCCTACTCAATCTCATCCTGTTTCATGCGGCAGATTTTTACCTCCCTCGGAGTCGATCCCACCTCTATTAGTCACAACAGTGTCTTTGGTGCTCTCCGTCGGGCACGTGGCTAGACCAGCGCCGTTTTTACGGATTCTTGACGCTCTGTCCTTCCGGTTTAATTCGGCTTTGATACTACATTCGATAGAGTGAGCAGAGCCAGCGGGGATGCATGCAGAATCGAATGGGCAGGTTTCGAAAGAAAGGGGCAGGGAATGGGCATCAGGAAACGATTTGCCGGAAATGTGTGTGTCACGGTTGTGCTGTGGGGTTTTTCCGCCATCGCTTGGGCGGAGCCGGCGGTCGGCCCAGACTTCCAGGCGCGCGAGTCCACAGAAGCCAGCACTCAGGGCACAATCAATCGGCCGGAGGATAGCCGATCAAACGAGGAACGCCCATGGTTTGTCAGAAGACTGCTGAATGCATATATCGATGAATTCAATCCGCCTCCTTCGACAGGCGAACCAGCACCCGAACCGGCCAGGCGAGCCTTGCCTTCCCCTTGGGATGCGCCGCCCTTTCCGATGTCCGAATATCAAGGAGTGCCCGTACTAGGGATTCCTTTGAGTACGAAAGAGTATCCGTTGGAGAAGGCGCTCAAAGGCGGGCAGTTCGGGAATTTGCTGACGGACAACCGCATCAGGACCTACGGATGGGTCAACGGTTCCTATAACTGGAGCACGAATAAGAATTCGAACATGCCGACGTCCTATTGGATTGTTCCGAACTCCATTGTCCTGAACCAGGCCGTCTTCCGAGTGGAGCGGGAAGTCGACACGGTGCAGACCGATCATGTCGACTTTGGATTTCGTGCCACAGGCCTGTACGGAATTGATTATAGATATATGACGGCAGGAGGGTGGTTTTACAACCAATACGACAAACACAATTTTCGCTATGGGTTCGATCCCACCGAACTCTACGTGGATACCTATGTTCCGGGTGTAGTCCAGGGGTTGGTGCTGCGCGTTGGCCGTTGGGTCGCGACACCCGACATCGAAACGCAGTTCGCGCCGGACAATTACTTGGGGACACACTCGATTTTGTTCACGTATGACACATACACGCAGACCGGCGTCATGGCGACTGTAATGCTGAACCAGCAATGGTCCGTTCAGGGCGGCGTCCATTCCGGCACCGACATGGCGCCCTGGTACAAAGGCGCGACACCGACGGGCATGGCGGGTGTCCGGTGGGTGGCCCTAGACAACAACGATTCGGTCTATCTCGTGTTGAATTCGATCAACAATGCCAAGTTCCGGAATTTTGAAGTGGACGGTCAGCCCGATGGTCATACGAATTTTAATTACCTCGTCGGGACATGGCAGCACCGGTTCACGCGAGAGATCCATACCAAGCTGGAAGGCTATTACATGTGGGAGGTGGATGCGCCGGTAGGTGGCTCGCCGAGCATCGGACCGGCCCAACCGTTCGGCGGCGGCGGGGGCCGAGGACCCATCATTCCCGGAACATCCCATGCGTATGGCCTCGTCAATTACACGCTGTTTGGCATCACTCAGCGGGATTACATTACTGTCCGGAACGAATGGTGGCGGGACGAAACCGGATTTCGTTCAGGCTTCGCCGGTAACTATTCCAGCAATACGCTAGGGTGGAGCCACCAGTTCAACGACATAGTGACGATCCGGCCAGAGATCGGCTATTACCGGAATTGGTCAGGTCCGGCTTTCGATCTGGGAAAAGAAAGGGACATGCTTATGGCCGGTGCCGACATGACGTTGCGGTTCTAAAGTGAGGAACAGTTAGTGCTACACGAACCCAAGGAGGCTTCCATGAATGACAACAACATCTCCATGGTGCTATCGACACGATATCAGCGTCTGGCATACGAAGTCTTGCGCCGGTTGCCTTCCGGTTGGCATGCGAACCGAGTAGTGCGGCTTGAAGAATCACGAGAGACTTTGGATCTCGCGCAGGGACGGCCTGCCGTCGCTTGTGCTGCCCGGCTGCAGTTCAAGTCGGACGAAGCGTGGATTGTAACGTTCTACACATCTTGCCTCGACACGCTTTCGGACGAAGCCGTGCGCTGGATCCTCGCACGAGAGCTTACCCGCGTGCTTTCTGAACCCGGTCAATCCTGGCGATGCAAAGTGAGTTCAACGACAACTCAGGAGGAGAGAGCAGAAGCGCTCGCGCTCGAGTGGGGATTTTCCGGCGAGCGTCATCGGTTCGAAGAGGAGTATCTCTTACCAAAGGCGTCGTAACGTATCGTGGCAAACCCGGGACGTTAGTAGCTAGGGAGAGGGAGCGATCGCTAATGCGTTGCCAGCGCCGGAGGAAAAAGTGGCACGAACCTGGACGGCAAGGACTAGTTGCATTTGGCTCATTGAGGGCTATACGGAGGCTCCATGCTCGCGATCTATCATTCGATTGCACTGTTTTTTGTTGCAGGTCTCTGTGAAATCGGCGGCGGCTATCTCGTTTGGCAATGGTGGCGGAACGGGTCTCCATGGCTGATAGGCGCAATCGGAGCTATGATCCTGGTGTTATACGGTATTGTTCCGACTTATCAACCGGCTCACTTTGGTCGCGTGTACGCCGCATACGGGGGCTGGTTTGTCGTCCTGTCGATTGCGTGGGGGTGGGGTATTGATGCGATACGGCCTGACCGCTATGATTTTCTCGGCGGCGGTATTTGTCTGCTCGGGGTTGCTGTGATTATGTACTGGCCGCGCTAGATCGTTCGATCAAGCTCAGATAATCAAACGGATCCCTGCTTCTTCCCTTACTCGTCCGTGTCCGTCTTAACAGAGTTCTTATCTCATGCCTACGCATCTTAACAGCATTTTGATTCGCCGACGAATATGATGGTGAAGAGATGCAAGGAGAGTTGGCATGACAGCGGTGACCTTCAAAGGCAAGATCTTCCCAAGGTTCACAAAAATCGTAGGGACCGTAAGGGAATGGCGAAGTGTTGACCTGTCACGAGTGGATACATCGCGCATCGTCAATCAACGGCTGCAGCGCGGTCACGAGGTTAATCATCCCAAAACCAAGGAAGAACTCCGTCGAGCACTTCTACGATTAAAGGCTCGCTACGACGCTCGTCGACTTATCGGCCAAGGGACTGACAAGCCGAGGCGAGCGGCGTAAGGAACCTGAAACCCGCTCAGATTTTGACACACTTTTTACACCCTCTTTTGGTAATCTAGTCTGCTCGGATAGGAGTGACTATGGACGTTGTCTTCATTTTGCTCGCAGTGGGCTTTTTCATCCTCTCTGGTTGGCTTATCTCCGCGCTAGATCGACTCTAAGGGAGTACGGCTATGAATGCGATGTACGTGCTCGGCGGCATTCTGTCGATAGGTCTGTTGGTCTATCTCATGATTGCGTTGCTGAAAGCGGAGTGGTTCTGATGTCCATGAACGGCTTCTTCCAGACCGGGTTCTATTTTGTGGTCTTGCTGGCGCTGGTCAAGCCGCTCGGCTGGTACATGGCCAGAGTCTATGAGGGGCAACCCTGTAGGCTGGATCGAGTGCTGGGTTTTGTCGAACGAGGTATCTATCGCTTGTGCGGCGTCCAACGCACGGATGAAATGGACTGGAGGAGCTATGGGCTCGTTATGTTGTTGTTTAACGCAGCAGGTCTGTTGGTGCTCTATGGTCTGCAGCGCGTCCAAGGGTGGCTTCCGCTCAACACGCAGGGACTCGGCGGCGTCGGCTCCGACTTGGCCTTCAACACAGCCGTAAGTTTCGCGACCAACACCAACTGGCAGGCCTATGGTGGTGAGACGACGCTCAGCTATCTGACCCAGATGTTGGGACTCACGGTGCAGAACTTTGTCTCAGCTGCGACGGGAATGGCCGTCCTTGTAGCTTTGATCAGGGGCTTGGCACGACGAAGCGCGCAGACCATCGGAAACTTTTGGGTCGATCTCACCAGAAGCACGATATATATTTTATTGCCACTCTCGCTCGTGTTGGCGGTGGCCCTCGTGTCGCAGGGCGTGGTGCAGACATTCGGCGCGTATCAAAGCGCCGCTATGACACAACCCGTCAGTTACGATAAACCGGTCACGGACGCGAACGGGCAACCGGTTTTGGATGACCAGGGGAAAGCGAAGACGGAATCCGCAACGTCAACGGAGCAGATCCTTGCGGTCGGACCAGCCGCGTCGCAAATTGCAATCAAACAACTGGGGACCAACGGCGGCGGCTTCTTCAACGTGAACTCCGCCCATCCGTTCGAGAATGCGACGCCGTTCTCTAATTTTCTTGAGGTCTTGGCCATCGTCTTGATTCCCGCCGCCCTGTGCTACACCTTTGGCGTGATGGTCGGAGATACCCGCCAGGGCTGGGCTATTCTCGCCGCCATGACCATCCTCCTGCTCTGTTTCGTTCCAATCGGGCTCTGGGCTGAACAAAGCGGCAACCCGTTGCTGACCGGCGTCGGCGCAAATCAGCAGGTCGGAGCCGGTCAAACCGGTGGCAACATGGAAGGGAAAGAACTGCGTTTCGGCATTGTCCATTCGGTCTTGTGGTCCGCGGTTACGACTGCCGCGTCCAATGGGTCGGTGAACTCGATGCACGATTCCTATACCCCTCTGGGCGGACTTGTGCCGCTGTTCCTGATGCAGTTTGGCGAAGTTGTCTTTGGCGGAGTCGGCTCAGGGCTCTATGGCATGATCGTCTTTGCCATCATCGCCGTGTTTATTGCGGGACTGATGGTCGGGAGAACGCCCGAATATCTCGGAAAGAAAATCGAGCCCTACGAAATGAAGATGGCCTCGTTGCTCATCCTCATCATGCCCATCGTCGTTCTGAGCTTCACGGCTCTCGCGGTCAGCATCGAGGCAGGCAGGTCATCCATCTTGAATCCCGGTCCGCACGGGTTCAGCGAAGTTCTCTATGCCTATACCTCCCAAGGCAATAACAACGGGAGCGCATTCGCTGGGCTCAACGTCAATACTCCTTTCTATAACCTTACGGGAGGCGTTGCGATGTTGATGTCCCGGTTTTGGTTGGCTATTCCGACCCTGGCCCTGGCCGGGTCGCTGGCGCGCAAGAAGGTGGTGCCGGCTGGCCCCGGCACACTGGCGACTCACAACCCGCTGTTTGTCGCGCTCTTGATCGGTGTGGTCATTATGGTCGGTGCCCTCACATTTCTGCCGGCTCTGGCCCTCGGGCCAATCATCGAGCACTTGCTGATGTGATGGGACAAGTCGAAAGTCGCGGAGCCTAGGTTTTATGATGACACAAGTGAGAACCCACAAGACTTACTCTCTTTTCGATCCGACCATAATCCGACACGCGATCTCCGATGCCTGTCGGAAACTGGGCCCACGTCACCAGATCAAGAATCCGGTGATGTTCATCGTGTGGGTCGGTAGTATCGTGACCTCTCTCCTGTTTGTGCAGGCGTTGGTGGGGACCGGAGAAGCGCCGGCCGGCTTCATACTCTCCATTACCCTGTGGCTGTGGTTCACTGTGCTCTTTGCCAACTTTGCCGAAGCCATGGCGGAGGGGCGTGGCAAGGCGCAGGCGGACTCGCTCCGGCGAGCGCGGCAGGAACTCACGGCAAAGAAGCTCGGGGGTGTGGAGCCAGGGACAGATTATGTGGTCGTGACGAGCGGGATGTTTCAGCGGCACAACACCTTCAGCCTGGTATCCGCGAATCAGCTCAAAAAAGGAGATGTTGTCCTCGTCGAGGCCGGAGATTTCATTCCAGCCGACGGTGAGGTGATCGAGGGTGTGGCCTCTGTGAATGAGAGCGCGATCACCGGCGAGAGCGCGCCGGTGATCCGGGAAAGCGGCGGTGATCGGAGCGCGGTGACGGGGGGGACGAAAGTCCTGTCGGACTGGCTCGTTATTCGCGTGACCGCCAGCCCGGGGGAAAGCTTTCTTGACCGGATGATCGCCATGGTGGAAGGAGCCAAGCGACAGAAGACACCGAATGAAATCGCGCTCACGATTCTGCTCGCGGCTCTGACCATCATCTTCTTGCTCGCTACTGTCACGTTGTTGCCGTATTCCCTGTACAGCGTGGCGGCTGCCGGCAAGGGTTCCCCTGTCACAGTCACCGTCTTGGTCGCCTTATTGGTCTGTCTCATACCGACGACGATCGGAGCGCTGTTGTCGGCGATCGGGATTGCTGGCATGGATCGTATGGTGCAAGCCAACGTCATTGCTGTGTCGGGAAAGGCGGTCGAAGCGGCGGGCGATGTGGACGTCCTGCTGCTCGACAAGACTGGCACCATCACGTTAGGTAACCGGCAGGCTACGACTTTTATTCCGGCCGAGGGAGTCAGCGACGCAGCCTTAGCCGATGCGTGCCAACTGTCATCCTTGGCGGATGAGACGCCGGAGGGCCGAAGCATCGTCGTTCTGGCAAAGGAAAAGTATGGACTACGTGCGCGAGAGATTCACGAGTTAGGCGCCACATTCATTCCCTTTACGGCTCAGACCCGCATGAGCGGCGTTAACCTGACCGGCCGGGAAATCAGGAAGGGATCAGCCGATGCCATCGAGTCCTATGTCACAGCGAGAGAGGGAAAATTCTCTGTCGCTGTCCAGTCGAGCGTGGACGCCATCTGCACCCAGGGCGGAACACCGCTCGTTGTGGCGGAGGGACCGAATGTGCTGGGCGTCATCGCACTCAAAGATATTGTGAAAGGGGGGATCAAGGAACGATTCGGAGAGCTGCGGCGCATGGGCATCAAGACCGTGATGATTACCGGCGACAATCCACAGACCGCTGCCGCGGTGGCCGCGGAGGCCGGCGTGGACGATTTCCTGGCCCAGGCCACGCCTGAAGCCAAGCTCAAGCTGATACGGGACATGCAGGCCGGAGGCAGGCTTGTCGCGATGACGGGCGACGGGACAAACGATGCGCCAGCGCTGGCTCAGGCCGATGTCGCTGTGGCAATGAACACCGGAACGCAAGCTGCGAAAGAAGCCGGCAATCTGGTTGATCTGGATTCCAACCCGACGAAGCTTATCGAGATCGTAGAAATCGGCAAGCAGTTGCTCATGACCCGCGGAGCCTTGACCACGTTCAGCATCGCCAACGATGTGGCGAAGTACTTTGCCATCATTCCGGCGGCCTTCGCTACGACCTATCCGGCTTTGAATGCGCTCAACGTGATGCGGTTGGCGACCCCGCAGAGCGCGGTCCTCTCCGCAGTCATTTTCAACGCGTTGATCATTATCGCGCTCATTCCGCTGGCCTTGAGAGGAATCAAGTATCGTCCCATCGGCGCCGGACCATTATTACGGCGTCATTTGGTGATCTACGGGTTGGGCGGTGTCGTCGTGCCGTTTATCGCCATCAAGCTGATCGATATGATCTTGGTCGCGTTGCATTTAGTCTGAGGCAGGATGATGAAAAAGGCCGCTGGCGTCGCTTGCGGCCTTGCCAATCGGCCTTTTTGTTCATCCTTGGGTCGTCATAGGAGAGACATATGAAAGACCAGATAAGACCCGCGCTGACGCTGCTCCTGATCCTGACCGTTCTTACGGGATTGGTCTATCCGCTAGCAGTCACCGGGATGGCGCAATTGTTCTTTCCCGACCATGCGAACGGAAGCTTGATCGTTCAGAATGGCAAAGTGATCGGGTCGAAATTGATCGGACAGTATTTTGATAGGCCGGAATATTTTTGGAGCCGTCCATCTGCGACCTCGCCGTTTCCTTATAACGCCGCCGCGTCGGGCGGATCGAATCTCGGACCTACGAACCCGGCACTCATCGAGGCAGTGAAAGTGCGGGTGGCTGCCTTACGAGCCGCGGATCCGGGCAACGAGTTGCCCATCCCAGTTGACTTGATCACGGCCTCCGGAAGCGGACTCGATCCCCACATCAGCCCGGCTGCTGCCCTGTATCAACTGAAGCGGGTCGCCCGCGCTCGAGGCCTGAATGATGATAGCGTGCTGAGGCTGGTTGCTCAGCACACGGAAGGGCGCCAGTTCGGATTACTGGGAGAGCGACGCGTCAACGTCCTGCAGCTGAATCTCGCGCTCGACGCCTTGAAGCCATGAGTCCGTTCCGGCCAAGAGTTCTCCCGGAGGTATGATCTTGTCAGAGAAGGAACGGAAACCTGAATCATCCGACGAGCAAATCGCCGCGATCTCGCGCCGATTGTCTCTCCGATGGAAATTGCTGCAGGGAGTTGGAGCGGCGCTGATTGCTCTCTCGCTGATGGTTGAGTGGCCTCTTCCTTCCGACCCGGCCCTTCCGGCGACGCAACCCTTTCTCTTGATCTTGGGTGTCCTCGTGTTCGTCGCTGGTTTGTTCGGAGGGTGGTATAGAGGTATTCACGCATAGATCTTCAGTATCGAGCTGCCGTTTTCATTGTCTATGAAATGGTGTTGACATGTGGTTCCTATCCCTCGTGTTTCTAGGCACTCTTTGGGCCATCGCTTTCACCATTTGGGCACTGTGGCAATGGAAGCCGCCGGACGAAAAGGTGCATCGTCCGATGCAAAGTCCCTCCAGTAAGCTGTGAACATCAACTTCAGGCCGACATGACATTGAACGCCCTCCTTCAAATCGCACTGTTCTTCGCCTTCCTTCTCCTGCTCACAAAACCACTGGGTGTGTATATGGCTCGGGTGTATGAGGGACGCCCGCCAGGGCTCTCCGCCTTGTTGGGCCCCTTCGAACGTGGAATCTATCGGTTGTGTGGTCTGCGTAGCGAGGAGGAAATGGAATGGAAAAGGTATGCAACCTCCCTTATCCTCTTTAGCGCGTTTGGCATGGTGTTGCTCTATGTCTTACAGCGGTGTCAACAGAGCTTGCCGCTCAATCCGCAACACTTTGGTCCACTCCGCTCCGATCTCGCCTTCAACACGGCAGCCAGTTACGTCACCAATACAAATTGGCAGGCCTACGGCGGTGAGTCCACGATGAGTCATTTCACCCAGATGGCCGGATTGACGGCACAGAATTTTATGGCGGCAGCGACCAGCATGGCCGTCCTGATGGCACTGATTCGCGGGCTCGCCCGTCGGGGCATCCGCACGGTGGGAAATTTTTGGGTGGATCTGGTCCGTACTATTCTCTACATCCTGCTGCCACTGGCGGTTGTGTCTTCGCTCGTGCTTGTCTCTCAGGGTGCCGTTCAGTCGCTCGAAGGTTCCGTGGCCACCCCATGGTTGCAATCCACGATTGATGCGCATCCGGTCACGGGCCCCGGCGGTCAATCGAATGTGAACGACCGTGTTGAGGGGACCGAGCAGGTGGTCGCGGTTGGCCCAGCTGCGTCGCAAGTGATCGCGCGTGATCTGGGAACGTCCGGAGGAGGCTTCTTCAACGCGAACTCGGCCCATCCCTTCGAAAGCCCGACCCCACTGAGTGACTTCCTGCTGCTGCTGGTGCAAACGGTCCTGGCTGCCGGGTTGACCTATACATACGGGAAGATGGTCGGTGACACGCGTCAGGGATGGGCGATCCTGTCGGTTATGCTCGTTGTCCTGGCCTTAGGCGTGGGAATCGTGCACCAGTCGGAAGCGGCCGGCAATCCACACATCTCCGAACTGGGAGTGGACGTGGCTATGACGGACCAGCAGACAGGCGGGAATATGGAAGGCAAGGAAGTCCGGTTTGGGATCGCCCGAACTGCCTTGGTGGCAACGGCGACGACTGCGACGTCCACGGGGGCGCCGAATGGCATGCAGGACTCTCTCACCCCGATCGGGGGCCTTGTCACGCTCGTGATGATGCAACTCGGAGAAGTGATTC
Source organism: Nitrospiraceae bacterium (assembly GCA_035623075.1). Lineage (NCBI taxonomy): Bacteria > Pseudomonadati > Nitrospirota > Nitrospiria > Nitrospirales > Nitrospiraceae > Nitrospiraceae bacterium. The sequence continues at coordinate 188,360 of DASPUC010000024.1, read as the reverse complement.
TCGGAGGCATTGGCTCGGGACTCAGCGGCATGGTGATACTCGTCCTCATTGCCGTGTTTATTTCCGGTCTGATGATCGGCCGCACGCCGGAATATTTGGGGAAGAAATTAGAGCCCTATGATATAAAGATGGCCTCGATCGCCATCTTGGTCATGCCAATCGTGACGTTAGCCGCGACTGCGCTCGCGTCGATGACGGATGTCGGGAGAGGCGCGATTCTTAATCCTGGTCCCCATGGGTTCAGCGAAATCCTCTATGGGTATACCTCCATGGCGAACAACAATGGCAGTACCTTTGCTGGGTTGAACGCGAATAACCTCTTCTATAACGTCGGCGGCGCGTTGGTGATGTTGATGGGGCGTTTCTGGATTGCCATTCCGACCTTGGCGCTTGCAGGTTCGTTGGCCAGAAAGCCCACCATCTATGTCAGTGCAGGCGCGCTGCCGACGCACACTCCGATGTTCGCTATTTGGCTCATGGTCGTGACGCTGAGCATAGGGGGAATGACCTTCCTACCCGCGCTGGCCTTGGGCCCCGTTGCCGAGCATCTCTTGAACTTCGGCTCCCCACAATGAACCTTGTATTGTGGCTCCCAGCGATGTTCTTTCTCGGTATTGTGCTCATGGGGCTCTGTTACCTGTTTATGGAAGCGTGCGAGAAAATTTAAAACAGCGGGGCAATGTCGATCATGATCTATCTGACAGGAGCACTCGCGGCATTCTTATTCATCTACCTTGTTGTGTCCCTCATACGGCCGGAATGGTTTTGAGTAAGAGCGGCTAGGAAACCGAGCACGTCAAAGGAGCGACGAAAATGTTCGCTCAAACCTGGTTGCTTCCCTTCTCGCTTCTTGCCACGGCGACCCTCATCGCGTTCCCGTTAAGTCGCTATTTCGCGTGGATCATAGACGCGAAATACCGGCCATGGCCAATCTTTCGCTGGTTCGAGGACCGTCTCACAACCGGACCACAAAACTGGAAGCAATACACAGCTTCCCTGTTGATCTTCAACACGGTGCTCTTTGCGTTTGGCTTCGTCATTCTCGCTCTCCAGCCGTGGATGCCTTTGAATCCGGACGGCAAGGGGATGCTGGCCCCGAGCACCATCTTTCATAGCGTCCTCTCATTCATGACGAACACTGACCTCCAACACTACGCGGGGGAAGTGCATTTGTCGAACTTCAGTCAGATTGTCTTTGTCATCGCCAATCTATTCATGTCGGCGGCAATCGGAATGAGCGCACTCGCGGCGATCATCCGGGCCTTGCGCGGCGACCCGTCGGTTGGCAACTTCTTCGTCGACGTGTGGCGGGTCTTGGTCTACGTGTTCATGCCGGGCGCCATTGTGGTAGCCCTCGTTTTTCTGCACCAAGGCAGCCCCATGACCCTTCAGAGCTCTTATCACGTGCCGACACTCGAACCCGGGGCTCTGGGAAACACGGACACGGGCGAAGCCAGGCAACAGACCATTGTGGTTGGGCCGGTAGCGGCCTTTGAGTCCATCAAGATGCTCGGCACCAACGGGGGCGGCTTTTACGGGATGAACTCCACACACCCTTATGAAAACCCCACGGCATTGGCGAACTTTTTGAACACGCTGTCCATGATGATCGGCCCATACGCGCTCGTCCTGATGTATGGCCGGATGCTCGGTCGCCTACGGCACAGCCTCGTCATCTTTTCGGTGATGTTGGCCATGATGGCCGGCACCATCGTGTGGTCGGTATACTTTGACACGCTGAACCCTAATCCGGGGTTGACACGCCATCCCGTGGCACGATCCTACGAGATTCCCAGCGCAACAGCACCAGGCGGAAAACGGGTGCTGACTTTGCCGCCGGTCGCTGGCTTGCCGGTGGATCAGCATCTAGGCAATCTCGAGGGCAAAGAACTCCGATTCGGCATCTCGGCAGGCGCGACCTACGCAGCAGTGACGACTGACGTGACGTGTGGGGCCGTGAACGCCGAAGCGGACAGCCTGAACCCGATCGCCGGCCTATCGCCCATGATTGGAATGTGGCTGAACAGTCTCTTCGGCGGCAAGGGTGTCGGGATGATCAACATGTTGCTCTACGTGGTAATCGGAATCTTCGTTGCCGGCATGATGGTGGGACGGACGCCCGAGTATTTGGGCAAGAAAATCGAGGCCCGTGAGATCAAGCTCGCCATGATCGCCCTCCTGATTCATCCGCTCTTGATTCTCGGACCGAGCGGCCTCTTTGCCGCCACGGATTGGGGGCAGAAGGCTGTCAGTAATCCCGGCCCGCACGGCCTCTCCCAGATTGTTTATCAATTCTCTTCATCCTCCGCCAATAACGGCTCGGCATTCAACGGGCTGGGAGTAACTTACGGTTTCAACGATAATCCGAATCCAGCGCCAACTGTCGTGCAGTGGGACGTTGCTGGGGGCATGGTCATACTCTTCGCCCGCTATCTTCCCATTATCGCCCCCATTGCGATGGCGGCGTCGCTTGGGGCGAAGAAGGCGAGCCCATATGGCTTAGGAACCCTGCGCGATGACGGCACCACTTTTGGCATTCTCTTGCTCGGGACGGTTCTCATCATCGGGGCCCTTCTCTTTCTACCGGTCGCCGCCCTTGGACCGGTGGCGGAGCACCTGGGCCCCATCCCGTTCGGTGGATGACCGAACCCTTGAGCATCGCTCATGCTGAATAAAGAATCTGATTTCGCAGAAGGTGTACAGACACCATTTGAGCCTCTGCCACAACCACAGTATCTTCGCCGCAAGAAACCTCAACGGCTGCTGGAGAAGGACACGACGACGGAAGCGCTGAAGCGGGCGTTCGTCATGTTGCGACCGGACATCCAATGGAAAAATCCTGTGATGTTCGTGGTGGAGATCGGCGCGTTCTTGACGCTCTTGTACGTCGGCGAGGCAGCCCTGGGACGCTCAACAAGCCGAGTACCAATCACGTATTTTGTCGCCCTTGACGCATGGCTATTCTTGACCGTGTTGTTTGCAAATTTTGCGACTGCCCTGGCTGAGGCTCGTGGGAAAGCGCAAGCCGATTCCCTCAGACGGGCCCGCCATGAGACGGTAGCCTATCGCTTGACCGAGAACGATGGCGTCGAGGAAGTATCCTCGGCGGTTTTGAAACCGGGCGATCGTGTCGTGGTGCGCACAGGACAGACCATTCCCGGCGATGGTGAAATCGTCGAAGGGGTAGCGTCCGTGGACGAATCCGCGATTACCGGCGAATCATCGCCGGTCATTCGCGCTGCGGCCAGTGACCGAAGCGGCGTGACCGGGGGCACTTTCGTGCTTTCCGATCGCATCGTCGTTCAAATCACCACCGGTGCCGGTGAATCCTTTCTCGATCGGATGATCGCCATGGTCGAAGGCGCCATCCGCCAGCGGACTCCCAATGAGATCGCTCTGACATTGGTGCTCTCGGCATTTACCCTGGCATTCTTCATCGTCATCGTTCCGTTGTGGCCTATGGCCCGAAATGCGGAGCAATACATGATGGGCTACCTGGGTGTGCAAGAGCCCTTGCAGAGCCTCGGGACCGATATTCCGACCCTCGTTGCGCTCCTCGTCTGCCTGATTCCAACGACCATCGGCGCTTTGCTTGCCGCCATCGGAATCGCCGGCATGGATCGCGCCCTCCAGGCCAACGTGATCGCCAAAAGCGGCAATGCGGTGGAGTTGGCTGGTGACATCGACGTCGTGTTGTTGGATAAGACTGGCACGGTCACGATAGGCAACCGGAATGCCACCGCATTCCTGCCGGTCGAACGGTATGCGGCTGCCGACGTGGGACAGCTAGCTGCCCTGGCATCCGCCGCTGACGAGACGCCTGAGGGGAAAAGCATCGTGAACTTGTTCGAGAGGCAAAGTCGCACGGCGCTCAACGTGCCACTGGACGCGCGGTTCGTGGCGTTCACCGCGCAAACGCGCATGAGCGGGATAGATCTTCCGGATGGCCGGCGCATACGAAAAGGAGCCCCGGATGCGATCATCAAATTTGTCGAGAAGCATCATGGCAGCGTGCCGGGTGAGCTCAGCGCCTTGGTCAATAGCGTCGCCTCCAAAGGCTCAACTCCTCTGGTCGTCGCCGATACGGCTCACGTCATAGGGGTGATCCCACTGGAGGATATTCTAAAACCCCACATGCATGAGCGCTTCGAGCGACTCAGAAATATGGGGCTCCGGACTGTCATGATTACCGGAGACAATCCTCTCACGGCTGCGGCCATTGCCAAACTAGCGGGCGTGGATGACTTCCTTGCCCACGCCACGCCAGAGGACAAGCTTGCGTATATCCGGAGGGAGCAGGCTGGAGGGAAACTGGTAGCCATGATGGGTGACGGCACCAATGACGCTCCTGCCCTGGCTCAGGCAGACGTGGGGCTGGCCATGAACGCCGGCACGGAGGCGGCGAAGGAAGCGGCGAACATGGTCGATCTGGACAGCGATCCCACCAAGTTGATCGAGGTCATCGAAATCGGGAAGCAGCTCCTGATGACACGAGGCGCCCTGACGACCTTCTCGATCGCCAATGATGTGGCCAAGTACTTTGCGATTATCCCCGCATTGTTCGCTGGCACATTACCGTGGCTGGGGGCGATCGACATCATGCATCTGCATTCACCGACCTCAGCCATTCTGTCTGCGGTGATCTTCAATGCGCTCATCATCCCTGCGCTCATCCCGGTTGCGCTCAAGGGCGTCCGTTACCGAGCGCTTGGTGCTGATGTCCTGTTGCGCAGGAACTTGCTGATTTGGGGATTGGGAGGCGTGATCGTCCCCTTTATTGGCATCAAGATGATCGATCTCATCATGGTCGGCTTGCATTTGGTCCAATGACTTTTCCATGGGAAACGACGGCATGAACGCATCGGGCTATCTTTCGAAGAGCATCGTATTGCTGTCAGTCAGCGTCGTTATTTGCTGCGGGATCTATCCGCTGCTGCTTTGGCTAATCGGTCAGACCCTGCTTCCCTTCCAGGCGAACGGCAGCCTGCTGCGAGGACCCGATGGCGCCATAGTGGGCTCACGCTTGATTGCACAACCCTTCACAAAGGACGAATATTTCCATCCACGCCCTTCGGCAGCGGCCTATGACGCGTCAGCCTCGGCGTCTTCAACCTTGGCTGCGTCGAATTATTTGCTTCGGGATCGGGTGGCACGCGCATTGGGCCCATTCGTGAAATACCGAAGTGGATCGAAGGCCGGACAATTCGTGGGGCCGGATGTTGAAGCGTGGTTTCAGAACGATCGCCACCAGGGCCGCCCGCACATCGTTGCCCAATGGGCGACTCTTCACAAAGGTCTGGCCAAGGCCTGGGTTACGGCCGACCCGAGCCACAGCGCGTATGTTCAGGATTGGGCAAGAACGCACCCAGGCGTAGCAGCCGAGTGGATCGAGATGAATCCGGGGAGCTCACAGCCAACGGCTGAGGACCTGGCAATGCTGTTCTTTGAAGACTTTTCCCGGAACAATCCAGGGAGGTTCCCATCCGCCGCCGTGGGCACGGGCTTAAGTCCTCAAAGCCACAGGAAGGTCAAACCCATTAAGGAAGGCTCCGAGATTCAGTCGATATTTTTCGACATGTGGAGGCAGGATCATCCTGACGAGGACCTTTACGAGATTCCCGGTGACATGGTGACGACTTCCGGTTCGGGTCTCGACCCGCACATCACGCTTGAGAATGCCGAACACCAATTGGATCGGATCTCCACCAAGTGGGCCGCTAACTTAGAACGCGACCCGGCAGCACTCCGGAGTGAGATCGAGCAGGTGCTGCAGGAGAACGCTTCGGCTCCGTTTGGAGGGCTCGCTGGGGGAAAGATCGTGAACGTGCTGGAAATCAACATCGAGCTTTCCAAACGGTATGGACCACATCATAGCCCATAACCGAGGACATTTTTCGCCGCCCTTGCGTTGGGACCCATCGTAGAGCATCTGCTCATGGCCACTTAACCATTGCTCCTATCCTTATTCCCTATATCGTGATCCTCCCGTTGCGGGAGGGCCTCGCCACATCGCCCAAGCTGGCCTGACTCCGGTCGATTTTACACCCTTTTGACACGCCAGCCTATACAGTAATCATTTGTGGTCGAGGCTCGGCTCTCAAGATTGTGAGGGCTCGAGGTGACAAGCGACAATGGTGCCATCGTACTCAACGTGTACGTCATCTGCCTGATGGCATGGGTGGCGGTGATGCTGGTGGTAGCCATTGCCCACCTTCTCTGAAGAAGCCTATTGGCTGCCAGCGATCGAAATACAAAAGAGAACCATGAAGGGCTACAAGATACGGCTGATCACGCTCGGTGTCGTGTTGCCGCTCCTCGGAACCCCGGTTTTGAGCTTGGTGAAGGCCGGAAGCGGATATCGCGGAGGTCGAGCGTCTTCACAGGGCGGCGGTTTGTCTTCCAGCAGTGTCGGGAGTCGCGGCATTCGAACCTTCGACCAATACGGTTTCAAACCGATTGAGCGCTCTGCTACACCACCTGCATCTGCTACTGCGACAACGAACGCTGCCGGACCTACCGCTCGCCCGATTTCTGCATCGTCACCGGCCGTTCAGCCGTCTTTCTTGCAGAGGAACCCCATGCTGTCCGGCCTTGCCGCAGGATTGGACAGATCATGGATTGGCCATATGCTCTTTGGCACGACGACCGCGCCCGCGGCCGAGCAGGACGGCATGGGGGATCTCTCACGGCAAGAGGAGCCCAATGCGTCGGGTTCCTTGGGGCCATTCGCAGGCCTGCTCGTCATGGTGATGGCTATATCGGTGGCAGCCGTTTACTATCTTTACAGGAGGCGCAATGGAGGTCTTCGCCCGTCGTTTACCAGGTTTGGAAGCGCAGGCCCAGTCCCAAGGAGCGACCCACCGGCCTGGGTTCCGGCTTCTGCAGGGCTATTGCATCCTTCTGCATCAGAGCCCACCTTGACGGTCACTGATGAAGAAGAGTTCCGCCGCCGCCTAGTTCAAATCCAGAGGGCCTGGGGTCGACAGGATATTCAAAGTTTGCGCCAGATCGCGACACCGGAGATGGTTCAATATTTTAGTGAAAAGCTCACCGAGGATATCAGCGTGGGAGTCGAGAATCGAATCGAAGACATTGTCGTGATGGGCGCGGAGATCCGTGAAGCGTGGGCGGAGGATACTCGGCTGTATGCGACGGTGCTTCTGCAATGGAAGGCACGGGACTGTGCCCAATCTCTTGCCAAGCCGTCAAGTGACCCAGGCTATGAGAGGGAGAATGAGGACCGGGAATCGAGAGATTTTGTTGAAGCCTGGACTTTCGTCAAACATCGGGAAGGAAAGTGGCTCCTATCAGCCATTCAGCAGAGCGAGTAAGATTGTGACGGGCCACGGTTGTACAGCGGGGTAATCATTCATCATGATCACAGGCACCCGGTCCCAATTACGAACTCTGTTTTATCCGAGCAACCGCTCTCAGTCTTTTTCCCATTCTGGAGGACAGTAAATGCTTGAAATTATCGGCAAGACGAACATCGATTTTCTTGGTGCCCGCCGGGTGGCCTTCGGACTCTCAGGCGCTCTTGTCCTGACCGGACTGTTTGCGCTCATTCAAATCGGTCGTGGCGCGGCGAATCTCAGCATCGATTTTACCGGAGGCACCTCTGTGCAGGTGAAATTCAATCAGCCGATCCAGATTGACGGCGCGCGGCGCGCTTTGGAACAGGCGGGGTTGCAAGAGGCTGAATTGCAGAAGTTTTCCGGGAGCGACCGTTTGCTGGTCCGTATAAAATCGTCGATGTCTGTCGAAGAGAAAATGACCGATCGGATCATCTCCGCACTTCGCGACGCCTTTCCCGGCCATCAGGTGACGGTGGAAACCACAGCGGAGATCGGTCCGACCATTGGCGACAAACTCCGGCAAGATGCCCTGATCGCGATAGTCATTTCCCTAGCTGGAATCATCCTATATATCTCAGCCCGGTTCGAACTCCGCTTCGGCATTGCTGCGGCTCTGGCGATGGTACACGACGTGCTCGTCGTGTTTTATCTCCTGAACAAAGAGATCACGCTGCTGGTCGTGACGGCGCTGCTGACGCTAGCTGGGTATTCACTAACTGATAAGGTGGTGGTCTTTGATCGGATTCGTGAAAATGTGCGCGTGCGACGTCGCGAGGCGATCGAGATCACCATTAACAATGGAATCAATCAGGTCTTGAGCCGGACCATCGTAACCAGTCTCACCGTCGTGCTGGTACTGGTCCCCCTCGCGCTGTTCGGAGGGAAAGTGCTTCACGACTTCTCTCTGGCCTTGCTGTGGGGCGTGATCATCGGAACGTACTCGTCCGTCTTCGTCGCGAGCCCGCTGCTTTTGGTCCTGCCTGGCGGTGAAGGACGCCTGCTCGCCCATCGCTTACGGTGACCGAGCGCGGATTTTCCTCCAGGGCCCCACTGATACGAACGTTGTTACTCCTTCGAGAGAGAAATGCCCGCGGTTGACTTCGAGTACCACTCAACCCCAAGCACAAGACCGGCTCGCCTGGAAGAGAACCAGGAGGATCGGCGAGCCTTCACTGGCCGATAACTTGACTGTAGAGAAGGCAGTAGTCGTGGAAGCAGGGGATCGAGCAGCCGCTCGGTTTACCAGGAGACTTCCTTCGATACATTACCCGACGAGGTCTTAGCTAAATGGAGCTCGATGCCGAGCTAGGCGGGGTCTCAGCTCGGATCTTCGGGCGGTTCATTGTCCCATGTCTGAAGAACGGGTTCCTCGATAACTGCCGGCCACACTCGGTTTAGTGGAAGCAGCCGGAACCGGGTCGGGTCGAAAATCGTCGAAGCCGGGATGTCTAAGGATGACCACAAGCCATATAATCAGCTCGATCACTCCGACACCAATGACTCCCCCTACGATCAGCGTTGCCAGGTCGATGGCTTCCATAACGGGACCTCCTTGTATGCCCAGGGCACAACATAACGCGAAAGGCCTCAAAATGTGGTAAGAAGATAGCCGCTACCTGTAAAGCTTCTGTAAAAATTCATGATGGTGAAGGACATGCCGCCATTGACGGATTTCCGGCCAATCTCTAGGATTTGTTGGGTCGTAAGCATCGTTCGACCACACCGTGTGGTCCGGAACTCGGATATTTGATGAACCAGAAGCGACCAGATCCGGACGCGCTCCTCAAGCGAGTGCAGGCCGAAGAAGCCCGGCAGCTACAGGGCAAACTCAAGATCTTCTTTGGCGCCAACCCTGGCGTGGGGAAAACCTACGCCATGCTCGAGGCAGCGCACGAGCAACGTCGCGATGGGGTAGACGTCGTCATCGGCGTCGTCGAGACGCACGGGCGGGTGGAAACCGAAGCCTTGGTGGAGGGCCTCGAAGTCTTGCCGCGCCGCGCCTTCGACTATCGAGGAACGGTCCTCCAGGAATTCGATCTCGATGCGGCACTCGCGCGTCGTCCTACCATCATCCTCATCGACGAACTTGCTCACACCAACGCGCCTGGCATGCGTCACGCGAAGCGATGGCAAGATGTCCAAGAACTCTTGAACGCTGGCATCAATGTCTTCACCACGGTCAACGTACAGCATCTGGAAAGCTTGAATGACGTGGTGGCACAGATTACCGGTGTGCGTGTACGCGAGACTGTCCCGGATTCCGTGCTGGAACGGGCGGACGACGTGGAGCTCATCGACCTTCCACCCGACGACCTTCTGCAGCGCCTGAAGGATGGAAAGGTGTACGTTCCGGAACAGATCCAGCACGCCATCCGAAATTTCTTTGCCAAAGGGAATCTGATCGCGCTGCGCGAGATGGCGTTGCGGCGAACGGCCGAGCGCGTCGATCAGCAGATGGAAGTTTACCGGCGCGACCACGCGGTCATCCGAACCTGGCCGGCTGCGGAAACGATTATGGTGTGCATCAATATGAAGCCGCGGGGGCTACGCCTGATCAGGGCGGCGCGCCAGATGGCTGCCGGCCTGCACGCCAAATGGATCGCGGTCTACGTTCAGATTCCCCGGCATCTCCGTCAACCTCAGACCGAGCGGGATCGTTTGGTGCAGACTCTACGACTGGCTGAACAGCTGGGAGCCGAAGTGGTGACATTGACCGGCGACAATGTGGCCCAGGAGCTCTTGAATTATGCGCGTAGCCGGAACGTCACCAAGATTATCGTCGGAAAACCGCTTCGGTCGTGGTGGAAGGAATGGATATTCGGCTCCGTCGTGTCGGACCTTGTCCATCACAGTGGAGAGATCGACATCTATGTCATTACGGGGGAAGCAGGGGAAAGCCAATCGCTCGTCCGTCGGAGTCTCCGCAAAACAAGGGACATGTCAGGGTATGGCTATGCCTCGATCGGAGTCCTGATTGCTACAGCGGTTGCGTGGCTGATGTTCCCCTATTTCGGGGTGACAAATCTCGTAATGGTCTATCTCATTGCCGTGGTCGTGGTTGCTATTCGCTGGGGCCGCGGGCCGTCGGTGCTCGCCTCAGTGCTGAGCGTGGCGGCATTCGACTTTTTCTTTGTGCCGCCCTACTTCTCGTTTGCCGTTTCCGACATTCAATATTTGCTGACCTTCGGTGTTATGCTGGTTGTGGCGTTGGTCATCAGCAATCTCGCCGTCCGTACTCGAGAGCAAGCCGAGTTGGCGCGTTTCAGGGAAAAACGAATGGGAGTGCTGTATGCGATGAGTCGCGATCTCGCGACTCATCGCGGGACGAGCATACTGGCTCAACTTGCAGCGAAACATCTTCGTGATGTGTTCGACAGTCAGGTCGCGATTTTTCTTGCTGATGCCGATAGACGGCTGCAGTTGCAACGGGGGGAGGCGCTCTATTTTGAGTTCGACCCCAAAGAAGCCGGAGTGGCCCAATGGGTGTTCGAACATAACGAGCGAGCCGGGCTAGGCACCGATACACTGCCCGGGGCCAGCGCCCTGTACCTGCCCTTGGTTGGGTCAGTCGGACCGATAGGTGTTGTGGCGGTCCGGCCGTCTGAATCCAGCCGAATCCTGGAGCCCGATCAGATACATCTGCTCGACTCTCTCGTGAACCAAGTCGCATTGGCGATCGAACGGGCGCGTTTATCCGAGGAAGCAGAGCGGGCGCATGTGCGGGTGGAAACGGAGCGCATGCGGAATGCCATTCTCAGCTCGGTGTCTCACGATCTACGGACACCGCTGGCGACCATCACGGGTGCGGCCAGTAGTTTGGTGGAAGAACAGGGAGAACTCGACTCTGATGCGCGACGCGAGCTGTCGCGTTCCATTTATCGGGAGGCTGATCGACTCGATCGCTTGCTGAAGAACCTTCTTGACATGATGCGCATCGAAGCGGGGGCCGTTCAACTCAGTAAGGAATGGCACCCCGTGGATGAGGTCGTCGGTGCGGGTCTGGCCAGGTTGGAAGGACGGTTGCGCGACCATGCTATCAACACCACATTTCCTCCCGATCTGCCATTGGTGCTCGTGGACGGAGTGCTGTTGGAACAAGTTGTGATCAATCTCGTGGAAAACGCTGTGAAGTACGCGCCTCCAGGAAGTGTGATCGATATGTCCGCATCGGCGACCGATCGCGAAGTGGTTGTCGAAGTTGCAGATCGAGGTCCGGGGGTCCCAGTCGGCGAAGAAATCCGCATCTTCGACAAGTTCTACCGTGCCAAGCCCGCTCGTGAAGGAGGAGTCGGCCTCGGACTGACGATCTGTCGGGGTATCGTTGAAGCGCATGGCGGGCGCATCTGGGCCGAGAACCGCCGTGGAGGGGGAGCGGTGTTCCGTTTTACGATCCCATTGATGGAGCGTCAACCCTCTGTCGAATCGGAACAGGCTGCAGCGAAGCCGGTCTGATCGACTCCGGGAAAGGTTTATGGTCGAAGGCCTCTGCGTGACGTCCGGACATGAAGTCATAGTCCTTGTGATAGAGGATGAGCCGGAGATTCGCCGGTTCCTGCGGACGACCTTGCCCGCGCACGGCTTTCGCTTGTACGAGGCCACGACGGGACGGGACGGTCTGACCGAAGCCAAATCCCGAAATCCCGATCTCATCCTGCTCGATCTTGGTCTGCCGGATCTTGACGGAAACGAAGTGATTCGCCAGGTGCGGGAATGGACTGCCACGCCGATTATCGTGCTTTCGGCACGAGATCAGGAAAAGATGAAAGTGGTGGCGCTCGACCTCGGCGCTGATGATTATGTGACGAAGCCGTTCGGGATCGATGAGTTGCTTGCAAGGATGCGCACTGCCCTCAGGCACGTTGCCCGAGTAACTGAGGCTGGCGGTGAATCCGTGTTTTCGTTCGGTGGATTGCGAGTTGATCTCGGTCGACGGCAGGTATTTGTTTCTGGCAAGGAGGTTCATCTTACGCCAATAGAGTACAAGCTCCTCACTACGCTCGTTCGGCACGCTGGAAAAGTGCTCACCCATCGACAGTTGCTGAAAGAAGTGTGGGGTCCTCTCCACGTCGACGAGGGGCATTATCTTCGAGTGTACATGCGGCAGCTACGCAACAAGCTGGAATCCAATCCGGCCCATCCCCGTTATCTGGTGACCGAACTCGGAGTCGGGTATCGACTCCGGACGGAATGACCTCACTTCCTCACCGTCTGCATATCCTTCATCTTCACACTGTCAGTTTTCATCCCCTTTTGAAATGCGACGGGGTATAGTTCGCAGGGTCGAACAGAGGAGAGCTTTCCGGATATTCAGCGGGAGAGCATTGTGCGAGAGATCAACATATGCACACGTAAGAGGGAACCTTCTGAAATCCTGTCACCGAAGCCGCCCTATCGCCGGTTGAGCAGATTCTGCTGGTTGGTCGTTGGATGGACGTTGGTCGCACCGGTGTCTGTCAGTGAGGCTCAGGATGTGAATCAGGAGCCTGAGAAGCAAGCCAAACCCCAGCCTCCTCCATCCACAGCCAGCGAGTCATCAACAGACGACTGGCACTATGGCGCCTATCTCGACCTGAGCTACATCGTGAACTTTAATTTTCCCGAGAACCGCCGATGGCGCAGCCGAACCACGACTGAGCGCAACAATGAACTGACCCCCAACATGGGGCTTGTCTATGTCAGGAAGGACGCGACGGAATCCTCCCGCTGGGGGACGGAACTGGGTGTCCAATTCGGGTATGACACGGATGATTTCGCCTTTCTCAACAATGAGCCCAAGGTCGATGGTGCCGATACGCTGCGCCATATCCATCGCGCCAACGTGTCGTATCTGGCGCCGGTCGGAAACGGGCTGACCGTCACCGCTGGGCTGTTCAACAGCTTGATCGGGTACGAGTCGCTCTACGCGAAGGACAATTTCAACTACACTCGGTCCTGGGCAGCGGATAATACGCCGTACATGATGTTCGGTGTGAACGCTAAGTATCCGGTGAACGAGGATCTCACGATTGCGGCGTTCATCGTCAATCACTACTATCACCTGTCGACCCCCAACGATCAACCCAGCTATGGCGGACAAGTCACGTGGAAACCGATTCAGCGGTTCACGGTGACGAACACCCTCTATTATGGGCCGGACCAGCAGAGTACCTCATTGGAGTTCTGGCGGCTCTTCAGCGACAACAGCGTGGAATGGAAAGGGGACGATGTGACGGTCACTCTAATTTATGACATCGGCACGGAACGCATCCTCAATCAGGTGGGTAATCCCCGGACCTTCGTCATGGCCGGAGTGTTGCAAGGCAGGTGGCATATCGCCGGCCCCTGGAGCGTGGCCCTTCGTCCAGAATTTTATTGGGACCGGAACGGAAGGTGGACGGGGAATCAGCAGTTCGTGAAGGCGATCACCACCACCGTTGAGTACAAGTTCCCCTATATGTGGACAAACACGGTTGTCCGGCTCGAATATCGGTACGACGATTCGACCGGTGCCCAAGGCGGGTTCTTTACACGAAACCAAGTGAGTCCCGGCGTCATCGGGCTAACGCCAGGCCAACAGATGTTGTTACTCGGGATTCTCTGGACCTTCGACTCCCCATAGCGTGAGTCCGCTTAAGGATTCTGAGGATGCACCAGCCGATTCTTCACGGTAGCCAAGAGCTGCGTGAGTGCCTGCCGGCACGCGTGTGAAACTGTTGCCCGATCCTCTATTTGTGTCGCTGGCCCAACCTGCTTCGCGGTGCTCTGCGCGTCGTCCGTATGGAGTTGAGTTCCCGTCTTGACATCCCATACAGAGCTACGGAGAAGGCACAGAGCATCACTGTGAGTTCCGTCGGCGAAATATGCTCCCAGAATCGTCCAATAGAGAAGAGACGCTTTGTAGTTATTGTACCGATCGATCGCCGCGGCCCCGTCTAGAATTAGGAGCTCGTCTGCGCCATAGCGCGACGCGGACTCTCGGAGCTCGGTGAGTGTGTTGCCCTTGATCGAAGATTGCGACACGAAAGTCGAGCCGGACACGACTCCCGTTGAACGGAGACCATTTGCCCAAGCCAGTACTGTGTCACGATCGTCGTCCGTCCAATCAAATTCCCGTTTGATGAATCCCGTCGGTTTCAGGTAGAGCCCGAGCTTAAGAGCAGAAGGCCTCGAAGAGCGAGCCGCGTGAGAGGACATCGGCTGCTCCCCGATGAAGCGCTCTTCTTCATAACGCAGCAGGTCGTTGAGCGGCTTCGGATCCAGTCCTTGGCTACTCGCACAACCGGTCAGAACGCACAGGAGCACAGCTATAACGCGCGGCTCAGTCATGTGGCCGGTGTGCTGATCGTGATGTGTGAGAGGTCTTCGAGAGCGATCATCAGCGCATGGGTGCCGGATCGGCCGTGACCTAAGCTTTGAACTTTCTCGTAGAGCCGATGTACGAGAGAAAGCCCCGGCAGCGTGAGTCCCATCCGTCTCGATTCTTCCAACGCAATACCCATATCCTTGATGAAGTGCTCGACAAAGAAGCCTGGATCAAAATTCCGCTGGAGGATTCGCGGCGCCAAATTCTCCAAGGTCCAACAGGCCGCGGCTCCGCTTCGGATCACGTCCAACAGTCGATTGAGATCAAGACCGGCTCGATACCCGTAGAGCAGACTTTCGCACACGCCCACCATCGTCCCAGCGATCACGATCTGGTTACACAGTTTCGCGTGCTGACCAGAACCGGGCCCACCCTGATGCACAATCTTCTTCCCTAGTACTTCAAACAAAGGCATCACGACCTGAACCACGGGCTTCTCGCCTCCCACCATAATGGAGAGTGTGCCGTTGCGCGCACCGACATCGCCACCGGACACCGGCGCGTCGATGGCGTGGAGACGTTTGGCTTCGGCAGCGTCAGCAATCTCACGGCTCAAGGATGGTTGTGTCGTCGTCATGTCGATAAGGTATGTTCGCGGGCGAGCGCCAGCGAGGAGTCCGTCTGCTTCGAAATAGACCTGCCGGACATCTTGAGGAAATCCGACCATGGTAAAGACGACATCAGATGTGGCGGCGGCCTCATGTGGACTCTCCGCCCAGCGGGCACCTCGATCAATCAGCGGCTGAGCTTTTGCTCGTGTACGAGAATGGACTGTCACTCGGTAGCCGGCCCTGAGCAAATGTTCACACATGGCAGCACCCATCACCCCGGTGCCGATCCACCCGATACTTGTACCGAGAGGCGTGATGGGTAGCGTTGTCATCATTCGAGCGCTTGACTAGTCTGGCAGGGGCGTAATCCTATCCGCCACAGCCTGGATGATTCCCTCCTGATCTCTCGCCACCTTGATCCCCTCAAAACTCAAATAGAATCCGCCGTGACTGGGAGCTTGGATTGTGGTGATGAGTTCAATCCGTTGGCCGTCCTCAACGTCAGGATCCTTCACAGTCGGGATGCCGCAGAGGCCATAGACGGCGACGTTGATCACGCCGGTCTCGTCCTCCAGGTAGAACAGATAGGCTCCGTAACAGGCCGTGCCAGCCGGCAACTTGTAGGGATCGAGCGGTGTCACATTCCGAACGGTCCCCTGCAACGTGACCTGCCGCAAGTGGAACGACATCGGTTCGTCCAGGATCTGGCGGATCGTGACTGGTTCACCGGCCGCAGCCGACGAGAAACCGACCGACCATCCGAGCCACACACAGGCCAAGAGTTGCACCAGCCGTCTCATCATCGCCCCATTTTACAGAACGTCAGAGCAGAAGTCCCTTCCGCAGAACGTATGCAGTCGCTATAATTCGCGGCGGCTTTCTTTATGGAGGACCATGATGACTGTGCAAGCGCCACAACTCAACGCCTATGTGGTGGAAACCCGACCAAGGTTTGAAGACCTGCTCGGTCAGATGGTGGAGATTCCGTCGATCAGCATGGACCCAGCTAAAGCTGGGGACATCAGGAGAATGGCCGATCTTGCGGTACAGATTCTGATCGATCAAGGTGCGGCGGCGCAGATCGTCGAAACCGGCGGCTATCCGATCGTGTCCGGTGGCTGGATGACCGGCGCGAAGCATCCGACCGTCACCATTTACAACCATCTCGACGTGCAGCCGGCACAGGAACCGGAATGGAGACAGGAGCCGTTTGTTTTTAAAAATGACGGTGGCTTCTATCATGGTCGCGGCGCAACCGATGACAAAGGCCCGGCTCTCGCAGCGGTGTTGGGGGCGCGTTATGCCATTGAGCAAGGTATTCCGATCAATATCCGTTTCGTGTGGGAACTCGAGGAGGAAATCGGCAGCCCGCACTTCGCGGTCGGCGTAAAGAATCAGGCGGCGATTCGGCGACCGGATTCTGTTGTGGTATCGGATACGATCTGGATTGCGAAGGGTCGTCCGGCCATGCCATACGGGCTGCGTGGCTTGCTCGGCGCGCGGCTCACCCTGCGTACCGGCAGCAAGGATGCTCACTCAGGCGTCACGGGCGGTGCGGCGCGTAATCCGCTGGCGGAACTCATGGAAGTCGCACATGCCTGTGTGGAGGCGAAAACCGGCAAGGTGAAGATTCCCGGGTTCTACAACGATGTCGTTGAACCATCGAAAGACGAGATTAAAAGCTTTCTCAAATCGGGATTTCAAGTGAAACGATTTAAAGAGGCCTACGGATTTCACACGCTTCGCACGCACGATCCGGCCGAGATCACCAAGCGGATTTGGGCTGCCCCGACCTTCGAGATCCATGGGCTCACCGGCGGCTACCACGGCCCGGGCTTGAAGACCATCGTGCCTGGTCATGGCGAGCTGAAAGTCAGCATGCGCTTGGTGCCGAACCAGACGCCGGAGAAGGCGCTTGCGTTGTTCAAGAAGTATGTGGCGAAGCTCAATCCCGATGTGAAGGTGGAACGGGAGAGCATGCTTCATCCTTATAAAGGAAGTTTCGACGGACCCTATGTCGAATGCGTGAAACGGTCGGTCAAGGCGGGATTCGGCAAAGAACCTGCTTTTATTCGGGAAGGAGGATCGATCGGCGCCGTGGTGACGATGCAGGAAGCCTGGAAGGTGCCGATCCTCTTTATGGGCCTCAGCCTCCCCGAACACGGGTATCATGCCCCGAACGAATATTTCGATTGGGGTCAGGCCTCCGGCGGGATGAAAGCCTTCGCACATTATTTCGCGGAGCTGGCGACAATGGGGAAGGGGTAGGGCAGCCTGGTCGTCCTCCTGCTCGCGGAACGCGCGCCCTCAGAAGGGCCTCGTTCGACGCGAGCATTCGAGGATCAACCAGGCCGCCCTATCGAAGTGAGCAGTGGTCAAAAATACAAACACCGATCCTCCGCGGCATTCGCAGGCATGGCAAAGCAGCCCGCAAAATACCAGTATTACTCTTGAGGGAAAGTTGACGTAATATTCTGAAGCAAGTAGCTTGCCCTCGTGGCAGGTTCAGATCTTGACGAGATTGGTCCTTGGTCTGAAGTAAAACTCGACATCGTACGAGAGTACGCGCAGGCCTACTCTCGAATACTTTCTGGCCAAAAGAAGCTGAGGCTTCATCATGTCTACATTGATGCTTTTGCAGGACCTGGAGTACACATATCTCGCTCAACAAAAGAGTTTGTTGCGGGTTCCCCACTCAATGCTCTGAATGTGCGCCCGCCATTTTCGGAATATCACTTCATTGACATAAACCAAGCACGGATTGACTCTCTTCAACAAGTCGCCGAAAAACGGGCTAATGTATTCGTGCACGAAGGCGACTGTAACGAGGTGCTTCTTGAGAAAGTATTCCCCAAAATCCAGTTCAAAAACTATCGCCGCGGACTCTGCCTGCTGGATCCGTATGGGCTGCATCTTGATTGGCGAGTGATCTATACTGCTGGCCAGATGAAATCAATCGAGATATTTTTGAACTTTCCAATTATGGATATGAATATGAATGTGTTAAAGCACAATCCGGACTCTGTCCCACCTGACCAGGCGGAAAGGATGACTCGATTCTGGGGCGACGAAAGTTGGAAAACTGCAGCATACTCACCGGCTGGAAATCTTTTCGGCTACCAAGAGAAAACCGACAACGAGGCTGTCACAGAAGCTTTCCGAGAGCGATTGCTCCGAATCGCTGGCTTCAAACATGTGTCTCGGCCACTGGCCATGCGAAACTCACGGGAGGCTGTTGTTTACTACCTCTTCTTCGCATCTCCTAAGCCAGTGGCTCTCGAGATCATCGACGATATCTTCAAGAAACATGAAAAGAGGCTTTAGGCTAGAGCATGGCAGGTCCTACGAAGATTGAATGGACAGAGGCAACGTGGAATCCCGTGACAGGCTGCGACAAGATCAGTCCAGGATGCAAGAACTGCTATGCCGAGCGCTTGGCTTTACGATTGCGAGCGGCGGGTACGTCTCAGTACAAGAATGGGTTCATCCTTTCGCTTCACCCTGAAGCACTGGAAATACCATTAAGCTGGAAAAAATCCAGAGTTATATTTGTGAATTCGATGAGCGACCTATTTCACAGAGACGTTCCATTTGAATTCATTAAGCGAGTTTTTAGTGTCATGCGGGCAACACCTCAGCATCAATTCCAAATCCTTACAAAGCGTGCAGAACGAGTGGCAGAGCTAGATGACCAACTGACATGGGGAGACAACGTTTGGATGGGAGTAAGCGTCGAGAGCAGCGATTACCTATTTAGGATCGATCACCTTAAAAAAACGAGCGCGAAAATCAAATTCCTATCCCTAGAACCCCTATTGGGCCCGTTGCCGCGTCTCGACTTGAATGGAATCAATTGGGTTATTGTTGGAGGGGAATCCGGTCCCTATTCTCGGCCAATGAAACCGCAGTGGGTTCGTCAAATAAGGGCTCAATGTATCGCCGCAAAGGTGCCTTTCTTCTTTAAGCAGTGGGGTGGAGTATTCAAGAGCAGAACGGGCCGGACCCTTGATGGAAGAACATGGGATCAGATGCCGAGCAGGGTGAAACCAAAGTTTGACGGCGGACTTGTGACACTAGCTGCTTTTTCGAATCGCTGAATTATTTGCTCCTCATCTTGCAATACATTCTGAACTCAATCCCGGTCGAACTTCCATCGGCCGCATCGATCGGGCAGGGTGAGCGCTTTGGTAAGGTGATCGAGAAACTCGTGCCGAGGGATCTCTTCGGCGCCGAGCATTTTGATGTGGCGCGAGGATTGCTGGCAGTCGAAGATCCGAAAGTCCCAAGCCCGGAGCTGCCGCACGAGTGAGACCAGCGCGACCTTTGAGGCGTCCGGCACGCGCGTGAACATCGATTCTCCGAAGAAGATGCCGCCGAGCGCGACGCCGTAGAGCCCGCCAACCAGATGTCCTTCCCGCCAAGTTTCAACAGAATGGGCGTAGCCCAGTTCGTGAAGTGTCCCGTAGGCATCGACCATGGCGTCCGTAATCCAGGTTCCTCCCTCGGGATACTGAAGCCGCGGTCCCGCGCATCCCTGCATCACGTCGCGAAACCTCGTGTCGAGCGTAACGGTAAACCCGCCGAGATGCAGCTTTCTCTTCAGGCTGCGAGAAATGTGGAGCTTGTCCGGAAACAGTACAGCTCGAGGATCGGGTGACCACCACAATATCGGCTGGTCGTCGTTGTACCAAGGAAAAATGCCATGGCGATAGGCTTCGAGTAATCGCTCCGTGCGCAGATCGCCGCCGACGGCAAGCAGGCCCTCGGGCGACGCCAGTTCTACCGGAGGAAAGCGCAGGTCATCGCCGCGCTGGTTCAGTTTGAACATGCTACTGCACGATACCGCAGGCGGCAGGGAAAGACTATAACGAGTGCCTGTGGACTGCCTGTCCGTCGATCTCGGTGGGTCCGAGGCGGAGCACCATGTGGTGCTCCGCCGTCTCTATGATTTGTGCTCTTCTGCCGATGCCAAAATCGGCTTAAAGCTTGGATCGGCGTCGAGGACGGCCTTGAGCAGTTCCGAGTGCAGAAAATAACGCCAGACCTCGTCGGTTTTCCCCGGCACTTCATCGAACCAGCGTTTCGCTTCCGTCAAGTGATGGAGCAACTTAGCCTTGTCGCCGTAGTTCGGCATGAAGATCATGCAGTAGGCCATCGTGTATTCGGCGAGAAACTTGTCGATCGGGAGTTCGGCCATCGCGAGAGATGCCTCGGCGTCTCCGTAGGCTCGATTGATTTCCGGATCGTCCAGGATTCGATTCCACGCCACTTTGTGCATACGCGACCAGGCAAGCTGGAGCATGGCCTCGGCCTTAGCTGCCTTACGCCCTTCCGGTATGTCCTTGACCAGGGCTTCGTCCGTGTCGATCGCCGCCTGTTGCTCGTTGTTCCATCGATACGCCGCACCGAGCCGGAAACGATTGTCGAGTTGTTCCGGTCTGACCTTGGCCAAGGTTTCCAGCGCCGGCAACATACGAAAGAGATAATCCGCGGGCGTCGGCTGTGGCAGTCCGCCCATTTCCATGTCATTCGACAGATCCATCCGGATCGATTGGGCATAGACGTTCCAGTAAAACTCGTCGACGACCAGCGACAGGGCCGGGTCTTTAACCATGACTTGGTGACTGTTCTTTCCTTCGCGGAGGAACACCGCATACAGATGGCGTGTCAAGACGGTCAACGCGTCCGGCTGGTTCGGATCGATGATGAGAATGCGATTGAGCAGCGCCACCCGATCACGCAGATCAGGAAACGTGGCGGCCCGAGCGGCAGCCGCCGTCAGGGTGCCAGGCTGATCAGTCGGTCCCCACCATAGAAGCGAATCGGGAAGAGCCCGGCTCTTTTCGGTTGTAAAGGGGATTTGCTCAGGCACCACGCCAGGGGTTTCGGGCCGTGCGCTCACAGGTAAATTAAAGACGGCAGCATCGCCGGGGAACCCGTGCTTCTTGAGACCAGTAAAGATTACCCATTGGGTTGTGACCGACTTCAGCGCCGCCCGTGCGCGTTTGATCGTGTTGGCCCGTTTCACCACTCCTGCTGCGTAGGTGACCGGCGAGGTGAGGAGATCCTGATAACTCACGGTCAAGAATACCAGGGTGGTGGGAACCTCGACGACCTTGCCGTTGGGTTTGAGACGGAACGATCCAGAAGGAATGGATTGACTCTTGGCCACGGTTACGTGCAGACCGGTTCCTGGCGGGGAAATCCCCAATTCCTCCATCACGAAGGCGGAGGCCGGCATGCGAGGCAATTCGTCGCCGAAGAACGCCAGCAGCCCGGCGCTCGGCCAAAGGACCGTCATGGCTACATCATCCCGTTTCAGCACGGGTGCGTGGGCTGTTTTGAGGGTTTGCCAGCAGGAGTCGTAAGAGGGGTCGTTTTCCGGCGGATAGGATTTCACTGCCGCAGGAGAAGCGGCCACGATTCTATACTGACAGGCAAAATCCAGTTGACCGACGGTCACACGGTCTCCTTTGGCGATCGCTTCGGCGTAACGGCGCGCCGTATCCGAGGCAGGGGTGCTTTTTGTGACGGCGGGCTTCTGCTGTTTCGCTGTGGCCGCAGCCAGAGGGCCAGTGAGTCCAAGGGTGATGACCGTCAGAATACCGGCAAGAACCGTAATGTTCGAAATTCGTGTGAAGCGACATGCCATAACGAGTCCCTGCCCTCCCAAACAATGAAAGACTCAAAAAAACCACTCTAACATGGCCTCGGAAGAATCCGAAAGGGGCTTGGGTCGAGATCCCCGCGGTCATGGGGCGGGCGGTTGTGGCGTCAGCGGGCGATTAAAACGAACAAGCGAGCGGATGTATGCGAGGACTGCTTGTTGATCTTCGTCGGATAGCTCGTCCTCCCATGCCGGCATCGCCGTACGAGGGCGTCCATTCGCGATGATCTTTAATAGGTCCTGATCGGATTTGGCCGACGTGGCGGCCGAAATCAGGTTTCCCGGTCGGGGAGAGAGAGACAATGCATTGCGCCCGTCTCCGCGGCCTTCGGATCCATGACAATCGAGACATCGTTGTTCATAGAGGATCCGGCCACGTTCCCATTTCGCTTGATCAGACGGAGCCGCGACCCACGTTAATCCAATCCCTAATAGGCCGGAGACGATCGTGGCCAAAGCTGTTCGCCCTCCTCCTGGCGGGGTATGTTCCATAGTCCGTCACTCTACTACAATTATAGCCGCCATCTGGTGACCCGGCATGTCGCAGATGTATAAGAATTCGCCGACCTGCTCCGGTGTGAAATGGATCTCCACCGACCCTTCAGGGGGGACGATGGCTCGTTTGAATCCATGGGGTCCGAATTCTGGCGCTCCATTGCCGGTGACGTTGAGATTCACACCAGTAAACAGATCAGAAGGCACAAAGGCATGGAGCTCGCTGTCATGGTTTCTGATGACGAATGTCGTCGCCTGTCCACGATGAAGAACAGCGCGATGAGGTATGAAGACGCGGCTTTGGATATCCACGGTGACGACAAGAGATTCTGCCGCCCTGGCCGGGGGCACATGCCAACTCAGACATAGGGCAAGGAAGATCATCCGCTGCGTCACGCTCCACATCTGACGAGTCATCGTGGTCCATGTTGTCATAACCGAGTCTGCGTACGTGCGACGCGCAAGATGTTTTCCCGCATTGCCTGACGATCGGCCGGCGAGAGTGCCGGGATGGGGCGATGACGACAAAGGGCGACCGTATGACGGAGTGACTCCACAAACACCTCGCAGTTGGGACACGTACCGAGATGGCGGCGGATTTCATCGCACACATTTGAAGCGAGTTCGTCGTCAATGTAGGCGGACAATCGCTGCAAAATGTGCAGACACCGGCCTGTCTCGTGTTTGTGAGCGGATCCTCCCTGCGCCTCAGCTTTCTTTCGCGGTGTCGGTTTTTTCGTCATCGGTCGTATCCTCCTGACGTCTGTATCGCCGCAGGCGCATCGTCCGAGTGGCCTTCTGGAATCCCCCGGGCGCTGAGTTCCCGCCTGACGAACAAGCGAGCTCGATGAAGCCGGGATTTGACGGCCCGTTCGTTTAATCCCATCACTGTCCCGACCTCTTTGGCGCTCAGCCCTTCCATATCGCGGAGTACGAGGACCATCCGATATTTTCTCGGGAGCTTCCCGATGGCCTGATCGAGTGCCTGACGGAGCTCCTTGTTCTGAAGCGCTTCTTCCGGGGTTAGCCCGTCGACTGGAATTTGCAGTCGGAATTCACCCTCCGAGGTCGGGACGAACTCATCGAGCGACAGCTCCCGTTCCGGCTCCCCCTTCTTTTTTCGACGCATGCGCAGACAGGCGCGTGAGGCGATGGTATAGAGCCACGTCGAAATCTGGGCATCGCCCCGAAAATCCTTGAAACCCCGGTAAGCATTCAAAAAGGTTTCCTGAACCAAATCTTTCGCCGCTTCGACCTCTCCACAGAGCCGATTAGCGTAGCGATAGATCAGATCGACATGGTCTCGATAGATCCTATCAAATTGGGAACGCTCGTCGTCGGTGGCACGGTTGGCTTGCTTACGAAGATTCTTGGGAGGCTGAGTCGACATCGGTGGCGCGGAGTCTAGGAGGTCGGTCGTGGGCTGTCAAGCTGGGAGACGTTGCTACCCAAAGCAAACGTGTCAGACAAGATGCTAAGGGGATGGTGCGGTGCTTGCGCGAGGGGTTGGACGCGTGCCACTCGATCCTGCCGCGGCGAGATCGACGCCGACATGGCCCTGGTCGATGTGCAGGGTCATGCGCTGCCCGACCTTCGCATTGTGAACCCCGATTTTGGTGTTGATGGTCACCACGCCGATCGGTGTTCGGAGAAAGACAAAATTAGACTTTATTTTCGAGACCGTGCCGGAGAGCAACACATGTGTATCAGATCCGGACGGTGGGGCTTGGCCCACTTGGAGATCGAACTGAAGGTCGTGGACTCCGATCACGGTATCCGCCCCATCCACTTCAACGGTCAGCGGGTCTCCATCGTGATGCGACGCAAGTCGTTCCTCGTGTGTGCCGGGGTGAACGGCCTGTTCTCCGGTGGGGGTCCACCAGAGCAATCGTTTGCTCGAGTCAGTCGCTGATTTCATCGGCCCGCTCAAATAGCGATGGACCAATGTGTCATCTCCCTTTTTGTGGATCTCGACTACGGAGCTGGTTTCGTGCAGCCAAAACCGGACTTCCTGAGAGGCCTTGAGATCTTTCAAGGTCGTTTTTGAGCTGAATGTGAGCATCCCGATCGGAGTCTTAAGAAAGACAATACCCGCTTTCGTTCGCCACACCGATCCTCGCAAGACAATGGAAGGGTCGGCCTCATCTGTCGCAGCGGCTGCTGGATTGGCTTGGGTGTTGGGTGGAATGGCCGTCTGTGACGGCGGCTCTTCGGCTGCGCTCACGCCGGTGAGGGCTGCTGAGAGCGCGAGCCCACAAACCAGAAGACTCATGCTGTGCAGGACGTGAACGGCGCAGGGATGGGTATGCCTGATCATGACGTCGTCTCGATGGAACAACGAAGGCGATCATGTGATGCAAACCTCCATGAGTCTACATCCCGAGATCCGCCCCTGTCGGCGCCTGGAGTACTTGTGCGAATAACACGATGCCGGGGGAGTGTCAAGGCGAAAGCCTTCACCCCCTGTGAGCGGCCACAATGTTCCCTACACGATTGCCTGTGAGAGTGCTGCAGTTCGGTGAAGATCGGTATCGAGGGCAGAATGATGCTCCGCGTGACCGAGGCTGTGAAGAGTGAGAATGATGCGAGGGTGCTTAGTGGCCGAATCGGGGATACCGAACCCACGGATAAGAATTGGCGGGGTCACCATGTAACACACTCGGCGCATTTCGAATTGGGCCCAGTCGTGCGGGTCCATCCGACCGCGGAGTTGTTCCAACACATCGCGGCAAAACTCTGTAAATATTGACGGCAACGATTCGTGAGTCGGGGGGCTCCAGGCCCTGCCCGATTCCCCAAAGAGGGTTATGAGAGAGCGAGCTGGGCCATTCATATGGAGGATTTGCGTTGGTGAGGAGAACACGATCATGCCAGATTCAGTAGTAGAGGAGGGATGGGTCGGATATGTCGGGGCGGTGATTGGGCCGCTTGCTAGTTTGTCGGATTGTTTCACGCCGATCCTCTAGTGAAAATGGCCATCGGGACGTGCAAATGTTGAACCTGAGAGCATGGAAAGTCTGTCTGGCGAAAATAGCGGGAATTCCGGCATAGCGATTCATGCAGGCGAGCGGATGTGTACAGAGATGCTCATGGTCGTTCAGAAACTGTTCGAATTATTTCTTCCTGGCGAGGATCCGAAGGGGGGTGCCGGAAAATCCATACTCCTCTCGGATCTGATGCTCGAGGTATCGCAAATAGGCAGGCGTAACGTCTTCCGGATGGCCGACAAACAAGGCGAAGACGGGCGGCTTCGTGGCGACCTGGGTCATAAAAGCTGACTTCGTGACCTTCGTGGGCTTCCCCTTTCGAACGGGCAGGGGGTGGGTCGCCAAAATTTGTTGCAAGAACTGGTTGAGGTGTCCGGTGGGGACTCGTTTCGAGAATGAGGCGAAGGCTTCGTCGATGGCCGGGAACAACCGGCGCAAGGAGTCGGGTTTGAGCGCAGATCCGAAGAGGACGGGGGCCCAGGGGAGAAACGGAAATCGACGCCGGAGATCTTGCTCGGTTTGCTGGCGGGCCTGTGCGTCACCTTCGCGAAGATCCCATTTATTCACGAATAGGAGGCAGGCTCGCCCCTGTCGCAAGGCGAGGCCGGCGATCTTCGTATCTTGTTCGGTGACGCCCTCGACGGCATCTAGCAACAGCACGGCTACGTCGGATCGTCCGATCGCGCGAAGCGAACGAGCCACACTATAGCCCTCAATCCCGCGGTCAATCTTCCCCCGGCGGCGAATGCCGGCCGTGTCGGTGAACAGATATTGCCGGCCCTGGTAGGTGGCCAACGAATCGATGGTATCTCGCGTGGTTCCTGGTACGTCGCTGACCACAACCCGATCTTCTCCCAGGACAGTGTTCACGAGGGTCGATTTACCGACGTTCGGCCGTCCGACAACTGCAACGCGGGGTGTCTCGCTCCGCATTTCGCCTTCCTCGACCGGAGGGAGCAAGGGGTATAGGGCATCGAGGAGTTCGGCAACGCCGATGCCATGTTCCGCAGAGATTGGATAGAGCATATCCGTGCCAAGCTGATAAAAGTCAGCCACCAGCGGGTCGGATTTGGGGGTATCAATCTTGTTCACAGCCACAAACAAAGGCTTCGTCGTACCCCGTAACAAGCGGACTACTTCTTGGTCTGGGGGCGTTAAGCCGGCCCGTCCGTCCATCAGGAGGATGAGGAGATCAGCTTCGGCAATTGCCAACTCCGACTGACGGCGAATCAACGCCAGCATACCCTCTGTTGCCGAGGGTTCAAGCCCCCCTGTGTCGACCAACCGGAACTTTCGGCCCCGATAGGTGGCATCGGCATAATTGCGGTCCCGCGTAACGCCCGGGACGTCATCGACAATCGCAATCCGGCTGCCGAGGATACGGTTGAAGAGCGTGGACTTCCCGACATTCGGTCGACCAATGATGGCGACGATCGGTACGTGGCCCGTCTCGGCCATCGGCAGGGTCGAGGCAGAAGAAGTCTTGGGCTTAGCGCGTGCCATACGGCCTCGCGCGGACCGTAACACAGGGATTTTCACAAAGACAACAGGCTCGTCTTCTTGCCCAACCTTCGATATACTTTAACCCATGACTCAGCTCTCAGCACTCAGCACTCAGCTCATTCCCGATTGGTCTCAAATCGATGACGTTCTGCTCGATATGGACGGGACGTTGCTCGACCGCCATTTCGATAATTTCTTCTTCGAAGAGGAATTACCGAGGCGCTACGCCTTGTTACACGACACGACCTTCGAAGAAGCCCGCGACCTGCTCATGTCGATGTACCGGTCGGTCGAAGGTGAGTTAGCCTGGACCGACCTCCATTACTGGACCAAGCGAATCGGTATCGACGTTGTGGCCATGACAAAGGAACTTGATCACCTGATCGGATTTCTTCCAGGGGCGGAGGCGTTCTTGGGAAATCTGCGACGGATGGGTAAGCGGGTGACGATTGTGACCAACGCCCACGAGTCGGGCGTAGCCATCAAAACTGCGAGGACTGGTGTGGATCGATGTGTAGATCGTGTGGTAAATGCGTTTGAGGTGGGCTATTTAAAGATGCGATCGGAGTATTGGCCCAACTGCCAACGGCTCGTAGGGTTCGAACCAAAGCGTTCACTCTACATCGATGACGATGAATGCTGCCTGGTCGCCGCCCAGGATTTTGGTGTCGCTCATCTGTTGCATAGTGCCAAATCCAGTTCACAGCTCGAGCCTGCTCCTTCGTCCATCTTCACCTCCGTCGAACACTTTTCCGTCCTTATGAACGGACACCCCGGTAGCTAGGAGGAGGACGCCACGCCCCGGTACATCTCTGCCGCAAGTCGCGGGATGCCCTCCATTTGAAACCGGTCGAGGTTCGTGATGCAGAGACCAGCCTGCAAGATGAGCTGATCGATCCGTCGGTTCAGATTGCAGCCGCACCCGACTATTCGCTGGATCGGATTGAGTCGATCCTGCCAGGCAGCGATCCTCTCATTCTCGCTTCGGCCATGTTCAAGAAAGAGGTAACGGCCGGTCGGTTTGAGCACACGTCGGATTTCCTTGAGTGCTGTGATCGGGTCGGGGATAGTGCAAAGCGTCCAGGTACTGACTACGCAATCAAAGATTCGATCAGCAAACGGAAGCGTTTCCGCACTGACTCGGGTGATGTGAATCGGAAACGCCGCGGACTTGACCCGTTGCCTCACGCGATCGGGCAGGAGCGATGCCGGATCCACGGCATGCAACAATGATACGGTTTGAGGGTAGTGAGGGAGATTCAGTCCCGTTCCCAGACCGATCTCTAATGTTTCACCCTGCGCGTCTTGAAGCAGCAGGGCTCGCCACCGATGAAATTCCTCCCCGCTCATGACCCAATCCATCAGACGGGGGAAAATGTAGCTGCTATAGAGTCCCATGCCGCCGCAGTATAGCAAAGACGAGGCGAACGGCCTGTGCGAATCTTGTGACCCTCTGCGGGCTGTGTTAGATTCACAAGTTGCAAAATAGGCCATTAGCTGTCAGCTTTCAGCAGTAAGCTTTTTGAAAGGATTCCAGCTGAGTGCTGAAGGCTGACGGCTTCCCAGCACGATTATTATGTTATGAGCAAAACCTACGATCACCACGCCATCGAGGCAAAATGGCAAGCCTATTGGGAACAGCAGCGGCTGTTTCGGGCGACCGACGACCGATCGAAGCCCAAGTTTTATTGCCTCGACATGTTTCCCTATCCCTCCGGGTCCGGGTTGCACGTCGGTCATCTCGAAGGCTATACCGCCACCGACATCGTTTCCCGCTACAAGCGCATGAAGGGATTCAACGTGCTGCATCCGATGGGGTGGGACGCATTCGGGCTTCCGGCCGAACAGTATGCCGTGAAAACGGGCGTCCACCCAGCTGTGACGACCGCGCAGAATATCGAAACCTTCAAGCGACAAATGAAACGCATCGGGCTTTCCTATGACTGGGATCGAGAGCTCAGTACGACGGACCCCGCCTATTATCGTTGGACGCAATGGATCTTCTTGAAACTCTATGAGCGGGGCCTCGCCTATGTAGCGGAGGTACCGGTCAACTGGTGTCCGGCGCTGGGCACCGTGCTCGCGAACGAAGAAATTGTCGATGGCAAGAGCGAGGTCGGCGGCTTTGACGTTGTCCGCAAACCGATGCGGCAATGGGTATTGAAGATTACTGCCTATGCCGATCGATTGCTGGATGATCTCAAGTTAGTCGAATGGCCACCCAGTACGCTTGAGATGCAGAAGAATTGGATTGGTCGATCGATCGGAGCCGAGGTCGAATTTGAACTGGCCGGTGCCAAGGGTACGATTCGTATCTTTACCACCAGGCCTGATACCCTGTTCGGCGCCACCTATATGGTCATGGCGCCAGAGCACCCCTTAGTGGAGGTTGTGACGACGACAGACCGTCGTGCCGACGTGACGGCCTACCGTGATGCTGCCGCTCGTAAAAGTGATCTGCAGCGGCAGGAACTCGACAAGGAGAAGACCGGTGTCTTCACCGGAGGGTACGCTACCAATCCGGTAAACCAGGAACGGCTCCCGATCTGGATCGCGGATTATGTCTTAATGGGGTACGGGACCGGCGCCATCATGGCGGTACCGGCGCACGACGAACGCGACTGGGCCTTCGCTCGAACGTATTCCCTTCCGATCCGAGAGGTCATCGCGGGTGGCGATATCGAGAAGGAAGCGTTCGTGACAACCGAGAATGGAACTGTCGTCAACTCAACGACACGCGACGGAAGTTTTTCGATCAACGGCCTCACGCCGGTCGACGCGATTCCCAAGATCACGGCCTGGTTGGAGTCTCAAGGCAGGGGACGCAAAGCCGTCAATTACAAGTTGCGCGATTGGCTTTTCGCACGGCAACGCTATTGGGGTGAGCCCTTTCCGGTCGTGTGGATAGGCGAGGAATCTCGTCCACTGCCGGAAGAGCAACTCCCACTGGTACTGCCGGAAACAAGCAATTTCAAGCCCTCAGGAACGGGAGAAAGCCCTCTCTCAAATCTCCAGGATTGGGTGACCACCGTCGATCCGACAAGCGGAAAGCCCGCTCGGCGGGAAACCAACACGATGCCCCAATGGGCAGGATCCTGCTGGTACTACCTCCGATTCATTGATCCGACGAATCCACAACGCCTTGTCGATCCGGAGAAGGAACGCTACTGGATGCCGGTCGATCTCTACATCGGTGGCAGTGAACATGCTGTCTTGCATTTGTTGTACGCGAGGTTTTGGCACAAGGTGCTTTTCGACATCGGTGTTGTGAGTACGCCGGAGCCATTCAAGAAGCTCGTGCATCAAGGCATTGTTCTCGGAGAAGATAACCAAAAGATGTCGAAGTCTCGCGGCAATGTCGTGAATCCCGACGAAATGATGGATCAGTTCGGCGCTGATGCCGTGCGGCTCTATGAAATGTTCATGGGTCCGTTGGAGGCGATGAAGCCCTGGAGTACGAGGGGGGTCGAAGGCGTCACAAGGTTTTTGGAGCGAGTGTGGCGGTTGATGGTGAACGAAGAAGGCAATATATCGAGCGCGGTTGTAATGAAGGCACCGAGTCTCGATCAGCTGCGTCTCCTGCATCAAACGATCAAAAAAGTGACGGAAGACATCGAGACACTCCGATTCAACACGGCTATTTCACAGATGATGGTGTTTACCAACGAGCTGACGAAAATTGATCAGCGGCCACGGACATTGTTGGAACCGTTTGTATTGATCCTCTCGCCGTTTGCTCCACATCTGGCCGAAGAACTTTGGCAAAAATTGGGTGGACAGGCCAGTGTTTCACAACAGCCCTGGCCCGGCTTCGATTCCGCATTGACGATCAGCGATAGGTTGACGATTCCCATCCAGGTGAACGGAAAGCTTCGCGGAAAAATCGAGATCGGAGTCGACACGTCCCGAGTAGAGGTCGAGCGTCTCGCGCGAGGACAGATCGGTGAATGGATGCAGGGGAAAACACCTCAAAAAGTCATCTACGTTGAGAAGAAGCTCATCAA
Source organism: Nitrospiraceae bacterium (assembly GCA_035623075.1). Lineage (NCBI taxonomy): Bacteria > Pseudomonadati > Nitrospirota > Nitrospiria > Nitrospirales > Nitrospiraceae > Nitrospiraceae bacterium. Next base: position 157,456 of record DASPUC010000024.1, on the reverse strand, counting down.
CTTCGTGGTGTGAACAAAGCGGGTCTGAGCTACGAGGACTGAATGAATAGGTTGTCACGTATGCGAACCCGGGGTCTTCAAACTCTCTCAGTCCTGAGTCCTTGGTCTTCGGCCGTGGCTTTATCGCTGCTCTTGCTGGCCGGATGCGGCTATCAGTTTCGTGTCGAAGGAGCCGGCCCTACAATCGGCGGAACCTCTGCTCCCGCCTCATCAGAGCCGCCGCCACGCCTGGTGATCAGAACGTTGCAGAATATGAGTTTCGAACCCAACCTGGAAACACGCTATACGAATTATTTGCGGCATGAATTTTCATCGGGGAGTGGTGCTCAGATCGTCTCCGAATCGGAAGCCGCGGACTTGGTGCTTACAGGTCAAATCCTGTCGGTCAACGTTCCAACGCTGAGCTTTACTCAGACGACGACCCTCGAAAGTCGGACAGAGGTCATCGTCCTCGTGAAAGTTGAGGAGACGCGTACGAAGAAAGTGGTATGGATGCAAACGGCCAAGGGAGCGTCGGAATTTTTTGTGACGACGGATCTTCAATTTAATCGAGCGCTCCAGAATCGTGCTTTGGAGCAAGCAGGACGGTTCATCGCCGCAGACTTGGCGTCTCGCTTTCTGTTGCAGATAGAGTCGGGCAAACTCTCTAAACCCACACCGACTCCGGCTCCGACTACGACAGGGATCAATTAGGACGAGCGGGCCAATGCCATCGACTGTCACGCCGACTCAATTTCAGGCCTCGCTCAAGCAGGGTGCCGTCGCTCCATTGTACCTCGTCGTTGGCGAGGACGATCTTCTGCGGGATACGACGGTAGCCGCGCTCAAGACCGCGGTGCTTGGAGAAGGTGGAGATACGTTCAACTGCGATGTTTTCTACGGAGATGAAGCCAGCGGAGCAGACATTGTGGCCTGTGCTTCGGAGGTGGCGGTATTTGCACTTCGACGACTCGTTGTGGTGAAGGCGGCTGATAAATTACCTGCACGGGAATGTGAGGCGTTGTTGCCATATCTTCAGACGCCTAATGACATGACCGCCCTCCTATTCGCCGCGCCTAAGATGGACGGCCGCCTGAAGTTTACGCAGACGCTTGCGCGCGTTGCCGTTTCAGTCGATTGTTCGACTCCGTCTGATGCGCAGTTGACTCCGTGGCTCAAAGAGGATGCCGCGCGTGTGGGGGTTCGGCTCAGCGATGACGCGCTGCAGATGCTCAAAGAAACCTGTGGAGGATCACTCTATTCGGCGCGCCGCGAGTTGGAGAAGTTGGCGGCCTATGTTTCGTCCGAACGAGCCGCGACAGCCAACGACGTGGAGACGTTACGCGGAATCGAACCTGGTGCATCGGTGTTCGATTTAGCGATAGCGATCGGGGTGCGCGATCGCGGGCGTGTCATGGGCATCCTGGCACGAAACCTCGAAGCGGGCGAGGCTCCGCTGCGAATGTTGGGCTCGCTCGCGTGGCAATATCGCCGTATTTGGAAGGTCAAAGATCTCCTGAAACAGGGGGGGCGTGAATCCGAAGCGGCCCGGATGCTCCGGATGGACCCCTATAAGATCCGCACCTTTCTGGGGCAGTTTTCCGAGTCCCACTTGAGTAAGGCGCTTGGGTGGTTTCTGGAAGTTGACGCAAAACTCAAAGGAGGAAGCGGAGGAAAACCAGCTCGGATAGTTGAACAACTCTTGCTGAGGCTCTGTGATCGTGCCCCGGGCGAGGGTCGCGCTTCATCATCGGCTGGTTCTCAGCCGAAAGAGGCAATACGGACGAAGCTAGTATCCAATATCCGGACGATTACGAGCGGGAAGCGGTCAAAGCATTGACCCGAAGAGTGAGGCGGGAAATCCGGCGAGACGCTGTGTTTGCTTTGAGTACGCCTTTCGTCACAGCCTTACTCAGTGCCGATGTCGCTTCGCGCAATGAAGCCTTGGCCTCATTAATTTTGTTTTCGGCTACGGCAGTTTGGAGCTTCTTCACAAGCCCCTTCACGGCACTTAATGTAGCGCGATTGCGCTCCTGACGTTTTTCCGCTTGGCGAGCTCGACGAATTGTCGACTTGTGGATAACAGGCATTGCACGCTCCTATACAAAAGAGGAGCGAATTTGTACCATAGGGCCGATTGAGGCGTCAAGATAAGTCTCCCTCAGAAAGGAATCACCAGTGTCGAAAATCGCCGCACGTGACCGCCTGATCCTGGCCCTCGACGTGCCGTCCAGTGTCGAAGCAGATCGATTGTTGGATCATGTCCATGACCAGATCGGTTTCGTCAAAATTGGTCTGGAGCTCTACACGGCTGCTGGTCCGGACATGGTGAAGCGTGTGATCGATCGTGGGAAACGCGTCTTTTTGGATCTCAAGTTTCTGGACATCGAGGAAACCGTTCGTCGCGCTACCACACGCGTCGCGGCCATGGGAGTGGAGTTCCTGACTGTGCACGCAAATCGCAAAGCTCTCGCAGCAGCCGTACAGGGCCGGGGAAACTCGAGCCTCAAACTCCTCGCCGTCACAGTACTCACGAATTTTGACAGTCAGGACTTGCGTGACATGGGCATTCAGCACAGCGTGCAAGAACTGGTCAGTGCTCGAGCATTGCTGGCTTCAGAGGTCGGATGCGACGGGGTTGTGGCCTCGGGTGAGGAAGCCGGTGTGCTTCGTCCCAAAGTCGGGCCTCGCTTCTTGATCGTCACGCCTGGAGTCCGTCCAGCCGGGAAGGGCGTGGATGATCATGCCCGGGTGACGACGCCGACCCAAACGATCGCCGCCGGGGCGGACTATCTGGTCATCGGTCGTCCCATCAGGGATGCGGCAGATCCCGCCGCTGCGGCAGCGGCTATTCTTTCGGAGATGCAAGCGGCTTTCGACGCACGGGGCTGATGATCCAGCCGTGGTTGCGGGCCTTCTCCGCTCTTTGCTAAGATTCCCTCGCAAGCGTTTTCACTCCGACTTCTCTTAGTGGTGGGTGTAGCTCAAGGGTAGAGCGCCTGACTGTGGCTCAGGAGGCTGCGGGTTCGAAGCCCGTCACTCACCCCAAGTGCTCCTTCGAACAACTCGTGTGGTTTGATACCAACTCTGAGTGGAGGCTAGGGTTGCGCCGATGTCGGAAGTTCGGCGTTCGGCGGGGATGGACGGTTTGAGCCGTTCGGACGTTCTAGTTTCTCCAGGACTTCCTGCTTGATTCTGGTGGGTTCCTCGATCCGGTTTTCCCGCTGCAACGTACTCAACTCGGCGGACTTGCGAGCATTGAGTTCGACCATGTCGATCTCATTTTTGACCAGCTGAGGGGTTAAAAACACTAACAGATTCAGTTTTTGTGTCTGGTTGGATTGAGATCGGAAGAGCCACCCTATTAGGGGAATGTCACCGAAGAATGGAACTTTGTTCTCGGTCAGCAGTACATTATCCCGGACGAGTCCCCCGATCACGAGCGTCTGCCCACTTTTGGCGATCGCGGTGGTTTCCATTGAGCGTTTGGTAAGGGTGGGCCCGACCGGTACGCTTGACGTTCCTGTGCCGATCGTCTGCGCCGTGCCAGCCTCAATTGCAGAGATCTCCTGTTTGATCTCGAGGCGAATGAGATCGTCTTCCAAGACCTGTGGGCTCAATTCCAACGTCACCCCGACGTCTTTGCGCTCGATCGTCACGAGGGTTCCCCCAGTAATGCCTTGTGCCTGTCCGGTTGGGAACGGGACATTCTCGCCAACCACAATCTTGGCTTTCTGATTGTCGGCCGCGAGGACCTGCGGGGTCGAGAGCACGTTGGTATCCGTGAGGCTCATCAGCAATTGCAAGAATCCGCGAACGTTGACGGTGTTTAGGATCGATATGGTTCCGCCGGTCGCAGCGCCAGCAGCGGCAACAGCGCCAGTACCAAGGATGGTTTGTGCCAGGGTCGAGGCGTTTTCGGGGGCAAGATTGAATCCAGCAATTCCTTGAAGAGAACCGCTTTTCCCAGCCGCGATGACCTGCAGTGGGTCGCTGCCAATCTGTTTGAGCCGGTCCACTTCGACTTCGAGGATGACCGCTTCGACAAACACTTGGTTACGTCTGGTGTCCAAGCCTTGGATTACTGATTGCAACTTGGCATAGGCGGTTTTAGTCGCGCTGATGATGAGAGAATTCGTCGGCTTGTCAGCGAATACTTGCACCGGCGCCTCGAACTCCGTCAAAGGCCGCATAGGCGGTCGTGCGCCGGGCGCGGCCTGCGCGACGGTCTGCGAACGGGCGACCAAATTGGTCAAGACGGCCGCAAGATCAGTCGCATTAGCGTGTTTGAGTTTGTAAACAAAGACCGCGCGCTCCGGAGGAAGCTCTCCCATCGGAACGATTTGATAGACAGCACCCTTCGGGACCACTGCGAGGCGGCTCACTTCAAGAGCAGAGACAAACATGGCATACGCCTGATCTGGCGTAACTTTCGTCGGAGAGAACACGGAGATCTTTCCCCCGGTTTTCTTCACCGTGTCGTCCAGTACGAAATTCTTCCCAGTAAGCTCGCTGATGAAGCGGACAAAAACGGGAAGCTCGACGTCATTGAAATCCAGCGCCACCCGCCCAATGGATACTGGAGTGACCTCCGCCGAAAGCAGACAAGGCGGCAGCAAGCCTACACAGGCCACCAGGCAAGCAACGGCGAGTCTGCGACTCAAGACAGGGTTCATCGAGAGGTAACCTCTAGGGCATGCAGCCGAGAAATATGCCTCACTGTCAGACTTCGTTCTTGAATGAGGAATGACGGTACCACATGCCTCTTAGCTGATACAACCGCACTCAGGGCCTCACGATTCTTGGCGCTCTCGTTCAATTTTGGCGAAATCGGACGGTCTGCTCCCAGGTCATCGGCGTCTAACCAGCTAAAAATAAAGGATTATTTTTCTTCGGTTAGAACTTGCAATGGCATTGGGCTTGCACCCGTCTGTCCCGTTTCACCCCCGTAAAGAACCAGTTAAGAATTTGCGAAGTTGCGTGGAACCCGCATCGTGCCTGAAATACCCAGAACTGCGGCGTTCCGTGACTGAAAGATCTGCTAAAGTTGTAACGTGCGGACTGACAAAAAATCCTTCATAAAATCCGACAAAAAGAACCCTTCCAGGGGGCACAAGCGAGGTGTTGTCGGGTACAGTAAAAAGAGCGCGTTACTCGAGGACGCCATCACCCAGATGAACGCCGGCAAGTATGGCCGGTCTTCTGCGGCTCTCAAGGAACTTCTTGCGCTCGACCCTCATAACACCGAGGCTCGGCGACTTTTTGCCACACTCCATCTTCGACTCGGCAGCCTTGTCACTGCGCGGCAGGCCTTCGAATCGCTCGCACGCGAAGCGATCGAGCGGCAGGATTACTGGCTGGCCGAGTCTCTATTACGGGAGTATTTGGCCGCGGGCCCCCGCTGTGTCCCCTTTCTCGAACTTCTGGCGCACGTCTTCGAAGGGAAGGGTGATGCCATGGCTGCGGTGGCTGAGCTTGGTAAGGCCATCGACATTCTCGTTGAGGATCCGGACCCGGACAGCCCTCAAAAACCTGGACAGCTTTATGCCAAGATCCGGGAAGTCGCGCCGGCTAGTCCCGTGGCCTTTCGTTTGGCCTCGATGTTCGACATTCAAACCGGCGAATTTCTCAGATCCCCTGTCAACCCAGCAGCTCAACAACCCGTTCAAGACCATACTCCTCCCAGTTCGGAAGGAGCGGTGCCGTCTCGTCCTGTCGAATCGAACACAGAGGTCATGCCGTGGGAACAACCTGGTGAGTCTCAGGCAGTCACGACTTCTTTGTCCACATCGTCTCCATTCTCTGTTAATCCAGAAGAAAGTCAGTTCGAGGCAACGTCCGTTCCTCCAGTCGAATCAGACATCCAATACTCGAGTGACGGCCAATCTCTTGAGGCGCTTAGTCCATCCCAACCCGTGACTGATGAACCGGGACTGACCGCAAGTGCCGTACCTGAATCCCTCTCCGAGAATGAGGCTGCAACAACCGATGGCCTCTCGACCTTGTCACCATCGGACGAGTCCATACAAATTCCGCCTCTGTCCGATCAGCCTGAGGCTCTCCCTTCAGAACAAGCCCCGATCACGTCAGCTTCATCATCACTAACCTCGCCTATGCCGTGGGAACAGGTGGAAGAAACCACCATCCCCATTGCAGATTCCGAACCGCCAGCTTCTGTGACCACTGAACAGGGCTCTATCCTTGCACAGAATAGCGAAACAGACGTTATCTTGACGAGCTCGATTCAGCCAGAGCCGGCGGCAGCTCCTGTGATAACCACTGACCCATCCGAGGGATCTTCGATTGGAGAGCAGGCAACGGTCCAAGCAGCCGCTGAGATTTCCGTTGAGCCTTCGACTCCCGCAACTCCTGCAGAGTCTGACTCGCCTTCGTCCGCTCCATTTTCCTGGGAGGCTATTTTCCAGAAGGCTTGGGCGTTCTCGACAAAATCATCGTCGGATGAAATTCTGTCGTCTGCAGCTCCGAGTGCTGGCACTTCTGCGGTCAAGGACCCGCCGACCGAATCGAACAGCATCGAACCCACAACGATGCCCGAGATCCAAACGTCAACTACTCCATCCCGAACAAGTTTGGAGCCGACATTCCTCTTGCGTGAGTCCGGATCAACACAGGAAGTGGCCCCGCCATCCGTATCAGAGCCGCTGTCTGTTCAAGAACCGGAGCCAGTGACTCCGGTTTGGGAAGCAGCGGCTCCCCCTATTCAGTTATCGCCGGAACCCGAGTTGCAGACAGCAGCGCCCACGGAAGCTCTGGATGTCGCCTCCGCCCATTCGGAAGAACGCGTCATAGTTGAACCGGTGCCGGTGCAGGAAGACTATCAGCCGCCACCCGACTTGGAAGAGACGACTCCTCCAACCACTATCATTCCCCCGGAGCACGCAGTCTCATCCGTCGTCCAAGAAACCACTCTACGAAAATCGCTGCCACAGGAGGCCGAAGCGGCGTCAGAGGAGTTGGTGTCGGAGACTTCGACAGACCCGGCGTTGCCCCCTCCAACGGAACCTCTGTCCCATTGGAGCACCGGGGAAGTGGCTGTCCAGCACCACCGTCCCTCCCGAAAAAGGCGGCGGTGGGAAAAAGAGATCACCGAGCCTCGAGCTCCCGAGTCAGTCCCAGCGCCGTCGATTGATGCACCTCAGGAAACGGTTACAGAGCCAGTCGATGAAACAGTCGCTCAATTACCCGAAGCTGTCTCGACACCTTCGGCCCCGATCACTCCGGAGGCAGACACGAGGCCCGACTGGATTCGTGAGAGCGAATCCATCACATTTGTTCGGCAAGAGCCTCAATCTCCCGTCGCTTGGGATGAGGGTCCCAGCGAATTCACGGCCTCAAAGCCGGAACCAGAGCCAGTTGTCTCAGCGGCAGCGTCCGCTGTTGATGTGTTGTTCGAATCAACGGGAAAAAGAAGCCAGGTCCGTACCTACGACCGATTGGCCACGTCGAGACCACGTCCTCGCTTTATAGCCCGTCTGCACCGGTTACGAATCGGGCTTGTGTCGTTCGTCTATTCCTGTTTTGCCACCACGCGTTCCATCATCATTTCACTCCTGACGCTCGTCGTCGTCTGCGCAGTGATGGCGATGGGGGGAGTCGTCGCTACCGAAGTGGCATGGAGAGTCATGGAACAACCTCCAAGCGAGACGTATGTGAATTTAACTACAGGTCCTCAGCGCTCGAGCACGGACGGAAAGAAGAACGGTTATTTTCTCCTCTTGGGATTCGAGGCTCCCCGGGGCCGAGACGCGATCCAAGCGGGATACGAGCGGAAAGCCGGAGATAATGACCTTCCTGCCGCGCGTGTGTGTTTCAAAGACGAAGATGAAGCGAGGAGTCTTGCCACTGCGAGCGCTTCGTCCAGCGTGATGAAAGGTTGGTTGAAGAGTTCAGACCCGGCTGCAAGGTTTAAGGGACAAGCGGACTCGATTCGTTCCTGGGCAGCTCAAGAATCGACGGCACTCGGTCGGTATCAACAGTGGCTCAAACTGCCGTTCGAGGATTGGGGATTCGGAGAGATTGTTAGCCCTAATTGTCCCCATATTCTTCTGACTCACCGTCTCTACCTCGCCGAAGGGTTCGGTCAGGACCTGGCCACCGGCCTTGAACGTTTGGAGACGGACATGGAAGCGTGGCGTTCGGTCCTGGTTCAATCTAAAACCCTCATGATCAAGATGCTCGCCGCCGATGCTGTGTTGGATGATGTCGCGATTGCCTCAGGATTATTGATCAGGCCTGATCTCGACGATGCATCAATCAGCCGTCTGGGGAAAGTTGTCCGCCCGCTTGATCAGGCTGAACTCTCCGTCCGATGGCCGATGCAGAGTTACTTCACGTGGGCCACAAAAACGGTGAAAACAGCATTGAAACAGGATCGGACGGAGGAACGTCCTCTCCACGTATCCTTTGCAGCAGCCATGTCTCTTCCCGTTCAACGACGAGCCAACGACTATGCCAATTATTATGAGGCTGCGAATCGAGCGGTTGCGGAAGGTCGATATCTGAGCTTGCCGAAGATGTCCGGCTTCATTCGAACCGAGCCAACGAGTACCATGGACTATCTGATCAATCCTATCGAACATGTCATCGGAATCGAACCGCTTCCTTCGTGGGATCCCTACATTGGGCGTATGGTAGAGACGGATGCCCAGCTTCGTCTGGCGAGCCTACAGGTGTGGATCAGGCGAGGCCCACAGGAGGGAGCATTTCTCACTCGATTGGCGAAAGCCGGTCAATCGCACTATGATCCCTTCACCGGTCTTCCTATGCTGGTCAATTCACAGAAGGGTCTGATGTATAGCGTCGGGCGAGATGGAAAAGACCAAGAAGGCGATCCGGCCCACGATGTGGTTGCGATAATTCCGCCGAGCCGATCCGAAGCAGGCGGATCTTCCCGAACCGCATCCGTCTCTAGGGCAAAATAACCCTTTGAGCCCTCTCTGATTCGGTCAGCCTCCCAAGCAGCCTCGCCAGCCCACTCCTGTCAACCGCAAGCCCGTTCTAGCGTTATCGCTAAACAAGGGATGAAGGAGATGGTCCCGTGTGTGAACGGATATTTCCCGAGGATGACTATTTTCCTCAGCCCAATCGACTTGACCGTACATGAGATTAGGTCAACAATGACTCGGTACGAGGAAAACCGAGCGACACTGCGAGCATAAGGAATACGCATGTCGGCGACGGTGTATGAGCTTGCTTCACTTGAGTTTTCTCGCGGGCTCTGTCTCGGTGGGAGGAGCGCAATCCTAGATCGAAACCAGGCCCTGGATCGGTTTCTAGCCGGAGTCGAACGTCGAGCGTTTCGCATGGCGCAGGTTGCCACCGGCGATGCCGATGAAGCGATGGATCTCGTTCAGGACTCGATGTTGAAGTTGGTCCAGCAGTATGGTGGACGTAAGGAAGTCGAATGGGGTCCGCTGTTCCATACAATTTTGCAGAGCCGGATTCGCGACTGGTACAGGAGAGCAAAGGTTCGGAACCGTTGGCGAGCCTGGTTAAGCCGGCGTGAGGATGACACCGAGCAGGACGATCCGCTCGAATCCGTGGCGGACACTGGTAGTTTGCTGGGCGATGAACAGCTCGCCCGGAAGCGTGCTATGGCCGCACTCGATCAAGCCTTAAGAACCCTGCCGTTCCGGCAACAACAAGCGTTCATCTTGCGGGCGTGGGAAGAGCTGGACGTTGCGCAAACAGCAGCAGCCATGCGATGTTCAGAGGGGAGCGTCAAGACCCATTATTTTCGTGCCGTGCGCGCACTGCGTCAACTGTTGGGAGAACACTGGCCGTGAACACCGATTACAATAAGGACGATGAGCGGTTTGTTGCGGGAGCCAAGCAGCTCCTAGACCGCAGTGTCGAAGATCTCGATGTGGCCGTCACACGGCGCCTCCAGCGTGCACGAATTCAGGCACTCGATGCGAGGCCGGTTCGCAGCCGATGGAGAGTCTGGGTCGGCGGACTCGCGATGACGGCTATCGGAGCACTCTCGTTCTCCATGTGGCTTGTGCAGCCAGCCCATGAGCGGCCTCATACACTGGCGCTCGACGACATGGAGTTGATTACCTCCGCTGAGAACGTCGACCTTGCAGAAGATCTTGAGTTCTACCATTGGCTGGCTGATGCCGACACGACGGGGTAGATGGACGCTGGTAGCACTGGGAACGATGGGGTTACTCATCAACCAGGTACAAGCCGCGCCGCGCGATGCTGCTTCGCCACCGGACACGGATTTTTTGGAGTTTCTCGGTTCCTGGCATACCGGCGACGACAAATGGATCGATCCCTTTCAGGTGGACGACTCGCCCGCGCTCGAGGCAAATGAACCAGCACCAGCACCAACGCCGACCCAAAGAGATTCTCCTGATCAATCCAGATCAAAACGATTGGAGCAGGAACCATCCGCGAGCGAGAGTCAACCGGCTTCCCCACCTCCACGGAGGGAAGTGACGCCATGAAGTCGGTGCTAATGATCATGATCATCCTTGCAGCCCTCAGCGGAACGGCCTGGGCTCAGTCCGATGTCGCAGGGGTTCCCTGGAGCCAATTAGGCCAGGATGAGCAACAGCTTCTTCAGCGGTTCAGTGGAACGTGGGATCAGTTGCCCCCGGAACGGCAGCAGCGGCTTCTGAACGGGGCGCGGCAATGGCAGAATATGAATCCTCAAGAGCGTGAGGAGGCTCACCAGCGTTTTCAGCAGTGGCAGCAATTGTCGCCGGATCAGCAGCAGCGTCTTCGTGAGCGATTCCAGAGGTTTCGCCAGCTTCCTCCCGAACAGCGGGAGGCCATCCGTAACGCCCGCCAGTGGTTTCGCTCTTTACCACCCGAGCAGCGTCAAGAGATGCGAGACCGGTGGCGCAACATGAGTCAGGCGGAAAGACGTGAATTCCGCCGGCAGCTTCGCAAGGAGTATGGTGGTGGAAACAACCGACCGTTGCCTAACGACGGTCCCCGGCAACCTCACCCCCCTCGCTCAACCCGCTAGTCGGCATTCCGACCTCAGGCTTGTCGACCGCTCCGCATTTCATGAGTCGCTTGCTTGACACGTCGAGCGGCATTCCACAGAATCTCCCAGGACTAACCTCTGCGAAGGGAGATCGGGATGGCTGCTGGCGCATCATGGGGAATCAAGCGAGGGTTCAGGCGGGCCAGTATCTCGGCCGGGCCCGTTCCAACGCAGATCGTCTCCAACGAAGAGTTTGCTCCGCTCCCTCAGACCCAGGATCAGGCCCGTGTCGAAGTAGCCGTTTCTATGCTGAGCCACCAGGCTGCGATGCGACTTGGGGTCAGCCGGCGGGACTTTCTCCGAACGTCCGGCGGGATGGCTGCCGCGCTGATAGCGATGAATTCCGTGTTCGGTCGTTTCTTCGATGTGTTCGAGAGTGAACTTTTTGAACCGTCGGCTTTTGCCGAACGACAAGGCTCGCCGTACTTCATCTTCGACGTACAAACACACTACGTCGGCTCACACTTCGATCCGACGGATGCCGAGGACAAAAGAAAAGGCGCTGTCTCCAAATCAGGACTCCTTGCGTTGCGACGCCGTATCCGTGAGGCAGGACTCAATCCAAAGCTGGCGGCAGATCGAGGGACGATCGACGATCTCTCATGGCAGAACTTTGTGAAAGAAGTGTTCTTGGATAGCGAAACGTCGATCGGCCTCATCAGTACACCGCCGGGCCCCTATCCTCAGGAGGCCGTTGTTCCCCCGAGCGAGATGGCGCACATTCGCGACGAAGTGAACCGCGTTGCCGGGTCGCAACGGATGCTTGCACACGGGCTGGCCACGCCACAGCTCGGTCCAGCCGACCTAGAGTTCATGGCGATGCAAGCGGAGACGCTGAAGATCGATGCCTGGAAGTGTTACACCGGTTCGTGCCCGACAGGGTTCGAGCACGGTTGGTGGATGGACGATGAACAGATTGCCTATCCGATGTTGGAGCAAGCCAGGAAACTGAACGTCAGGCGGGTCTGTGTTCACAAGGGCTTGCCGCTCGGGCCGGTCCCCGCTTACAACCATCCCAAGGATCTCATCCAAGCGGCCAAGGACTTTCCCGACATGGACTTCCTTGTCTATCACTCAGGGCTAAAAAGTGCGGCGTCTGTGGACGATATTTTTGCCAAGACGGGAGAGATTCCCTGGACGACAGAATTCTGTCGCATGAAGAAGGGCGAGCCAAAGATCCAGAATATCTATATGGAACTGGGATCAACGTTCGGTCAACTGGTGACGACATCTCCCATGATTTGCGCCCATCTGCTCGGGCAGATCATTGAGACATTCGGCGTAGACCACGTCCTCTGGGGCACCGATTCCATCTGGTACGGAACCCCGCAGTGGCAGATCGAAGCATTTCGGCGCTTCCAGATCCCGGATCAGCTTGTCGAGAAGCATCATTACCGATCGCTCACGCGCGAGGTAAAGGAGCAGATATTCGGGTTAAATGCAGCTCGCGTGTTTCGGGTTGACGTCACGACGAAACGGACCGAGGTGCCTAAAGATTATCTCGGCAAAATCAGGATGAGCTATCTGCAAGAGGGGCCGGAACCGAGTCACAGGCTGTACGGATGGGTGAGATGAAATGGGAACGAGGGATGGTTCGCTGTCCCTTTTTAGTCAGGCGAACGGGAGACCAAGCTCATGAAGAGTGAAATTTTGTATCCTGGGGCGTTCCCCATGGTGCGTGTCGAACTTGCGGCGGGAGAACATATCAAGGCGGAGTCGGGCGCCATGGTGTCGGCATCACCGACCATTGATATCGAAAGTAAAATGGAAGGAGGTTTTCTAGGAGCCCTATCACGCAAGTTACTCACGGGTGAAAAATTCTTCTTTCAAACGCTGAAAGCAAGCCGAGGGCCAGGTGAAGTCCTGCTGGCGCCGACGGTCCCTGGGGAGATCGTGGTTTTGGAACTCGATGGAGTGAACGAATACCTGGTTCAAAAGGATGGGTTTCTGGCTGGTGCCGAGACGGTGAAAATCGAGAGCCAAATGCAAAGCTTCAGTCGGGGACTGTTGGGAGGCGAAGGGTTTTTCATCCTGAAGATCAGCGGGACCGGACAGTTGATTCTGAACAGCTTTGGCGCGATCCACAAAATTGAATTGAAACCAGAGCAGGAATATATCGTGGACAATAGCCATCTCGTAGCCTGGTCATCGACCACTTCCTACAACATTGAGCGAGCGGCTGCAGGCTGGGTGGCGAGCTTCACCTCGGGCGAGGGGTTTGTCTGTCGCTTCCATGGTCCAGGCGTCGTGTATATCCAAAGCCGCAACCCGGGGGGCTTTGGAGCCTGGATTCGGCAATTTATCCCCGTTTCCGAGTGATGACTCGCGTCATTCGTCAAACGTCAATGGTCAATCGTAGACTCTGGAAACAGAGCGCGACAGAACTTTATCGTCCTCCAATGACGATTGACGTGTGACGACTTCTTATGACCTTTCAAGCCAACGCCCTCTGCTTCGGTGCTGACTTTCCCGCGACCGGTGTGCCCTGTCACGTCGAAGTCTCATCGCGCGGCCTCATGTTCAAGATCCAAGACCACCCACTCCAACCTGATGAGGCCACGGTGCCCTTCTCGTCGCTGACATTGTCCTCTGGCGGACTCGATCATGATCAACTGGTGGTGAAATGGGGAAAGGGACAATCGACTCGGACGCTGTACACAAAGGACGCGGTCCTTATCAGGGCATTTCGAGAAGCGGCGCCGCCCGAACTGACCCATCACTTTGAAGCCGCGGCGACCAAGGTTCGGCAGGCTCGCACCCACCGACGGAGGATGTGGGGGATTGTTGTCGGCTCGCTGGGAGCGATCGCGCTGCTTCTCTGGCTGGGTTCCGATTGGCTCGTCGATTTCGCGGTGAGTCGCATTCCCGTGGAGTGGGAACAGAAACTCGGGGAATCGGCCTATCGCGATTTTCTCGCAAAACAGGACGTGCTCAAAGAAGGGCCGGCCGTTGTTGCGGTCAACGAAATGACCCAACGACTGACAAACCAAGTGGTCGACAATCCGTACGCGTTTGAGATCACGGTCGTGAAGAGCGACGTGGTCAATGCCTTTGCATTGCCGGGCGGCTATATCGTCGTCTTTACAGGTCTTATGAAAAAGGCCGAGAGCGGCGAAGAAGTCGCTGGCGTGCTCAGCCACGAATTCAATCACGTCTTGCAGCGACACGGCCTTGAGCGCATCGTGAAAACGCTAGGCCTTATGGCGGTCGTGACAATCCTTGTCGGCGATCCGCAGGGGTTAGCAGGCCTGATGAAACAGGTCGGTCTCGAACTGGTGACGCTGAAGTTCGGCCGGGCACAGGAAATTGAAGCCGACCTGAAAGGGGTGCAACTTCTTCAACGGGCGAAGATCGATCCAGACGGCATGATTCGATTCTTTGAGCGACTGTCGGAAAAAGACCAGGGCCGAATGGAATGGCTCTCGACGCATCCGATGAGTACGGTCCGTGCCGAACGGCTCAAGGCCGAACTGACATCTCTGCCAAAGATGGCCCCGGAGCCGTTTACGTTCGATTGGAAGCAGATTCAAGAGTCCTTGGGTGTTCAACCGGTCGCCGCGCCATGAAGCAACGCGAAGCCGTTCGCATCGGAGTCATTGCCGATACGCATGGACTCTATGATCCAGCGGTCCGTGAACATTTTTCTGGCGTAGTGGCGATTGTGCACGCGGGAGACATCGGTGATCGAGCAGTGATTCAGTCCCTCAAAAGGATTGCTCCGGTGGTCGCCGTATCGGGGAACGTTGACGAGTATGAGCGGAGCGGATTTCCTCGACAGATCGTGATCCGTCGCAGTGGCAAGACTATCGCTGTGCGCCACGTGCTGTTTGAAAAAGGAAAACTAACGGAAGACGCGACAAGGTGGCTGAATGAGGAGCAGCCAGATGTGTGTATCTTCGGCCATAGCCATCGTCCGACGATCGAACGGTACGGGCGCACACTCCTCTTCAACCCAGGATCGGCCGGCCCTCGACGGTTTACCCTTCCTCGGGCGATCGGGATTCTGACGATTACCGGCGATTGTGTCGTTCCGGCGCACGTCCAACTGGATAACAAGCCAAGAGGTGGAGACAAAGAGAAGGAGAAGCGGTCTGTAATTGCAGCGAATTCTTCACGAAGTGGGGGAAGAAGTATATGATCGATCCGAGACAGAGGTTCAACCCGTTTAGCGTGACGGACAATGTCATGGGAAAGAGGAGGACGGCATGAAGCTCGTCGCGATGGTTGTTCTGACACTCGTTTTCATCAGCACGTCTATCTCTCAAGCTCTCGCCATGAATCCTGACAACGGACCAGGATGCGGTCTCGGCAAGCTGGCGTGGTCGGATTTTAAGCGGCCCAAGAATATTGGTCCACAAGTGCTTATGGCGACGACCAACGGCACCTTCGGCAGCCAGACGTTCGGGATCTCCACCGGCACGTCCGGTTGCACGAACGACGGAAAAGTGTGGGCGGAGGAACGGGCCGATGTGTTTGTCGCCGCAACCTTCGACAGTCTCACGGCCGAAATGGCTAAAGGAGAAGGAGAGCATTTGGCGTCGTTGGCGACGATGATGGGTGTGCCGGCAGAGCAGCATCCGCAGTTTTTTGCTCTGGCTCAAGCACGGTATCAGGAACTCGTTCGTGCAGGAGACACTTCACCGGCGGCGATGATCAAAGCGCTCAGCGCTGCGATGGTCAACCACCAAGTGCTCGCGCAAGTCATCGCGACTCACTAGCGTGCCTCTGCGGAAAAGTTTTGCAAATTTTTTTCTAGCAATCTGCTCAGGGTTGAGTATAATCAGCTAGTCGATCGACGAGCATGTCTCAGCGCACTTCACCTTACTTTATAGGAGGAGGTTTATGTTGAAGAAACTGTTCATGCTTTCAGTGGCGGTGCTGTTTGTCGGGACGCAGGTTGGTCTCGCGATGGCGGCCAATCCGGATACAGGACCAGGCTGCGGCCTTGGCAAGCTTGCCTGGAGCGATTATAAGGGACAGAAGGAAATCGCACCACAAGTGATGATGGCGACCACCAACGGTACCTTCGGCAGTAATACCTTCGGGATCAGCAGCGGAACCTCCGGCTGCACCAATGACGGCAAGGTCATGGGCGACAGCAAGACGATCATGTTCGCTGAATTGAACTTCGACAACTTGTCACAAGAAATGGCCCAGGGCCAGGGTGAACACCTTGCCTCACTGGCGACTCTGATGGGCATTCCAGCTGAACACCAAGGCGCTTTCTTTGCGATGACACAGGAGCGCTACACCTCTCTGGTGAAAGCTGGCGAAACGTCCCCGGTGGCGATGGTCAAGGCATTGAATGAGGCTGTGGCGGGCAATCCGGTCCTCGCCAAAGCTTCTGCTCAATAAGTCAATCTCAGAGGCCCTGGCCTTTATGGGCCAGGGCCTTTTCTGTCTTCGCCCGCCCACCTTGGTACTGCCAATCATTTCTGCTTTTGTGTTCCTCTTTGTCGTTAGCTGGGTGAGCGCCGAAGAACTGCCGGCGAGACCATACCTCGAACATCTTCAAGACCAAGCTCGATCACTCCGCTTGGCTGACGAACGAGAGTGGCGTCTTCTCCTTCACTATCGTCCCCGCCTCTTTGGTGGATATGAGAGCGAGCAGGATGATCCGGGATTTTTTATGTCTCCGAAGGGGAAGACCGACCCTCAGGCTGAGCTCGATGCCACGCTGGCTCAGTTCTTTTCAAAGGACCTCGTCGGGAGGTCAAAGCAACCGGCGCAATGCGCCTTCATCGCCCGCTATCATTGGTTGAAGGAACGGCTAGCCTTTGATGACGCACGCCTTCCGCCCGTCGCGTGCGAGCGGTTCGATCGGTGGTATGCTGACTTCGAGGTCCGGTCGGTTACACTCATCTTTCCATCCGCATTCATGAACAATCCAGCCTCCATGTTCGGCCACACACTGCTTCGGGTCGACCAAAGGGGCCAGACCGAACAGACACGCATCCTAGCCTACACGATCAACTATGCCGCTGATGTACCGACAGATTCCGGAATCGCCTATCCGATTAAGGGCATCTTCGGCTTCTACAAGGGCTATTTCTCGACCATTCCCTACTATCTCAAAGTTCAGGAATACCGAGACATCGAGAATCGTGACATCTGGGAATATCGACTTAACTTCACGGAAGTTCAGTTGCGACGGTTCCTGATGCATGCGTGGGAACTCGGCAATGCCTATTTCGACTATTTTTTCTTCAAAGAGAACTGCTCCTACCATCTCCTGGCATTGCTGGAGTATGCCAACCCCTCGCTCCATCTCACCGATCAGTTCACCTTCTGGACCGTCCCGGCTGACACCGTGCGACTCATCGCCGCCCAACCTGGTCTGGTCAGCGACATCGCCTATCGTCCTTCGCGCAGCACGATGATCCGGCGGAAGCGCGAATCGTTACCAGCGAAAGAGCGGAACCTCTCCGCACGGATCGCGACAAATGTCTCGGAGATCACGTCTCGAGAATTTACCGATTTGAGCCAGGTACGGCAGGCGTTTCTCCTGGACCTGGCGTCGGATTATCTGAGGTACCGAATCGAGACAATCGATTCGCCTCCGCAGGAACTCAAAGACCGCAATCGGGCGGTGCTGACGGCGCGCAGTCAACTCCGCATTCCCTCTGAACCCTTCTCGGTCGTTCCGTTCGCCCAACAACCGGAACTTGGTCACAAGACCTCACGGGCCACTTTGGGAGCCGGATGGAGGAACAATGATACGTTCGAAGAATTCACCGTGCGAGCGGGGTATCACGACCTGCTCGATCCGGAAATCGGGTACACCCCGGACGCGCAAATTGAGTTGGCCTCGATCAGCCTGCGTCACTACAACCGCGTCGATCAGACCAGGATCGAGCGGGCAACTTTTGCCAATGTCTTGTCGCTTTCGCCGATAGATGCGTTGTTCCATGCACCGTCCTGGAAGGTCAATGTGGGAATGAACACAATTCGATTCGGCGATTGTCAGCTCTGCAGTAACGGTGTGGCCAATGGTGGCATCGGCGCAGCGGTAGAATCTCACTGGCTGAAACGGGAGGTCTTCTTCGCCTTCGCGGAGGCAGAGGCTAATTACAGCCATGCCTATGAAGAAAACCATCGTGTCGGCGGCGGGGGATCCGTCGGGTTATTGGCGGATCTGACCGACCGATGGAAGCTGATGGCGTCCGGATCATACTTGCGCTACGCCTTGGGCGATAAGTCGGATGATATCCGTTGGTTTGTCGGTCAACGTTATACGTTGAGCCAGAATTGGGCGCTCCGTATCGAATACAACCACCGCGACCACGATAATGACGTGATGTTTTCGGTGCAGGCGTATTTTTAACGGAGACGCGCGCAACTGAATATGCCGGCCCCTCGTTTCCATGTATGCCAGCGCGCAATTCACTAGTGCGCGACAACGGAATGAGGCAAGAAGAGTTTGTGGGGCTAGTGTTGGCGTATTGTGAAGGCCTGTACGTCTTCAACCCACTCAACGTCCGTGCTGATAAGCGCGCGCAGGAACTCAAAAAATGACGGGCGGGTAGTTTCTCCCTGAGTGGTAAGTGAGACGAGCGAACTAGGAAGTGCGGCTTTTGACGCGACAACGCGAACGGTTTCAGCGGAAACGGATGAACCCGGCAGAAGTTGTGCGGTCGCACGAAGACCCTTGGTGCGCAGGTCGTCGCTCGGATACACCCACACTTCCCCGGCTTTGACCGTCACACTCGGGACATATTTGTTTGGGGCAATGAGGGCGGCACGGAAATCCATGTCAACGTTGTAAAAGTAGAGATAGCAATCACGTGTTGATGTCGCGGAAATAATCACTTCATCGCCATTCTGATAGCTAGATCTGTTGAGTTGCAGGTGTACGTGGAAATCTTTGTCTCCTCTTTCTCGCTCTGGCACCAGACAAGTCTGAATCCGAGCTTCGACCCGACAGGCTATACAACCAGGATCATCCACGGGGCCAACGTACAGCACGTTTTCTTTAACCGCCCGACCCAGTTGCGTTGCACGCAAAAGTTTTTCCGTTAGCACGAATTCCCCGCGAAGGGTATTTTCGCCCTGAAAATCCATGAAACGGTGATCAATTCTCACACCCAGGAGTGTGTCTATCGCTTTGCGCCTTGCTTCAGCTATCGCTTGGGCATACGCTTGATGCTTCGTGTCCTGATCGCCAAATCTTACACTCCCCGTTGCAGCCACCCACGTACACCCATCGGGATCCGTCTCGAGGATCTTGGTCTCTGCGAGCGCATCCTTCTGAACGATACTCAGCGTAGTCGTTCTCGAGGCATCTTGGTTTCTGTGCTCGACCGGGGAACAGGCATTGAGGAAGGCAGCAGTAATCGTCAACCCAAGAGCGAGGAAGATTTCGGATCTGATGGCAACCATCTATTGCGTTAGATATAGGCCACGTGCGAGCACGTCCGTGTTGCCGAGGAGCAAGGGTGTCTGTTCATTGTTAAAATCTCGCCGCGCTACTCGCTCGACCTGAGGACGCAGGTAATCGAATAACTCTGTGATATCGATTTTCCCGTCTTTGTTGGTATCTGCTTCCCCCTGCAGGCCCTTCAAGAAGAAGTAGGTCATAAGACCATGTGCTTTCTGTTCATAGGTGCTGGAAACTTGTTGCCCGCTACTCGCTACCAGAGCGACGGTCTTGCCATTTTCCAACAGAGGACTTTTCATTTCGGTGACGATCGGTCGCAAGCCCTGAGCCAGAACTGAGCGTCCACCGGCGCCGGAAAAACATGAATCCAGGATGACGACCACTTCTTTGGCGGGAAGATTGGATAGGCTCTGATAAAGCCTGGAAAGCCGGTAGCCCGTATTATCAAGATACAGAGGGTCGCCATCGTAGGGTACGAGATACGCTTCACCAGTCTTTGCGTTCGGTGCTCCGTGGCCGGAGAAGTATACGAAGACCGTGTCCTCACTCTCCACCCTGTTGGGCAGCCAGGTCTCAAAGTATTTCTCCATATCGCCTTTTGTTGCTCGATCGTTGAGAAGAAGAACAACATTGGCTTCTTCAAATCCCATCGTTCCAGAGAGATAGCGGGCCACCACTCGCGCGTCCTGTTCTGCATAGCTGGCCCGAGGCAACTCGTTTCGGTACCGCTCTAGCCCGACGACCACCGCGTGCGCATTCTTTCTCGCATGCATGTGTGTGACCGGCAAAACATCCACGTCGCTTGGTTGAGGCGAGGGAGAAACAGTGAGAGCGCTTGGAGGCAGAGGTGTTCTTGTCTGATCAGACGACGTGGGTGCCGGCCGTTTGCGGATAAACTTGTTTTGCTCCTCCTGTGCCACTTTCATCTGGGCGGAAATTGGCGGAGAGGTGTAGCCAAGGACTTCCAGGGCCTTATTGTCAGGGCCGTAGACAATTCGAGTTTCTTCATCGTGCCCTTGGAGCCATTCAATGAACGTCAGAATAGGCTCTGCCAGCCCTATAGTGGCTAGGTCAATGTAGCCGTAGACAGTCGCGCGTGCAGGATTGGGAGAGTTCCCCATCTCGTATTTGTACGTCACCTCGCTTTTGCCATCACCAAGATCTTTTGATGTACCTGGTTGATTGAACTCAAAGTCGATCTCTTCTTTGGGGACACCCACTGTAATGTGCTCGAAATTAGGCTCCTTATTTCCGTGGAGTGCCATCGCAATGGAGCAGCCCGATAGAATCAGCATCGCAGAGAGCCCGCACATCGTTGTCATGATTTGTGCTGCCATAGCGACCTCCTCGAAGGCGCCTGGTGTGCTGCGGGATTGAACGGAGCAGGAATGAGCAACGTATAGTGGACTTTCTTGGGTGATAAACTGGCGGCCTTCTGGGGAATTAGGAAGGGCCATCGTTGCAGACCCACATACGTTGGAAGACAGATATTTATAGAAGTATATTCTCAGGCAAGCAATACCACGAATGAGGGGAAGCCGAGCCAATTTGATGTTCTCTGGGACTGACGCTATAAGGTTCCTGTCATGGTGCCGCGACCATCATGAGCCTACTCGACCAGTTCTTCATCTATCATCCGAACCCGTGGATCGATCAGGACTGGAAGGCCCGCAGCGGCCTTCCGCTTGAAGAGGTTTGGTTTCATGCGAGCGACGGCACGAAGCTCTTCGGCTGGTACGTCGAGCAGGCCGCAACGTCGGCTGTGATCCTATGGTGCCACGGGAATGCGGGCAATATCATTAACCGGCTCGAGAATCTTCGCGAACTCTACCGGCTCGGTCTGTCGGTGTTCCTCTTCGATTACCGTGGCTATGGGCGCAGCCAAGGCTCTCCTTCAGAGGAGGGGCTCTACCAGGATGCTCTTGGTGCCTATGACTACCTCACACGGGTTCGCTTGATCCGACCCGACCGGATCGTGCTGTTCGGGCGCTCGCTCGGAGCAGCGGTCGCCGCAGAGGTGGTGTCGCATAAGCCGGCCGCGGGGCTTATTCTCGAATCACCGTTCCCCTCAATCGAGGCGGTGGCCAAGTTTCATTATGGAGGCTTGCCGGTCCATTGGCTGCTCGGCGCCGAATTCCGGTTGATCGATCGATTGCCCCAACTCTCACTGCCGAAACTGGTCGTGCACGGCGATCAGGACGAGATTATTCCGCTCGAACTCGGTCGGCAGGTGTTCGAGGCAGCCAAGCCACCCAAATCGTTCTATGTGATCAAGGGCGCCGATCACAATAATACCTATCACGTTGGCGGGGAGCCGTACTTTCATCGTTTCGCGGAATTCGTCCGATCCGCCATTGGTTCGTGATTTCCCCTTCCGCCGGCTGACCCTGCAAGAAAAGATTGGCGCGGGCCGAGACTTTTGATACAGTGCGCGGCCATATACCTGCGGTACGTCCAGTAGGAGGGTGCGGACGACCGCCGGAAACCAAGGAGGGCCGGGTGAGAAGATCATGGCGTCGCTTCGCGTTGGGGACGTTCGGAATCACCGCGTTGTTGTTGGTAGGCTGTGCCGAAGACCGGAACTCCTCCCGTACGGACTCACTCACCGATGCATCGGTGTCGAATGGGATCTCGTCGACGGTACTTGCCCAGGATGTCGCCCTCCCAAACGGGGCAGCTCATCCGGACAACCCACTTCTGCACCGTGTGGCGGAGAACAAGACAGCAGCTGCCGAAGCCCCGGTACCGGCGACGCCGGAGGAGCCATTCGATCCATTCGCAAAGCCTGAAGAGACGGTCGGCGAGGAGTATGATCCTTGGGAATCGTTCAATACCAAGGTCTTCGAATTCAATCGCCAGGTGGACCGCTGGATCTTAAAACCGGTCGCGAAGGGTTACAATTTCATCATGCCGGACTTTGTCCAAGTCGGGATCAGCAACATGTTCGACAACATCCGGTTCGCTCCACGTCTTCTCAACAATTTGTTTCAGGGGAAGATCAAAGGAGCCAGCATCGAAGCCGGACGGTTCCTGATCAATTCCAGTATCGGGTTAGCCGGCTTCGTCGATGTGGCGACGGGGATCGAACTGGTCACGCCTGATGAAGACACAGGTCAGACTCTTGGATACTACGGCGTCAAACCGGGCCCCTATCTCGTCCTGCCGTTTCTGCCGCCCTTTACGGCCCGTGATTTTGTAGGATATATGGGCGATATTTTCCTCAATCCGGTGAACTGGCTCGTCGCTCCGATCATCGAAGTCAATAACGTCCCGTCCGCCATCGCCCACAAGAATCGAACAACCACCACGTTCGTCCAGATAGGAGCCCGCGTTGGAGAAATCGTCAATGAACGCTCGCGCAATCTCGAAAAGTTTCAGGGGGTGGAAGAAGCGACGCTAGACCTATACACCGCCGTCCGGAACGCCTATTTGCAGAGTCGCGCCAAAGCGATTCGCGAGTAGGAAAGGAAGGTTTGTTCGGTTCGTCTGGTCTAGCTGGTTTCTTTGGTCCAGCGGCTTCCCTAGTTCATCCGATCGACACAATCGGAAGATTCTCCCCCGTCCAACCTCTGACCAAACAAACGAGATAAACCAGACAAACGTGTCTACGTGATTACGCCGAGTTCTTTGCCAACCTTGGCAAACGCGTCCACGGCCCGCTCCAGTTGGGATTTCGTGTGCGCCGCGGACATCTGGACCCGAATGCGCGCCTGTCCTTTTGGCACCACAGGGTAACTGAACCCCACCACGTAGATCCCTTCCTGCAAGAGCCGATCGGCCATCCTCGTGGCAAGCGTTGCCTCACCCAACATGATGGGAATGATCGGATGATCTCCGGGAATCAATCGGAATCCGAGAGCGGTCAGTTCCGCACGAAAGAAGGCAGCATTTTCGCGCAGGGTGGCGCGCAGGAGATCGCCTTGGGCCACGAGCTTCACCGCCTGCAGCGCCGCAGCGGCGATGACGGGAGGCAACGCATTCGAAAACAAATATGGGCGAGACCGTTGCCGCAAGAGCTCGACGAGTTCCATCCGTCCCGACGTAAACCCTCCAGCCGCTCCGCCGAGTGTTTTGCCCAACGTGCTAGTGACAATCTCCACACGATCCGCCACGCCAAAGTGAGCTGGTGTCCCCTGTCCTCGCGGGCCCAGTACCCCGGTCGCATGGCTGTCGTCCACCACGACTGCTGCATCGTAGCGATCGGCGAGTTCCACGATGTGATCTAACTTGGCGAGGTCACCGTCCATTGAAAAAACGCCATCGGTGGCGATGAGACGCAATCGGAAACCATTGGCCTCCGCGAGCTTCGCCTCAAGATCCGCCATATCGGAGTGGATGTATCGGAAGCGTTGCGCTTTGCAGAGCCGGATCCCGTCAATCAGACTTGCATGGTTCAAGGCGTCGCTGATCACTGCGTCCCGTTCGTCGAGCAGGACTTCGAACAGTCCTCCGTTGGCATCAAAGCACGAACTATAGAGGATGGTGTCGGATGTGCCGAGAAACGTGCTGATCGCCTGTTCAAGACGTCGATGGAGATCCTGCGTGCCGCAGATGAAGCGAACGGACGCCATGCCATAGCCATGGTCCTTCAGCCCCTCGCTTGCCGCCCGCGTGATCTCCGGATGGTTCGCCAGTCCCAAGTAATTGTTCGCGCAGAGGTTCAGTACGGTGCCTTGCGTCACCCGTATTTCCGAGCCTTGTGGACTGAGAATCTGCCGCTCGGTCTTGTACAGACCCGCAGCCCGAATTTCTGCCAGTTGTTGGTCGAGGATTTTCTTGAGGGAATTGTAGGCCATAGATTTAGGCAAGGGGCTCGGGGCAAGGGGTTGGAAGGTTTCTTATCAAACGGCTCGTCCCTGGCCTTTGGCCTCTAGCCGGTCTCAAGGAAATAAAACTACCTTGCCGCACTGGCCCGATTTGATCAAGTCGAAGCCTTTGGCGAAATCGGTCATGGGCAAGGTGTGCGTGATGATGGGTTTGATGTTCAGACCGGCCTTGAAGAGCCCGGCCAATCGATACCAGGTGCTAAAAAGGCGCCGGCCCGTGACGCCGTACACGCGGATTCCTTTGAAAATGATTTCATTCGGCAGGTCGAAGCAAACTGATCCGGTAGGAATGCCAAATAGCGTGACTCGCCCTCCGTTTTTGACTGCCCGAAAGACATGATGCAAGGCGGTCGGGTCGCCCGACATTTCCAGTGCGGCGTCGACGCCTTCACCGGCGGTGATCGTCCGAACGGTCTCGGCGAGGGATTCCGCCGTTTCGGTCTTGGCGTTGAGCACATGATCGACGCCCACTTGCCTCGCCAGGTCCAAACGGTACTCACTCACGTCCGAGGCGATGATCGTGGCCGCACCGGATGTGCGCGCGACGGCGGCAGCGAACAGTCCGGTCGGTCCGCAGCCCGTGATGAGCAGAGTTCGACCTGCGACCCCTTCCGCCAATGCTGCGTCAACGGCATTGCCCAATGGCTCCTGAACGCAAGCGTGTTCCAGTGGAATATCGTGGGGGGTTTTCCAGAGAACGTTCTGGGGCAAGCTGACATATTCGGCAAAGGAGCCGTCTCGGTCGATTCCCAGGATGCGGTAGCTTTTACAAACGTGGGCCTGACCGGTGCGACATTGAAAACACGTTCCGCACGTGAGGTGCGATTCCGCGGCGACATAATCGCCTTTCTTCACCAGCGTCACCTCCGATCCCGTCTCGACGACCTCACCGCACAGCTCATGGCCGATAATCCGAGGAGGGTGGACGCGGCTTTGAGCCCATTCGTCCCACTTGTAGATGTGCGCATCGGTTCCGCAGAGGGAGGTGGCCTTCACGCGAATCACCACATCGACGGTTGCAGGCGTCGGGTCGGGCCACGTCGTCAAGGTTAATCCAGGCTGGGCACTGGTCTTTACGAGGGCACGCATGGCTTCATTCTATCTTATACCGCTCAATCGCGCACCTTTATCCGAGAAAAACGGGTTGCGCGAAAGCTAACGGGCTGGGTAGGATGCACAGTATGAAGGCTCCAGGGTTCCGATGTCTCGAATGTTGGATCGGGATGCTGGGGTTCGCGGTTTGTCTGTGGGCCTTTGAACCGATCGCGTTTCCCGCTGCTCCCTCGTCAGCGCCTCTCTCTTCGCCCTCGAAACGGTGGGTCCAATTCGATCTGGACCAGGAAGAGTCCGCCGCCGACATTCTTTCCGGAAAACCCATCACGCTGACGGTGACTCTCGGGGGTGTGGCGCAGGGGTCCACCCCCATCGTGGCCATCTGTGAATCCGTCCACTTTCAATCGCAGACGATCACGCTCGAGCCGGATACGGTGCCGATGGTCCTAAAAGGCACCGTGACTCTTGAGCCGATCCCCCCGAGCCGAACGTCGGTGCCGCACAAAGTGGCACGGATTCAGGTCACCTTTGCCCGATCCCGGCAAGACAAGCCCGAACGGATCATGCGGCGAATTGTGTATGTGACTTTGGATCCACAAGAGCCGGCTGGCGATTCATCCGATCCGCCGCCGGCTCGGCCGGACGAATCTCGCAACGAGGATGTGGCCATCGATGAAGTTCAACCGGACGTCGAACCGGTGTCGATAGGGAAAATGGCTGAGGAGGACCTGATGCCCTTTCCTTCTCCGGGTGAGGGCACAGCCTATTGGAAGCAAATCAGCTATCTGGTCAGTCGGAGCTGGAGCCGTCACGTACGGGGGATTCGGCACACGCCGGGCGGAGAAACGGTCAAAGTTCGGTTCAAGCTCTACCCGAACGGTCGGGCACAATTGGTCGAGATCGAAAAGGGGTCGGGCGCGCGCGAAATCGACGAAGCAGGGATCCACACGGTCGTGAGCGCACAACCGTTCCCTCCGTTTCCGCCGGAGTTGGGAGAGGATGCCGTGGACGTGCATGTTCGGATGCGCACCGGCCTCCGGCCGAAGAAGCGCGACGTACAGTCGGTCACAAGTCCTACCGCCAAACCGGATGCTCCTGAGAGCCCACCCAAGAAGTAACCAGGCGTCCATCAATTCTCAGGTCTCTTCAGGAGGAGATGACTGCAATGTTGAGAGCATATCGGTGTGCAGGGGTTCTGGCGGTGCTGTGCCAGACACTGATCTGGACTGCTACCCCGGCGCCGGCTGAGTTGGCTCGCTGGAATGTCGATCCTGATCATTCAACGATCGAATTTCGCGTCTCACATATGGTCGTCTCCAAGACCACCGGCCGATTCATGGACTATACCGGCTTTATCGACATGGATACGGAAGCTGGGATTGTAAAAGCGATCGAGGCGACGATCAAAACCGCCTCAGTAAACACCGTCCATGAAAAGCGGGATGCCCACCTGCGAAATCCCGATTTCTTCGACGTGGAGAAGTACCCGACGATGGGCTACAGGATGAAGAGCTATAAGAAAACCGGCGAAGGCTATACCGCGATCGGAGACCTCACCCTGCAGGGCGTGACCAAGGAAATCACGTTGACCGGCAATTTCAATGGAACGACGAAAGACCCGTGGGGCAATACCAGAGCCGGCTTTAATGCCGAGGGGAAGCTCAATCGCAAAGACTTCGGCATGGTTTGGAACAAAACGCTCGATAGCGGGGGACTCGTCGTCGGTGACGAGGTCCAGATCCGGCTCGATATCGAATGCATCAAAGCAAAAACACCGTAGCCAGCATCTGATGATATGGGGCGGAGGCAATCAGGCGGGGAAGCGCTCAGGATCCACCTCGGGGCCGACCAGACCAGCCAGGATAAGAAGAGCCTATGAAGGCGATGGTCCTTACGAAGCAGGGAGAAGTTTCCACCAATCCGCTCCAGCCGCGCGAGGTACCTCTACCGGTTCCTGCTTCGGGCCAGGCGTTGGTCAGAATCCGTGTCTGCGGCGTCTGTCGGACCGATATCCACGTGGTCGAAGGAGAATTGCCGGATGTAAAGCGGCCGTTGATCCCAGGCCACCAGGCCGTGGGAATCGTCAGTGAGAAGGGAGCTGAGGTCGACGGAGTCACGGTCGGGGACCGTGTCGGCATTGCTTGGCTTCAGGGAACATGCGGTCGGTGCGAATTTTGTCGTAGTGGACGGGAAAACCTGTGCGACCAGGCAAGGTTCACCGGTTACCAAGTCGACGGAGGATATGCTGAGTATGCGATCGTTCCTGCCAAGTTTGCGTATCCAATTCCGTCGGTGTTTTCCGATGAGGAAGCTGCCCCGCTGCTCTGCGCTGGCATTATCGGATACCGGGCCCTGCGAATGAGCGGGATTAAGCCAGGCCAGCGGCTCGGCCTATACGGCTTCGGTGCCTCCGCGCACATCGCGATTCAGATTGCGCACCATTGGGGTTGTGACGTCTATGTCAGTTCTCTCAAGCCTGAGCATCAACAGCTGGCGAGCGAATTGGGTGCGAGATGGGTCGGCGGTGTCAACGATCGGCCCCCGGAACCGCTGCACGGGTCGATTATTTTCGCTCCGGCCGGCGAACTCGTTCCGATCGCCCTGCGCGCGCTCGAACGAGGTGGGACCCTGGCGCTCGCGGGCATTCATATGTCGCCGATTCCGTCACTTGACTACGATCGCGAGGTCTTTGGCGAGCGCGTGATTCGCAGTGTCACGGCGAATACGAGGCAAGATGGACTCGATCTACTCCGCGAAGCTGCAGCGATCCCGATCAAACCCCGCACTGTTTCGTTCCGTCTCGACGAGGCCAACCGTGCCCTTCAGGATTTAAAGGCCGGTCGCTACAGTGGAGCCGGCGTATTGACCGTTTCGTAAATCCCCACAGAGGAAAGTTCGAAGATGGCTATGTTACGATGCACCGTCATGCGAAAGTTTGGCCTCGCTCTCATGGTTGTCTCCAGCCTGCTCGTGGTCGGCTTGTCCGCCGAGGCCCTGGAATTCACGGCCGATCGCATCACGAAGAGCGACGGCCGTACCAGAAAAGCCGTCATCTATTATCGCGACAATATGTGGCGAATCGAGCACCATTCGATGGGCCCCGTCAACGTCAGCATCGTGCGAAAGGACAAACAGGTGGTATGGCTGCTGCTGTCACGGATGAAACATTTCAAGACCGTGCCCTACGATGCCGACCAGGACCTTATGGTGACCGAGAAGCTGGATGGGGAGGTGTCGAGGGAAGAGATCGGAACGGAAACGCGCGAAGGTCATCCGACGACCCTCTATGAAGTGACGACGAAACGGGGCGAACGAACCGAGGTCTATTACCAGTGGTTGGCCACTGACATTCATTTTCCGATGAAATTGGCAAAAAAGGACGGCAGTTGGATTGTGGAATACCAGCATGTGAAGCTACGGTCGGTCTCGGACTACCTCTTTCAATTGCCGGTGAATTTCCAACCGCTGGAGGACTTTAAAAAAGAGCCAAGTGTGCAACCGAAAGAACAAGGGATGTAGCAGACAAGGAGGGAGGCTGTGCGAAGGGCAGGAATTGCGGGCAGTATGATCATCACAGCGTTGGTGAGCATCAATGGCTTGGTATCGGCGTTGGATGTCGCTGACGTGACCAGGGAATGGACGCCTGAAGGGAAGAAGCTTGCGGCTGAGCGCATCAAATTACCGGCCCATGACGAAATGGTCCGCATCCTGGCGGGCTCGTTCATCATGGGGAGCGATAAAAAAGTCGATCGCAACGCCTACCAGCCGGAGTTGCCGCAGCGAAAGGTGTACTTGGATGCATATGAGATCGACAAATACGAAGTAACCACCGTGCAATTCCTGAAGTTTGTCCTGGCGAAGGACCTCCCGCCGCTGATCGATTGGCAATACGACGGTGGGAACTTTCAGGAAACCATGGCCAACCATCCGGTCATGCACGTCTCCTGGTTCGACGCCGATGCGTACTGTCGATGGGCCGGCAAGCGCCTACCCACCTCGGCGGAATGGGAGAAGGCAGCGCGAGGTGAGGATGGACGCATCTATCCTTGGGGGAACCAGCCGGCGGGATTGAGCCGCGCCAACTTCGGCCGCACGGGATTGTCCGGGCCGGTGCGTGACCGACCGGAGCGGCTGCTGCTGTATCCACCGATCATCTCTGTCGACAAGTACGAAAACGCCGTCAGCCCGTACGGGGTCTTTCAGATGGCCGGCAATGTCGCAGAATGGACGGCCGACTGGTACGACCCGGACTATTACAAGACGGCACCGAACCGGAATCCCAAGGGGCTTGAGAAGGGAACCCAGAAGGCCTTTCGTGGCGGCGGATGGATTGACAGTACACCCTCTGTGCGGCCTGCTCAGCGGAACGGGACTGATCCCAGCACAAAAATGAACTGGCTGGGATTCCGCTGTGCACGGGATGTCATAGAATAGAAACGTCGGGCACACAAGGCTAAGGAAAGAGAGAAGAGAGGCTTGGTATTAGGGGCGTTTTATTTGCAGGAATGCATGGACCTTCTGACTGACCTCCTTCACGAGCACGCCCATCTTTGAGCGGGAGGGCTCGAAGTCGATGGGGAGATCGTAGTGACGGAGACGTTCACTGGCGGTTGGGCCAATAGAGGCGACCACCACCTTCTTGCACGCCACTTTGAAAAGCTCCGTTTTCCCTTCCTGCTCGACTAATTGCATCACATGGTCGAGCTGAGCAGCATTCGTGATCAGCATCACATCAATCTTCCCATCGACCAGCTCGCTAATCACATGCCTCAGCAGCCCCACCTCTTCTGGAAGAGCCCAGCGATAGATTGGGACGGGAAAGACCTCCGCACCTCGCTGCTTCAAAGCCTCCAAGAGATCCGGGTTGGACATACCATATTCCTGAACTGCGACGCGGAACCCCTTGACGGGGCGGTACTCGTCGAGCGTCGACACAACCTCTACCCAGGTATTGGGATCCGGCACGGTGATGTTCGGTTCGAGGCCCAGTAATTTGAGCACTGCTTGGGGCTTGGGCCCTCGTGTGACGACGAGGACCTTCTTTAAGGCGGCTGCGATCTCCGCCATCGGATATCGGGTTTGCAACACCTCGAAGAGGGCTTTGGTACCGGTGCCGGTCAGCAGAATCAGAATATCCACTTGCCCAAGCATGAGTCTCACACCAAAGCGGAACACAGCCCCGTTGTCCTGCAGGGGAATCGGAATCTCTCGTAATGCGGGGACCACGACCGCGACTCCTCCCTGCCGTTCGATCAGCTTCGTCATCTCGGTGGCCATGCGGCTCTCGAACGACAGCACGCGTAGGCCATGGAAATCGGTGGGGAGAGGCGGCGGTGGAGGGTCGCTTTGAACCGGGACAGAGGGGGGATCGGCCGGTGCGACTGGCGAGGCAGGCGGGTCCGCTTCGCCGCAAATCGAGAGGAGCGCGACGATCTCCGCGACGTCTTCGAGCAGTGTATGAACTGGCTGCTCATGGTCGGTTGCGGCGGCGCTCAGCAATTCGAGCCAAAACACGCAGTCGTCCGCATCTCCCGCCGCAACACCGCGTTTGGTGAGGAAGTCGTCTTCAGACCAAGCCCGCGCAAGGGCCCGGCAGTTAGCCGCTAACGTCGTAGCGGCCTTCACGAGCGGAGCTTCGATCGCATGAGTTTCGGGGGTTTTCGGCAGACCGCCAAAGAGCTTGAGGACGCCGATCGCGAAGTGTTTCGCCTTGGTCCTGAGCTGTTCCGTCTGTTCGGAATCGGTCATGAACCGGTTGTACCATACCGGTCAGAAACGGGCTTACTGGAAACGACTATTTCGCATCCTTGGCGCAGCGAAATCCGGTCGATTCGTTCCGAATGGCAGGGTCACTGTCAACCCGCGTGAAGATGCGGACGGTCGGGGTTTCGTTTTGCCATCCCGATCCGCGAAGCACTCGCTTTGTGCCGGTTTCCGGGCCTTTGGGATTCTTAGCTGGGCTCTTTTCATAATAGTTGGCATCATACCAATCGGTGACCCACTCCCAGACGTTGCCCGCCATATCATAGACGCCATAGGGGCTCTTGCCTGCTTCGTAGCTTCCCACCGGCATCAACGTCTTCTCACCGATCCACTGCTGATTGTAATTGAGATGTTTGTTCGTGGGTTCGACGTTTCCCCAGGGGAAGCGCCAATCGTGATTGCCTTTGGCCGCTTTTTCCCACTCGGCTTCGGTCGGCAAACGCTTGCCGGTCCATCGACAATAGGCGTCGGAGTCGGCCCAATCCACGTTGACGACAGGACGGTCCACGAGGGAGTCCCGTATAGCGACTCCTTCCCAGAGATTGCGGGTCGGGTTCCTGGGATTCTGCGGCACGCGGTGATTCGTGGCCTTCACGAACTCCAAGTAGCGTCCGTTCGTCACCTCGAATTTGTCGATGTAATAGTCATCCAGCCGCACCTCGTGGCGGGGATATTCGTCGCGGCCTCCGTCTCGATCGCCGGGTGGAACGCCCATGGGGAAGGGTCCCGCTGGAATGAGCACCATGGGTGCTCCATCGTTCCCCGTTATGGTCTTAGGGTCTGAATGGGAAGGAGATTCTGCAGCCTGGAGCTGAGGTGATAAACCAAACGTGAAGATGAGCGGCATGACAGCGAACAAGCGGCGCATGGTCGACGGCTCCTTTCCACACGATCGGATCGACTCCCATCCTAACATAGCTCCAACAAGGACCACAGCCGGCTCCTTGCATGGAAATTCGAATTGACGGGAGTCCGAAGAGCCACCTACTATACGGTCACTGCAGAGGAGTGTATGGAAACCCAGCTCCATCGTGGTCTTCGTCACCTCGCGCTCCGCGTGACGAACCTGGCCCGTTCACGCGCATTCTACGAACAGTTGCTTGGAATGAAGGTGGTCTGGGAACCGGATGCCGACAACGTGTATTTCAGTTCCGGGACCGACAATCTTGCCCTCCACCAGATTGCGAAGCACGAACTTGCCGACTACCAGCCGCTGAAACCGCAGTTGCTCGATCACGTCGGCGTGATTCTGGAGAGCCCGCAAGCAGTGGATCAGATGTATCGGGCCGTTGAGCCGGCGATTGGTCGCCTTGGCGGCAGCATTGCTCAACCACCGAAACAGCATCGTGACGGAAGCTACTCGTTCTATTTTTGCGATCCCGACGGCAACGTCATCCAAGCCTTGTACGAACCAGCGATCAGCAAGCTCACATGGGAAGTGGCGGGTAACTCGTGACGGGTGACCAGTTGGAAGAAAAACCAACGTTTCCGTGTCCCGCGTCCCGTGTCACGTATCACGGGTCACGATCATGAAGATCTGGGACAGTCTGCCGCGCCATCAATACCTCGCGCTGGCGCCGTGGTGCTGGGTGCAGCTGGAGAGCGCTGAGCCGCCTGGCCCGTTTCCCTTCGTTGCCGGTGTGGCCCCGGAAGTCGTGGCGAGTCTCCACGAAGCGCACAGTCTCCTGGCAAGCTCGATCGATACGGCGATTAGTGATGTGTTTTCCAAACGTGCTCCGTTGGATGATCCGGATCGGCATCGACGGCTGGAAGATGCCTATGCCGAACTCGTTAACGGACGACCATATCTCAAACAGCATATTCGATGCGGGCGGAAAGCGGAGGGGACATTCCATTGGGAATTTCCAACTGATCCGACGAAATCCGCCATGGTCAGCAACGGGGGACTTCGGATTTTTCATTCGGTCAAGCGTCAGGCAATTCCAATCGGGTTCGACCAACGTCCATTGGGTCCGATAGTCGGCAAGGTCTTGGGATTCTTGGACGGTACGCATCTGACCGAGGAAATCAAAACCGTGGTTACTACCTCAGGGCGTGATGCGGAGCGCGTACTGACCAGATTGATCGAATCCCTGCACCAGTACGAGTGTTTGGTGAGCTCGAGTCGCTCCTCGGTCAAGGCTCATTGGTTGAAGACCGTTCAGGATCGCGATACGGTGCATCTCGGACATGCCGCGGTTCTCTATCGCCAGCGCGACAATGTGTTGCTCTTCGATCCCTGGCTGCTTCCGTGGTTTGCTGAGTCTTCGGTCCCGTCGCTCTGGGGTCTGCTGATTCCCAGACCGGCGGCCATCTTTTTAACCCATGATCATGACGACCACGTCGATCCGCGCACATTGCTGCATTTCTCAAAAGACACACCGATCATCGTGCCGAGTCGCCGGAACCGACGCA
The DNA here is from genome assembly GCA_035623075.1 of Nitrospiraceae bacterium. Taxonomy (NCBI): domain Bacteria; kingdom Pseudomonadati; phylum Nitrospirota; class Nitrospiria; order Nitrospirales; family Nitrospiraceae; species Nitrospiraceae bacterium. The sequence continues at coordinate 124,023 of DASPUC010000024.1, read as the reverse complement.
CACTGTTCTATGACTACCTCTCTCTCTTGCGCGAGCTCGGGTTTGGCCGCATCATCGAGCTGGCGCATGGCGAACAGTGGTCGTTCGACGGCGGGGCTGTCCACGCGGTGCCGTTCTACGGCGAGGATCCCTGCGACCTCGAGATGCCTCGCAATTGTTATTTGATTAGTGATCGAGGCCACAACGTCCTCGTCCATGCGGACAGCGGACCGACAAATAGTGGGAGATCGCCGCTAAAAGACGGCATCGTCCAGCAGCTGGTCCAGAAGCATGGACCAATCCCGCTCGTGCTGGCGTCGCAACAGCAATTGCTGGAAGTGCGGAGCCATGCAGCCCACGCGGCGCTCTCGCATCCGGGGAAATGGCTGGATGTCGGAGAAAACGGCTATCTCACCAACGCCTACCTCGCTGACCTTTGTGCTGCCGCTCAGGCCAAGCTCTTCGTGTCGTATGCCACCGGCGGAGCCGAGTGGTATCCCGACCATCTCTCGTTCATGTTCAGTGTGCGCAATCCAGCCAGGACGGCGCTGCTGACGGCGCATTGGGAACACCCGGAAAAGCTGAAAGATCTTTTGAGCAGACAGGGATGCGGCTATCATTACGCTCAGGCCCTCGATATTTATCGAGTCACGACCGATGGACATGTCGATTACCTTCCCACCGGTGAGACCTTGGCCCCAATGACACTCTATCGGCTTGACCACGGCGACCCTCCCTTTCTAAAATCGGGCGCCCGCACATAACCGTCGAAATCATCGTACGGACGAGCCATGACAAGACGACCTATGGCACAGGCCCCTATCCTCGTAACCGGCGTCGCCGGCTTTATCGGGTTTCATGTGGCGAAGCGGTTGTTGGAACAAGGCGATCGGGTCATCGGGCTGGATAACGTCAACAACTATTACGACGTTCGATTGAAGAAGGCACGGCTGGCGCAGCTCAAACCGTTTCGGTCCTTCTTGTTCACGAAACTCGATTTGGCCAACCGGTCTGGGATGCGGAGGCTTTTTGCGAAGCACCCGATCAAGCGCGTGGTCCATCTCGCAGCACAGGCCGGCGTCCGGTACTCGCTGGTTAACCCGCACGCCTACACAGACAGCAATATCGAAGGGTTCATGAACATTTTAGAAGGGTGTCGGCATGCGAAGGTAGAGCATCTCGTCTATGCCTCTTCAAGCTCCGTCTATGGCGGAAACACGCACATGCCGTTCTCGATTCACGACAATGTGGACCACCCGGTGTCACTCTACGCAGCGAGTAAGAAAGCGAATGAATTGATGGCCCACTGCTATGCCCATTTGTATCGAATTCCCTGCACCGGTTTGCGGTTTTTTACCGTCTATGGTCCCTGGGGCAGGCCCGATATGGCGCTGTTCCTCTTTACGAAAGCGATCCTGGACGGCAAGCCGATCGAGGTCTTCAATCACGGAAAGATGCGACGCGACTTTACCTACATCGACGACATCGTCGAAGGTGTCATTCGGACGCTCGATCATCCAGCGATGCCCGACCCAACATGGTCGGGGGACCGACCAGATCCGGGAACCAGTTCTGCGCCAGCACGGATTTACAACATCGGGAATCACCAGTCGGTCGAACTCTTGCGCTTTATCGAGGTGCTGGAACAGGCATTGGGAAAGAAGGCGGAAAAGAAGTTAATGCCTCTCCAACCCGGTGACGTTCCCGCCACCTATGCCGATGTCGATGATCTTATGCGAGACGTGGGATTTGCACCGGCGACGCCGATAGAGGAAGGGATTGGGCGATTTGTGAAGTGGTATCGCGAGTTCTACAAAAAGTAAGAGGCGCCGAACCTGTTGGCAAGCCCGGCGCCCCTTCTCGTATGTTCTGACCGCCGATTACTGACAGCCGATCGGTACGAATCCTGCTCCGAAGATCGCTGCTAAAGCACGATAGCGAGTGTTGTCATAGAACGAGTAACTCGCACCCCGCTGATTTCTCTGCGACAGATCTCCTCCGTATGACGGATCCGATCCGAAGAAGAACCCGCCTCGAGTCTTTTCGTTCAACTCAAGCCACTCTCCGTACATCGAACAGACTTTGGTATACACCGACCCGGTCGAGGCGGTGCTTGCTCGCCAGTCCTTTGCCCAATCCGGCACTTGGGTGCCACCGCCAGCTGCCATGGGAATTCCTTCATATACCGGGGCCGCAGGAGGATAGGGAGAAACGTAGGTCGGCATGTGCTCGAGCGACGGCACAACTGACAGCTCCTTCAGGGTCATCAGCTTGCAGCCATTCAGTTCTTTGTTGGTATAGAGAGAGGTCCCGTCAGCTTGAGGACATTCCCACATTCTGGTCGGGTCGACCTTCACAGTCGTATCGGCGAGCGCTGGTGCTGCAGAAACCAGGAGCGCAATAATGATGAACGGCAGAATTCGGTGGGTTGGCCACATAAAACACCTCACGCGATATTGGAGGATGGGTAATCGTTTCATCGTCGCGCCGCTTTTCATCTATCCTACTAACTAATGGTGGTGACAAGCTATGCCACCAAGCAGAAATACTTCCATTCTTCTTTCGGGGGGGATAGCTCTGTGGGGTGATTGCTGTGAAATGGCTCCCGTGGCTACTTTGACGAGAAGCGATCCATAACCTGACCAAGTGCAGCTCCGTTGAGAGCCGGAAGGACGAGGTCAGCTTCGCTCAGCTTTTCAAGGGGATAGGTGGTCGCGATCGCAAGGACCCCCATGCCGGCTGCCTTCGCCGACCGGATCCCGGCCATCGAATCCTCCACGACGAGACACTCTGCTGCCGTGACGAGAGGGGGGCGGGGTTCTTTCGCATTGAGCAGTTTGAGCGTGTAGGAATAGATTGCCGGGTCCGGCTTGCCAACCGCGCAATCATCCGCGGAGACAATGACCGCGAAGTCCCCTTCGATCGGCGTGTCTCGCAGGGCGTCCGTAATCTGTTCCCGACGACCGCCCGAGGCAATAGCCAGTCGATACCTCGTTCCGGCTTGTCTCACGAATTCAATCACTCCGGGAAACAGCGGTGGTCGGTGCGAGACCGTGTACTCCCTAAATAATTCCGCCTTTCGGTCGATTATGGTCTGAAGCAATTGTCGCTCGCAGTGACCATCCCTTGCAGCAAGCAGGGCGGCCGCGCAGGTGCGCTCGTCCATCCCCAGATAAGCTCCGTAATACTCCTCCTTCGAGATCGAAAGCCCATGCTCCTCCAATGCTTGTTGGAAGCAGATGAGGTGTGGCGTCTCGTCGTCGGCAATGACGCCATTGAAATCGAAAATGATCGCTCGAATCATACTCGCCCCGGCCACCTCCTGAACCTGACTCTACCCAACGGTTGAGGGCCGGACAAGCAGCTTTGCCTTGTTCGATTCCTTCCGCTGGGGTATTCTCCGCCCTGAACCGATGAAACGTGAGGCGTGAAACGTTAGGCGATCACAGAATTTTCTCGCCCCACCCTTCACTTCTTAGTCCGTACTGAGATCAGCATGACTGATTACGGTGTCCTCAGCAACTTGCTCGTCATCTTTACGGTGTCGATCGCAGTCGTATTTCTCTTCCACCAATTTCGTCTCCCGTCGATCGCAGGATTTCTCGTCGCCGGTGCCTTGATCGGACCAAATGGGCTGCACCTCATCGCCGATATCGGCACCGTGCAAGTCCTGGCGGAAATCGGCGTGGTGTTGTTGCTCTTCACTATCGGCATCGAGTTTTCACTCGTCCAACTGGCCTCGTTGCGGCGACTCCTATTTCTTGCGGCACCGATTCAGGTCGGCGGGGTGTTGGCCGTAGCTTGGCTCGGGGCGACCTTAGCCGGTCTTTCGTGGCGCCAGGGGATCTTCTGGGGATTTTTACTCTCATTGAGCAGTACCGCCATTGTCTTGAAGGCCCTCGCTGATCGAGGTGACAGTGACTCGATTCATGGCCGAGTTACCATCGGGATCCTCATTTTCCAAGACCTCGCGGTGGTTCCCATGATGCTTCTGACCCCGATTCTAGCCAGCCAGGGGGAAGGCGCAAATCTCTCGATCCTTGTCACGCTGGGTATCTCCGTCCTCCTCGTCGGTCTCGTCGTCGGAGCGGCGTGGTATGTAGTGCCGAGACTGCTGGAGCATATCGTCCGCAGTCGGAGCCGTGAACTGTTCCTATTGACGATCATCGTGCTCTGCTTGGGTATCGCCTGGCTGACGTCATTGGGTGGTCTCTCTCTGGCGCTCGGAGCGTTTATTGCCGGACTCGTCATTTCAGAGTCGGAGTACAGTCATCAGGCCATGGCTGAAGTGTTGCCGTTTCGCGACAGCTTCAACAGTCTGTTCTTCGTATCGATCGGCATCCTCATGGACTGGCGTGTGTTGGTCGAGCATCCCTTCGTGGTCGCCGGCCTCCTTCCTGCCATCCTCCTAGTGAAGTTCGTCACGGGGGCCGGTGCGGCCTTAATTGTGGAGGCTCCGCCTCGTTCCGCGTTCATGGCAGGGATTGCCCTGGCCCAAGTTGGGGAATTTAGTTTCTTGCTGGCGCAGCAAGGGCAGGAGAGCGGGCTCCTGCGGGGCGATCCCTATCAGGTCTTCCTGGCGGTGTCCGTCCTGTCGATGATCATCACACCCTTCCTCATGCAGTGGTCGCCGGACATTGCTCGTCGCATTGAGGCGGTCCAACGACTGCGACATTGGCTGCCGAGCCGGACGACCGCCCACATCTTGCAAAGTGAAGGGAAACAGATTCGTATCAAAGATCACGTCATTATCGCCGGGTATGGGTTAAACGGGCGGAACCTTGCCCGGGTCTTGAGCGAGACGGAAATTCCCTTTGTAGCGCTGGATCTCGACGGCGATACGGTCCGTCGCGAAGCCCGTCACGGGGTCCCGATTTATTACGGGGACGCGACCAACGCGAATGTCTTGCGGCACGCCAAGATCGACGATGCGAAAGTGCTGGTCGTGGCGATTTCCGACCCCTTTATCACCAGACGGGCGGTGCAGATTGCGAAAGGTCTGAACCCTAAACTGCACATCGTTGTCCGGACCCGCTATCTACGCGAGCTGGAAGAGTTACATCAGCTGGGCGCGGACGACGTCGTACCGGAGGAATTCGAGACGTCGATCGAAATTTTCGCTTTGGTGCTCCGCACGTATAACCTGCCGCAGGACTTCGTCATGCGAAAGGCTGAGCAGGTTCGCCGAGAGGGTTACGCCTTGCTCCGCCGCAGCGAAATGCCGGAACTCGCGCATCATTTGCGCGGCGGGACATTAACTGACGCGGAAGTCGAGACCTGCCGGATCGATGACGATTCACCGGCGCAGGGAAAGACCTTGGCTGAGTTGTCGATTCGCCCTCGGACCGGCGTGTCGGTCATTGCTTGGACGCGGAGCGGCGTCACCCAATCGAACCCGTCGGAGAAAACCCGGCTGATGGCCGGTGATATCCTGGTCTTGCTGGGATCGAGGGCCCAAATCAGGCGGGCAATGGGTCTGTTGATAGAGACCGGAGACGAATAAGTCGGTTCAAAACACCCGCCGAACCCCGCGCGTCAGCTTTTCCAGCGCAGCGTGACTCGTTCCTTGAGGGGATGATCGAAGGGCTGGCCTGTTTGGATTGTGGCCAGATGGGCGGCCTTGAGTTTGTAATACCACTTCGCCGGCGTGTCTGCATCATCGATCAACATTAAGGCCGGCTTATATCGCAAGCCCACCGCTTGGCGTTCCATCGCCTCTCGATCCTGCGTCATGAAGATGTTGGCGAAGTAGCGGAACAGTGACTTGGAAAATGGCATCCAGCCAAAACAATTCCAGGCCGCGGTAAAATCGATGCGGCATTGCTGTTCGGTGATCGGCGTCACGGTCGCGCGCGTGGAGACAAAGAGCGAGCCGCACTGGACGAATTCGAATCGCTGATTGGGCAGAACGAAGTCGATGGTCGTCGTTAAGGGACCGCCATAGAAGAAGTTCAGGAGTTTGTATGGGCCGCTGTTCTTCGAGGGCTCATGCGGCACCATGCGAAAGCCGCGGGGCAGCGGTTCGAAGGTCTTGGCCTTTTCGTGGATACTCGCCTTCGTACGCCACCACGAACTTTGATGGACGAAAGGGCCGTGGGCCGGATCCATCAAGCCGACGATGCCGTCGTCAATCGTGCAGTCCAGGATCGTCGAAATGTGAATTTTCCTGTAGGGGGAAGACGGCAGCGGGAGCGGCGGGACATCCGGAACGATCTGGTTGGGCTGCTGACCGTCAGGAATGAAGACCCACACATAGCCGTCACGTTCACGGCAAGGATAGCTGATGATCCCGATCTTTTCGGGCTGAATCGGTGAATCCTCGACCAGCGCTGGAATGCTGCGGCATCGACCGGTCTTGTCGAATTGCCAGCCGTGATACGCACATTCAACGCAGTCCCCCTCCATCCTTCCAAACGAAAGTGGCATGCCGCGGTGCGGGCAGATGTCGCGCAGGGCCGCAACCTCGCCTTGGGAGGTCCGACACACCACGATTGGAAGGCCTAACAGCACGATACCCTTCAGAGCTCCGGCGCGGAGGTCTGAACTCAAACAGCCGGGGTACCAGAATCCAAGCAGCGGCGCATTCTTGGAGGGTTTGATTTCGGTAATGAGGTCGGTGCTCATTGACAGGGGAAGGACGTGCGCGAAAGGACCAGCCTAGACTGCAGAAGCAGCTTGCTCGTGAATATAACGACTAGGTTTTTGAACGTCAAGCGAGCCTCATTCTCCTCTTGGCAAAACCTGTTTGGTTTCCCCCCAATGCCTCTTTAGAAGGGAGCAGCCCGACTAGACTTGACTGCGCGCATCGAACGAGCACTGTCTTATCGTGCGCGTTCTGCGAGCAAGAAGGATAATCGGGCTGCTCCCGCCCCCCCTTTCTTGACAAGAAAAAGATGTGGAGACTATAGTCAAAAAGTCTCGAAATGCACGAATTGACACGCAACTGAGCAAAGCGAGGCTACGATGACGACCACACAACTGGATCCCGCAGCCGCATTGACCGATCTCCAGGCCTCCAAACCGGAACGAGTCACAATCGTGCTGCTTAGCGGGGATTTGGATCGTGCGATGGCAGCCTTTATCATCGCGACCGGCGCTGCAGCGATGGGAATGCAGGTCACGATGTTCTTCACGTTTTGGGGTCTAAACACCATCCGCCGAAAAGGAGCGACGAGTGCGGCGAAGGACTGGCTCCGCAGGATGTTCGGCCTGCTCAATAAAGGCGGTGCCGAGAGCCTGCCACTCTCGCGGTTTCATTTTGGGGGCCTCGGAACCAGAATGATGCAAAAGGTCATGAAGCAGAATCGCATGCCCGGTGTGCCGGAACTCATGCAGACCGCGCTGGATCTCGGCGTACGTTTTATCGCCTGTACGACGACGATGGGCCTGATGGGAATCACCAAGGACACGTTGATCGAGGGGATTGATCAGTTCGCCGGTGTGACAACCTATTTGGCCGAAGCGAAACAAGGCAGCGTCAATCTGTTTATATAGCTGACGGCTGTCAGCTGTCAGCGTTCAGCTAAAGGATTTATTCATAATGCAAGCCGATGTGAAGCTCGACACGCTCGGATATTTCTGTCCCATGCCGATTATCATGACCTCGAAAAAAATCAAAGAGCTCGCCGTGGGGCAGGTGCTCGAAGTCGTATCTGACGATGAAGGCATTAAGAAAGACATGCCGGCCTGGTGCGACACCACCGGTCATCAAATGGTCGGACTCGAAGAAGAGCAGGCCAAGTCCGGGCCGATCTACAAGGCGTTTGTCAAAAAGACGAAATAACGACCGCGAACAGCGCGGAGTAGATAGAGACTGAGGAAGCCGGAGGGGTAATAGGCCAACCTCCGGCTTTGTCGTTTAGAACGAGGGAAATGTGGATCGAATCGTGGAATGTGTTCCGAATTTTAGTGAGGGTCGGAATCTCACGACCGTCCATGCCCTCATGAATGCCGTGACGTCGGTTCCGGGAGTCTGGCTGTTGGACCATACCAAAGATCACGACCATCATCGAGCCGTGCTGACATTTGCCGGCGCACCCGACGCCGTGGCCGAAGCGGTGTTTCGCGCGATTCGCGTCGCAGCCGACCTCATCGATCTGCGGAAGCATCAGGGTGTGCATCCGCGAATCGGAGCCACCGACGTCGTGCCGTTCGTGCCGATTCAGGGAACGACCATGCAGGAATGCGTGGTGCTGGCCAAGCAAGTAGGGCAGCGGGTGGGCAGCGAACTCGACATCCCGGTATTTTTCTATGAGCAGGCTGCGACGCATCGCGATCATGCATCGTTGGAGTCGGTTCGGCGTGGCGGGCTCGATGGCTTGGCCTTTCGGATGCAGTCCGACCCAGACTGGGCGCCGGATTGTGGCCCGTCGCATCTGCACCCGACGGCAGGTGCTGTTGTGATCGGAGCCCGCCCTCCGCTCATTGCCTTCAACGTGAACCTCCGGACGACCGATCTCGACGTGGCGAAGTCGATCGCGTCGACGATCCGGCAATCGAACGGCGGCGTGTCTCACCTAAAAGCCATCGGCGTCCCGCTCGCGAGCAAGAAGATGGTGCAAGTGGCCATGAATCTCACCGATCACACCATCACATCCATGCTAACCGCCTTTGAGGCAGTCAGCGCCCAGGCGGAACAGCGAGGTGTGGAGGTGGTCGGCAGCGAGATCGTCGGCCTGGTCCCCCAAGCGGCGATGGTCCAAACCGCCAGTCAGTCGCTCCGGATCGAATGGTTTGATCCGAGCCAAGTGCTGGAGACTCGATTGGCTCTCGTCCTGTCGGGCAAGGGCTTAGGGCAGACGGAATCACCGGTGTCCGCCGAACTCGACGGTTCGACTCGATCGATTGCTTCGTTTGCCCAATCGGTGGCTGCCGCGACGCCGGTTCCGGCCGGAGGCAGCGTGGCAGCCGCAGTCGGCGCATTGGCTGCGTCCCTCGGCGTCATGGGCGCCAAGCTGAGCCAACAGTCTGGAGCCGAGCACCGGTTGCTCGCGATCAGCCAACGCTTACTGCATCTCGTCCAGGCGGACGGCGAAGCCTATCGACAATTCATGCGGGCGATGAAGCTGCCGGCGCAGGACCCGACCCGCCAGACCGCCATGTCCACTGGGCTGCACATGGCGACGGAGATTCCGCTGGAGAATGCGGAGTTGACGACCGAAGCCGGGGTCTTGCTCCATGCCTGCCGAAAGCACGCAAAGCAGAATGTTCAGTCCGATATCATGGTCGGGATTATCATGGCGATTGCCGCGACTCAAGCGGGACTCCACACAGTGACGGAAAACTTGAAAGCTCAGACAAATCAGCGCCTTAAATCCTCACTCCAGACTCGCGTGACGCGGGTGACACGCCGCCTTGAGGAACTCAAGAGGCTATGTTACACTCCGCTCCCGGGTCGGTCGGTCAGTCCGGGAAAATCTAGACAGGCATCGCCTGAGAAAGCACATAGACGACAAGCATGGAAATTAAGGTCTTCAATAACAACGTCGAAAAAGCGCTCAAAGTTGCGAAGAAAAAGCTCGCGGGGGAAGGGCTCTTCCGCGAACTGAAGCGACGGCGTTACTACGAGAAGCCGAGCGTCAGGAAAAAGGCCAAGCAGCGGGAAGCGCAACGGCGTCGTCAGAAGTGGTTGTCCAAGCGTAAACCCGAGTGATCCCCGCCTAGCAGGCTCGTTCGATTCATCTCCGCTCATCCGTTCGCTCTCCGTTCAGGTCCATGCGTCAAAAAGACATCCATGCCGCGCTGCGGATCGTGAGTCGTGAGATCCGGCGATGGCAGGAACCAGTCGTCGGTGTCGTCGCCCGCGAGTCGAATCGCGATCCCTTTCGCATTCTTATCTCCTGCCTCCTGAGTCTGCGGACCAAAGACAAGACGACCAGTGAGGCCAGCGGCCGGCTCTTCACATTGGCTGACACACCAACGACGCTAGTCAACGTGCCTCTCCGCCGGATCGAACGCGCGATCTTTCCAGTCGGATTTTATCGAACGAAGGCCAAGTCGATTCGCCAAATTTGCCGTCGTCTCCTGGATGTGTACGGCGGAGTCGTGCCCGACTCCATCGACGAGTTAGTCACACTCTCGGGAGTCGGTCGGAAAACGGCCAATCTGGTGGTGACCGTCGGCTACGGCAAACCCGGTATCTGCGTGGATATTCACGTCCATCGGATCTGTAATCGGTGGGGATATGTGAAGACGAAGACACCGGAGGAGACCGAACAGGCGTTGCGCAAGAAACTTCCAAAGCAATATTGGATCACGTTCAACGATCTGCTGGTGCCATACGGACAGAACCTCTGCCAGCCTGTCTCGCCCTTCTGCAGCCAGTGCAAGCTCGTCGAATATTGCGATCGAGTCGGGGTGATGAAATCGAGATAGGCAAGAGGCTAGAGGCGAGTGGCTAGGAGTGCATTGGAGAAGCTATCTTACCTCTCGCCTCTAGCCTCTGGCCGCGAATCAGATGAACAGTTTCGTCTCAGCGTCTGCCGTGAGGGAAATAATGGCGGGCAGGCCCATCACTTCGTCGACGTTCTTTTCGACCGCCTTGCTGTCAACCCCCATATATTCCAAACCGGCGCTGCAGGCGATCAAGCGAAACTTTCCCACGTGTTTCGCGTCCCGAAACATCTCGGAAATTGTCGGGACCTTTTTCTCTTTCAACAGCCGCGCGACTTCGTCCGCCGATACTGCGTACTCGGGCGGAAAATCGATCACATCGACCTTGCCTTCCGCAAACTTCTTGATCGTCCAGAACAGCAGCACGACGATGACGTCTTTGCCCATTGCAGCCGCTGTCAAGCCGAGTGTGGCGACTTGGTGCAGCTTGTCATAGGTCGCGTTGTGGGCGAAGAGCACGAACTTGGGGAGTGACGGCATCGGCTATTTCTTCTGCGCGCGGGTCTTCACGCTATTCACATAGTCATTGATGGCCTGATCGACTTCTCCAGAAGTGAGCTGGCGATCGTGTGTTTCGCTTTCGTCAACCAGATAGGTCTCTCCTTCTTTCTCCTGACGGACGACAACCGTGTTCTCCGGGGTCACCTCGACAAGCATGTACCATTCCTTCGCGCCCTGTGTAATCAAGACTTCCTTGCCCAGGCCCTTTTTGGTGATCGCAATCTCAAGCTCACCGGCGAGTGCAGGGCAGGTTGCGAGGAGCGTCATCCAAAGGACGGCGCTGGCAAGACGAATGACAGGCGAAGAGAGCAACATCGTTCGGTAATTATAGCCCGTCGAGAAATGGGCCGTAAACCGTGCTGTCACACGGCTGTTCGCTTGAGTGCCCCTAGGTCGCATGTTAGGATGCCGACCCCATGATGGACGGTCTCATCGAGAAGCTGCAAGCGATCATTCCGGTCAAGGTATTGGTCGGGCTGACGGTCGCGTCCGTGATCGGATTCATCGGCACCCTTATTGCCATCCCTCTCATTCTCGTCCGTCTTCCTCCTGATTATTTTGATACCCGCGTGCCGCGTCATTGGATGAAAGATCACCATCCTGTGCTGCGCATGATCGGGCTGGTCGTAAAAAACGCCGTCGGCGCCATCTTTTTCCTGGCGGGTTTTGCCATGCTGTTTCTGCCGGGCCAAGGCATCCTGACCATGCTGATCGGCATTTCGCTCATGAATTTTCCTGGAAAACAACGGCTGGAGGCAAAATTAATCGGCCAACCGAGTGTCTTGAGCGCGATCAACGCGATGCGAAACAAGTTCAATAAGCCACCGCTCATCATGTCACCGGATCCCTCGAATGATCGCACAACTGTCGGGGCGTGAGAAATCAGGTGCTGACTGCTGATAGCTCATCACTGTAGGCTGCATCTATGTCCGCTTCCTCAAAACCCAAGACGCTCTACCTGATCGACGGGAGCGCCTACATCTACCGTGCCTTTTTTGCCCTGCCGGCTCTGAACAATTCCAAAGGCCTCCAGACCAACGCGGTGTACGGGTTCACTACGATGCTGCTCAAGATTCTTCGCGAACGGCAACCGGACAGTCTCGTCGTCGCGTTTGATGAGAAAGGGCCGACGCTCCGCCACCAGGAATTCAAAGAGTACAAAGCCCAGCGGCCGCCTATGCCGGAGGGGATGAGCGCCCAAATCCCCTATATCCACCGTGTGGTCGAAGCGTTGAATATTCCCGCGGTTCGCCAAGCGGGGTATGAAGCGGATGATCTCATCGGCACGCTGGCACGCAAGGCGGAGCAGGCCGGGTACGACGTCGTCATCGTGACCGGCGACAAAGACATGTTTCAGCTCCTCACAAATCACGTTCGTATCTACGATCCCGTAAAAGACAAGTGGGTCAGTGAAGCCGAATGCCAAGAGCGATTCGGCGTCGAGCCGGCGCGGGTGGTGGAAGTCATGGGCTTGATGGGCGACAGCACCGACAACATTCCCGGGGTGAAGGGAATCGGTGAAAAGACGGCAATGAAACTCATCGCGCAGTTCGGCACGATCGACGAACTCCTGCGCCGCGTGGACGAAGTGACGCCGTCACGGACGAAAACGATGTTGAGGGAACAGGCGGACAACGCGCGGCTCAGCCGCAGGCTCGCCACGATCGATGTCGACAGCCCCGTGGAATTCGATGCAGCGGCACTCCACGTCAAACCGCCGCATACGGAGCAACTCACGGACCTCCTGCGCGAGTTGGAGTTCACGACGCTCCTCAAGTCGTTTCAGTCCGCCTCTGAACCAGCTCAGCAACAAGGCCTCAAGACGGAACTGATTCAGGATGAACCGTCCGCCAAACAATTCGTGCAGGGGTTGCCGCAAGACGGGGCCTTGGGTCTGTGCTGCCTCTGCTCCGGCGGACCTGGCGCACAGGCGACCGTGCAAGGCATCGCGCTTTCGGGAGGGGAAAAGACTGCGTTCGTTCCGCTCGACGTCCAGACATTGATGAGGCCCATTACGGCGCTCCTCCACGAGACATCGAGAACCAAGGTGGTGCATGACCTCAAAGCGACGTTGCTGGCCTTTCACCGGATCGGGCTGACGCTCGCTGGTCCCTACCTGGATACGATGGTGGCGGACTATCTGCTCAATCCCAATCGTCGCGACCATCAGCTCGAAACAATCGCGATGGAAGTACTGGGTCATCGCTTGAGCGCGGGGAAACAGGAACGAGCTACGCCGCAATCCCTCTTCGAAGAAGATCGTGGCTCGCGTGAGCAGGCGGCGGAAGCTGCATCGGTGCTGGCCAGGCTCGCCCCGGCCATGACGGAGCGACTCTCGGAGCAAGGCAGCCTAAAACTCTTTACCGAGGTTGAGATGCCGTTGATACTGGTCCTGGCTGAGATCGAGCGGAATGGGTTCCTGCTCGACGTGGAAGTCTTACACGCTCTCAGCAAGGAATTGGAGCGGGAACTCGACCGGATCATGGAGTCGATCGCGGGGTTGGCGGGAGGCGAGTTCAACATCAACTCACCCAAGCAACTCGCAACGGTGTTATTCGAGATGCTGGGGCTCAAGCCGCTGCGCAAAACCAAGACCGGCTACTCGACGGATGAAGACACGCTCACACAACTGGCGACCCAGCACGACCTGCCGGCGCAGATTCTGAATTACCGGAGCCTCAGCAAGCTCAAGTCTACCTATGTGGATGCGCTGCCTGAGTTGGTCAACCCTGAAACGAAGCGACTGCACACTTCGCTCAACCAAACCGTCGCGGCAACCGGCCGGCTCTCGTCGACCGAGCCCAATCTGCAAAACATCCCGGTGAAGGGAGATTATGGCCTGCGCATCCGCGAGGCCTTCATCGCACCGAAGGGCCATACATTGCTCTGCGCGGACTACAGTCAGATCGAGCCGCGCATCCTGGCGCACCTGTCGCAGGATCCGCGCCTGATTGACGTCTTCGAAAAAGGCGAAGACATCCACATGGCCACCGCAATGGAGATCTTCAGTGTTCCGTCGAGGCAGGTTACCAAAGAAATGCGGCGCGCGGCCAAAACGGTGGTCTTCGGAATCGTCTACGGGATCAGCCCGTTCGGACTCTCGCAAAACATCGGCGTGTCCCAGGCGGAAGCCAAGAAGTACATCGATACGTTCTTCGAACGATTTGCCTCGGTCCGCGCACTCATGGATCGGAACATCGCCGAGGGAAAGACGAAGGGCTACACGACGACGATTCTCGGCCGCCGCCGTCCGATTCCGGAATTACAGAGCGGCGATCCGGTGCAGCGCGGGTTCGGCGAGCGGATGGCGGTCAACAGCCCGATCCAGGGCTCCGCAGCGGATTTGATCAAGGTGTCGATGATCAACGTGAATCAGCGATTGCACCACGAACTGCCGCACACGAAGATGATTCTCCAGGTCCATGACGAATTGATTTTCGAAGTGCCGGAGAAGGAAGTGGAGGAAGCGAAGCAGTTGGTGAAGAATGAGATGGAGGCAACAGGCAAAAAACTGGGGCTCTCGGTGCCGCTGAAGGTCGATCTCGGCGTCGGGACAAATTGGAGAGTGGCTCATCCATAAATTGAACCTCCCTCGTCCCATCGGGGAGAGGGAAAGGGTGAGAGGAAAGGAGGAATATATGAGGAACGTACGTCTATACGCAGTTTGGACTACGGCTGGAGTAAGCCTACTAGTGGCTATAACAACTCTCTTTATGCAATGGCCTCCCATCCCGGCCAAGGCCCAAGAACCGAAACGGTTTCAGTACAAGATCGTGGAAGTATTACGGGACACGCAGAACATGCAGACGATCTTAAACGAATATGGAGCGAGTGGATGGGAGTTGGTGGTGGTGTCGATGGGGGACATGACGGAGCCAAGGTTGATCTTTAAGAAATAATTAGCTTGGGTGCGGCGGCCAGTTCATTGGGAGAAAAATATGAGGGATAACGGACAAGATAGCGGGCATGTGCCTGGCTCGATTCAGGCGATTGGACTGACAAGGCGCGGGTTCGTGGTCTCGACGCTGGCAGCCGGCTTCGCTCTGGCTGTACGACCGGTCTGGGCCGAGACGATCGTCACGGATTCGACAGGCCTGACGGCCGGTGAAGTGATGATCCCAACCGATGACGACAGTATTCCAGCCTACCGGGCCATGCCATCGCAAGGACGTTCGTTTCCGGTCGTGCTGGTCGTTCAGGAAATCTTCGGCGTCCACGAGCACATCAAAGACGTGTGTCGCCGGTTCGCCAGGTTGGGGTACTTGGCCGTCGCACCGGAGCTCTATGCGCGGCAGGGCGATGTCTCGAAGCTGTCTGATATCGACGAAATCCGCAAAGTCGTCGCCAAGGTATCAGATGCGCAAGTGATGGCAGATCTCGATGCAACTGTGGCATGGGTCAAGACATCCGGGGAGGGCAATATCGAGAAGCTCGGTATCACGGGATTTTGCTGGGGTGGGCGGATTGTCTGGCTCTATGCCGCTCACAGTGCCCAACTGAAGGCCGGCGTCGCCTGGTATGGACTGCTGGTCGGCAAGGCGAGCGAGCTCCAACCCAAGCACCCGATAGACGTAGCCGCCAGCCTGAAAACACCAGTCCTCGGTCTTTACGGCGGAAACGATCAAGGCATTCCGCTTGATACGGTAGAGCAAATGCAGCAGGCGCTGAAAGCAGCCGATAGTCCGTCTCAAATCATCGTCTATCCGGACACGCCGCACGCCTTCCACGCCGATTACCGACCGAGCTATCGAAAAGAGCAGGCGCAGGACGGATGGAACCGCCTGCAGGCTTGGTTTAAACAGTACGGCGCGGCGTAATGAGAACCTTCCTCATGGTTGTTCTCTTTTGATCTAGCAGGGACGGAAAAATCAAAGCGATGTAGCGTGCCAAAAGCTCCTTGACGCTGACTTTGTGTCACCCCTCGCATCGACTTCATCGTCCAGACTTTGTCCTGTACATGAGGCCGTTTGCTGATTGACCTCCCCTCCATCTTTACGAACGCATCACGGGCAGCAGCAGAAACAGCAGCAGGATAACCAGCACTAAGAGCACGATAAAAAGGCCGAGGCCTTCCGAGGTGATATTCCTTAGGATTGAAGTCAGGACATCCAGCAGGTATTGAAGTCGGCAGCGTGGTCGGATGCGCAGCCTTCACGGACCTGACCGAAGCGACGTGAACGCGTAGAAGACATTGGCAGTAGCCTAGCTCATAGCTAGTCTCGCAGTTCGCTCCACCATACGATGTCGGTGATGCGGCCAGAAAGGTTACAATCTGATTCGTTTGAGTTTCCGAAATGTCGTATGTTTGAGCCCTTATTGGTACCAACGTGGTGCCAAAACACTCTGACAGGCCATGACCCATGAAGATCTGAACCGTCATGAAACCTCCCCTTTGTTGATGATTGCTCGCTCTGGGTGTCTTGACGTAGGTCTTTGGCTGGACCCTTAATCAGCGGGAAGGGTGTTAGTCTAGCGTATTTTCTCTGCGCTGTTGAGTGCAGCCTGTTTTGGTGTCAAATTTGCGTAAGACATTGCTTTGTCATGAACCCTTCACGGAGGTGATGTGATGCCAAGAGAAGCGTCGTTGTATGAGAGTGCAGACGGGAGTGTTTTGAGGGGCTACCGGCTTCTTCAGCGAGGCGGGGCGAATATTCCGCCCATGTGGATTCAGCGGGCGTCCGAGTCACGCTGTCTGCTGCACAAGGATGTGGCACAGGCGCTTCGGCGCAAGAGCAAAGCAGGGCAGCGCATCCTCAAGGAATGGGAGCGGCGCTACAACAAGGAATGTTTCTATTACGGTTTGCGCGTGCTTCTCGAATTGGCGAGAAAAGGCAAGACGAAATTGACCAAAGCGCCTCGCCGCTAGGCTTTGTAAAGCGCGCGGACGATCTCCGTCGTGTTGAAGAGCATCGCATTCAGGCGGGTATACGCTGCATGGCCGTAGTAATGGTCACGCGGATTGGTGGAGCCGGTCGAATCCTTATAATCAACTAACAAACAACGACCTTCACTGGGGAATCGCACGGCGCGTCTCGCGCATTCCAGCCAACGCTCGAACCCGTCATAGGGTTCAACCAGTTCCCACACGGCTTTGCTCGCGGCTTTCGCCGCTTCGGTCATCGGCATGGCATCGCTTCCCGCTACGGCCAGTTCCTGCACGTAGTCGCCGCCCCAGGCGATCGGCATCTCCATTGTGATTTGAGGAAGTTCCATCTTTGAGAGCCAGATCTTGCCGTCGGTGCGTAGGTTGCGGTGATTCACGACATGCAGCAGTTTCCCGAGCCCCAACGGATCCCAGCCGTAGCGGACCGGAGTACCGAATGTGACTGCATCGAGTACGGCACCGTTCAGCAAAGACCCCGACGCCAACGACGACTCGATTTTCGTCAGAGAGGTCGTGACGTCTGTTAGTCCGATCTGCTTGGCATAGCCTGAAAGAAGTGCAAAGAGCTTCGGCCGGCCCACGATAGGGCTGGGACAAAGCAGATTAGACGCGAGCGCTATGACCAAGCCCGCTTGTCCGTGAGCTTCAACGAGAAGTCTGTCTCCAGTCGAGAATTTTTGACTCTCGCAAAGTTGCCGCAGGTCGTCCAAGAACCGGACAGCCGCCAATGCGCGTCCGAGATGATGGTGTTCAGACGACCAGAGGTATCGGATACAGGTGAGGGGCTTCGCCGCGCTCCTGTTGATTGCTTTCTGAAACTGCAAGACAGCGGCGTTTGTGAAATTGCCCGCGTCGCCGAGTTGATCGTCGAGCAGCTTCTTGGTCGCGTCATCGTTGGTCAGCGGAGGTTTTATTCCGCCGGGGAGTGGAGGGATACCATTACTGCCTTCGCGCATTGCGGCGAGCAGGGCATCGACGCCAGACACGCCACGCGAGTAGCCGCGCTTGAGTCCGCCGGCTTCGTCGAGCCGCTGCATCCCGAAGACGTCGGTGCCGATGATGGACCCGTGCAGGAAGACGATCGCTTTAACACCAGCCTGCGACAACTGCATGCCGCACTGCGCCATCGCCTCGGCCCAGGCAGGAGAGTCGGGCTGCATCCCCGTCGCCAGCTCGGCTGTAGCGAGCCGGTCACCAGGACTCTTCCGTGAGAGCTCATCGTGTTGAAAGTTGTTCTCGTTCGGCATGGGAGCAGGTACTTACCCGAAAGGGAGTGGGGAGTGCAACCTATGGGAAGTAGTGCAGAGGGCTCTTAGTGGAGGATTGTAGAAATCGGTTCGGGCTGGTCCGGGGCCGGCTTCGGCTGGATTTGACTCTTCGGCATGACAGCCGAGGCGCTGCAGGTGTTGTTTGCTTCATCGACCTGGCGATCGACGATCTTGACGCCCTGCAGATATTCCTGGACGATTTCTTCGCGAGTGAGTTCGATGTCCTGTTCGGATTCTTTCCCATCGGCCTGCTGCCGCACACGATCGACCATATGTTCCTTCACCATCACGCGGATCTGCTTTGCCAGATCCGTCCGAGCTGACAACTCCGACACCCGCTGGCAGACGTTCTTGCCCTTTGAGAGATCTCCCTGACCCTTGCCGATCAAGTATTGGTCGGGGGAGTAGTGGCTGCTGGTCTCGGCGATGGTCGCCCCCCCCTTTGCACCGACAGGCGCCTTCCCGCCTCGCTCGCTCTGTTTCATCTCCTGAAACGGCTGTTCGGCATGTTGGCGAACGGCCGGGGCTCCGTCCTCAGCTGATGTCGTGGCCGGCATCACACCAAGTATTCCTGTCATGCTGCAGCAGATGCTCACCAGTCGGATCACCCGGTTCATCGATTACCTCCTCCCCCCTCCATGCCCGCCGCCACCTCGACCGCCTCCCCAACCTCGTCCTCCTCCAAAGCCTCTGCCGCCACCGAAGGATCGAGGGCCGACATGGTAGGGCATGCGGGGTGCCTGATGCAGCAAGGGTGGATGAAGTTGGTTGATCGTCGGAGGCAACCGTCGGGCAATTGGAGGCAGCCCGGCCTGTGCCTGCCCTCCGGATGTGGACGGTGGTTGCAGAAACTGCTGCAATGCCTGCCCCGAGCGAGAGCTTGGTGGGACAGTCTGCTGCGGTGTCGACGGAGCCCCGTTTTGTGACGGTGGCACCAATGGATTTAACTGACGCACATCGGTGAGGTTACGCGGACCTGACGGGATCGGAGCAGTGGGTAGCTGACTCGTGATTGGTTGGTTCCCGATGTGCGGGGGAGTCGTCTGAGTCGTGTGCGAGATTTCATTCAACGTATGCGGCACTGGTCCCGTTGTGGGCGGTGGAGTCAAGACCGGAGCCGGCGCAATCACTGATGATGGTTGTTGCGCAGTGATAACTTGCTGAGCGACCGGAACATGCGGACTCGTCGGGTACAGGGTGCGCGCGACATTCAACAGCGCCTGCGTCTGTGCTAAACCCATCCCCGGGTAGGGATACACAACCGGTGACACGACCACCCAGTCCGTCCAGGCTTGGGCAACCATGGCGTCTGATTGTGCACGATTCAGCAGGTCTTGGCGTTCTTGGGAAGCCTGCTGAACCTGTTCAGCCGAGGTGGCCCGCTCCAGTGCTTGATTGGCGGCGGCCAGCTGACCCTGCAGTTGGTCCATCTCCTGCCGAAGAGCCACAAGCTGATGGCGTGCATCTTCGTTTTCCCGCAGTGCGACGATGGCCTGGGCCACTTCTTCCGTATCAACCTGTGTCACAAGATCGACCTTGATCACGATCGTGTCTCCATCAAGCGTGGTGTTCACTCGTTGATCCAGGACGAGCACGAGCCCAGCTGTGTAAGTGCGGATTTCATCTTTCGTTACATCCATTCCCTCCACCACCGTAACACTTTCCAGGTAGGTGGCAACCTGCTCCAGTGCATTCCGCTTCGCCGCTTCAGTGGCCAGTCGGATCGCGTCTTCTCTCGTATCCCGGTCGCCCATGCGGTGTTCGCCCTGAGCGTTGACGACCCGGACTTCCGCGACCGCCGGGGATGAGAGAGCAGGGAGAAAGGGGGCCATGGTCAATACAGCGAAGACCCCACATGTCACGATGGGCCGATAGGCGGGGACGGGTATCAGATCTATCGGGGAACGAGGCATCACCAGTTCCTTCCATGATAGAACTGACGCACCAGAGCGTCTTTCGTTGACTTCCAAGGACACGAATAATCTCAGCATAGCATCAGCGTTGTCCGGGCGCCAGGGCCTGCTGGCGGGCCTGGGTCGCCTTGCCTTGGCGGAAAATAGCGTGTTAAGGTACAAATTCTTTTCTGGGGCCAGGACATCGTTGTGAATCCTCCATCACGATATGCTCAGTGGCGAATGGCGGCTATCCTCCCGGTGTTGCTTGTCTTTTTGTGCCCAGGCACCTCGCTCAATGTCGCCCTCGCAGTTGCCCCGGCCTCTCATGAGACCTCCACGACGAGCCCGGCCGACTACGTCATGCTGTTCGTGCTCGAAGGGTTCGGACAGGATTCTCTCAAGGGCGGCACCATGCCGACGATGAGTCGTCTGATCAAGCAGGGGGCTGTGACATGGTCGGCCACGGGAGTCAAACCGGCGTTGCGACTCCCGACCATGGTGTCGTTGATCACCGGAATGCCGGTCGATAAGCACGGAGTTTCCTGGAACACCTTCGACTTCAGCCGAGGCTATCCACGGGCTCCCAGCGTCTTTGATTACCTCGATTTGAGCGGCGGGCGCGACAGCGCCATCTTTTTGATGGACGAATCTCTGTATCAGATCGCCCGACCGGAACCCTACACCGATTATCAAATGTGTGGCCCCTTGAAGCCGGAGTGCAATCCGGACCGGATCGTCTCCTACATCCGAGCCTATTTCAAGAAAGCCGCGAGCGGCGAAGGATACGGTCACGCGATCCAATCGCTCCCGCACTTTCTCATCGTGCATCTGCCCGAGGCGGGACGAGTGGGTGTTGCCCATGGGTGGGGATCCAAGGAATACCGACAAGCCTTGAAGACCGTGGACAATGCCATGGCGTCGGTGTTGGATATTTACAAAGAACAGGGCATGCTGAAACGCACGACGGTGTTTGTGACCTCCTTGAGCGCGGAAGGCAAAGACGCCGGCGGAGAACAGGCTGACGGCACGGTTCCACTGCTTCCCTGGATTGCTTCAGGCATAGGGATCAAGCATGGGTATGCGATTCACCAACCGGTTTCGATTTTGGATACAGGGGCTACGGTGATGCGGACGTTGGGGCTGGAGACCCATACGGAGTGGGAAAGTCATGCCATTGAAGAAATCTTTCAAACAGCCTCTGCGGCTCCAATCTCGCCATCTACAAAACAGTAATGCGTCATGCAATGCCTTATTGACGAGCATGTGATGCGATGGGTCGTACCGGGAATCGGACTTCTCCTGACTACAATGATGGGTCCTTCGGCGATTGCCGGTCCGCCGGCAGCCTACCTGCAGGAACATGTCATCACAATCGATGCGACAGTTCTGGAGCCACCCACGTGGTGGCAGGTTCCCGGCGTCACTCCCTCCATTTACGCCTCGGATCCTGAATCGTTGGATGCCTACAAGACGACGGAAGCCCGTGCCCTCAAGCTCAAACCGGGGAAATACAAGTTCGTCAGCTTTACGTTTGATTTTCCATTCGGAGTGAATTTGGAGGGGAAAGTAGAGTATGCCGCCTCCCTCGACCAATGTGTCGGTGGACGCGGAACACAGACGTTGACGATTCGCTGCTCGCGGACCTACCCGCATGGCGGGCAACGAGACTATCAATACTGAGTGGAGAACGTGACGATGACACACACGCTCGACGATTTACTGGAAGCGTTGGAAGACGTCGATGATGCCACCCGCGAGGAAGCAGCAAAGACGTTGGCTGAGCTCGGCGATCCGAAGAGTCTCGAGGCACTGGTCAGCGCCTGTAGCGATGACTATTGGTCGGTGCGGGCCCATGCCGGATTAGGTGTGGCCAAGATCGGTGGACCCAAGGCCTTGGAGGCCGTGATCGCGTTGTTCAACGATCCGATCATGGAAGTTCGCAACCAAGCCGTCGACGCCGCCGTCAGGATGGAGCCTGCGGTCCTCGATCGCATGATCGCAGTGATGAAAGACGACCGGTGGCGAGTCCGGGAACATGCGGCAAAGACGTGCGGCGAACTCAAGGACCGGAAGGCCGTTGAGGCATTAATCGTCGCCTGCCGTGATCGTGATGGAGCGGTGAAGAGCGCGGCGGCTGAGGCCCTAGGCAAGATCGGTGATTCCGCCGCTGTGCCGGCCTTGATCAAACTCTTCCGTGATTCATCCAAGATTGTGCGCGAGACGGCCGGCACGGCCCTCGTCTATATCGGCCAGGCGTCGGTGGATCCGCTGATCGAGACATTGAAAGACAAAGACTTCGTCGTGCGATGTCACGCGGCGCGAGCCCTTGGCGGGATGACGACTGACTATCAAATCGGCCGCACATGGGTGCGCGAACCGAGGGTGGTCGATGCGCTCATTGCGATGCTCAAAGATCCGGATCGTGCTGTTCGGGAAGACGCGACGATTGCGTTGGGGCAAATCGGCGATCCGCGAGCGATTGATGCGCTCATCGAAGCCATGAAAGACGGCGCGGTCAAACGGCATGCGATCGCCTCGCTGGGCATGATCGGCGATGCTCGTGCGTTGCCGCCCGTGCTCAATGCGTTAAAAGGGAAGGGGATCAGGCAGGATGGCACGCCGACGCCCGGGTGCATCGTCAGCGAGGATGCGTTCATCAAGGAAGCGGCGGCGACGGCGCTCGGTCAATTCCGCGATCCGCGAGTGATTCCCGACTTGATCATGCTGTTGAAAGATGGTGTCTTGCGAGAAAAAGCGGCGGCGGCTCTGGCAGTCATCGGTGATGCGGCGATTGAGCCGTTGATCTCGTTTCTCTACGATCCCAAAGCCTCGGAGATCGGTGCGGAAGGTGAGCGAGTCCTCTCCTATGCCTCGGTCCGTTTAACGGCCAAGGATGCGTTGAGACAGTTGGTCCTTGAAACACTGGAGAAACTCGGGTGGACTCTGCCGCCGGAGGATTACACGGCAGACTCCAGCCAGGCCGACAATCTCCGTGTCGATCGCCCGCTGGGCGAGACCGGTCGCTTTGGTCCGTCAGGCGATTTGGCTCGATGATACTCTCGCCGGGAAGCAGTCAGCCATCACCTGTCGGCAAGAATCATCTCGTGACGGCTGTGATCTTTTCCTTGTCCGCGGCTGACGGCTGAAAGCCAACGACTACTTTCGGACCGCGACGCCGTGATTGTCCGCCGTTTCTTTCCCGTCCTTCATGTTGGTGATCGCCGCCTGCCCTTTGTAATAACCGACTTTTCCGCCGGCATCCACATGCACGACGCCAATCCCCGGGATAGTTCCTTTTGCGTTGTTAACGGTCTTGTCATTACCGGTCAACGGGGTGGGACCACGGAAGCCGACGAAGACATACTGGCCGTCGGGTGACACATCCATCAAATCAGGCGCCGGGTCCTTGTTGGCATCCGTTACCAAATCGACGGAGTTGACACTCAAGTTGGTAAGCGTGTCGATAATCTCGATATCGTTTCCCGCGCGATCCGCGCTCCACACATACCTGCCGACCGCAACCATGCCATGGGAATCGGCGAACTTCTGATCGCGCTGCGACACCAATTTTGCTGAGACAGACTTCGGCAAGTCCGACAGATCCAACGCATAGACGTCGTAGGAGAGCGGTGCAATCGGCCAGCCTCCGCCGGAGTTGATGTACATCGTGCTATCGACTTGGACTCCGCCGCATCCGGCTGGATGGATCTGGTTATTGTCCAAGGTTGCGACCACCTTCATGGGCGTGCTCGTGACGTCCACGACGAGCAAGCCGCCGCCCCGAAGCGTGATGAACGCATACTTGCTGGATGCCTCGGTGATCGGACAAATGGGCGCGGTATCCGGTCGCTCACCGCTTTCCAACAAGGCCAGATTCATCACATCCTTCTCAGCATCGAAGGTAAACTTATGTGCTGCATAGTCTGTCCAGATGCGGATGAACTTTTTTTCAGCGATGTTGGCTGCGATGGTCATCTTCTGATCGGGCGTCGGCCAGGCCGCATGGACGTTCTTTCCCATGGAGAGGCAGGCTTCAGGCTTCTTGGTGGCTGCGTCCATGAAGAGCACGTGCCCGCTGAGGAACGAGACGATGGCATGGGACTGATCCTTGGTGAAGAACAGCATGTGGGGACGACGGACGGCTTTCTTGGTTGCCTCTTCACAAAGCTTGTTGACGTCCCCGGCTAAATCGATCGTCACGGTCGGTTTTGCCGTTGTCGGATTGGCCGCCAGTTGGGCCCCGTCATAGACATACAGTAAGCCTCCGATTTCTTTCCCCGTGTCTGATTGATCTGTTAGCCAGACCTCATAGGCCCCTGCTGAAGTCCCGAACGGGACGAGGCACCCGATTAGGAGGAGCACGATCGTCAGGACATTTCTATTCAGAACGAAATTCGTCGTAATCATCGGGACCTCCATTACAAGAAAGTTTGTAGGGGTTGCGTTATCTGACAGCGGGTTATCATCAGGGAGCCAGTGAATTGGGAACGTGATGGTAGCGAGGGGGTACAGGGGCTGTCAATTGAATGAATGGCTCAAAATCTCCGCGATGAGTCATCGACAGCCCTTCCGTTGACCCCTGGAAAATGGCTGTGTTAGGGTACTCGATCCGACATTTGGAGGACCATGGGAGACGCGGTTGCCGAACAGATTGCGGCGCTCCAGGATGAGGACTGGGCGATCCGGGAGGATGCCGCGACCGCACTCGGTGCCCTTCGCGATCCCCGGGCCGTGGGACCGCTGGTCACGCTCCTGCGCGATTCCGACCGGGCAGTACGCGAGGCGGCAATCGGCGCTCTAACAGTTCTGGGCGAGTCGGCGGTGACAGCCCTGGCGAACTGTCTCAACGATCGTGACCTGTCTATCCAGGAAGCGGCATCAGCGGCCTTGGCTGTCATTGCCGATGCGCGCGTGGCGGCTCCGTTAATCACGGCACTCAACAGCCCTGACTGGATCGTTCGCATGCATGCGGCGAAGGCCCTGGGACGCATCAAACCCCTCGAATCTATTGAACCATTGATTCCGTTACTCCAAGATAAGGTCAAGGCGGTTCGCGAGGAGGCGTCTGCAGCGCTGGCGGCGATCGGCGATGCTGCGATCCCCTCTCTCTTGAATGCGCTGACTCATTCCGAGTGGCTTGTGCGGCTCCATGCCGTGGAAGCCTTGGGGAAGACACGATCAGCGTCGGCAGTCGAACCGTTATTATCGGCACTTTTCAACGATCGCGATGCAGCTATCCGCGAAGACGCAGTCCGCGCGCTTGGTCAGATCGGGGATGCCAGAGCTGTCGATTTTTTGTTTGTGGTCATCAAAGAGCCGGGCTTGCGGCCGCTCGCCGTGGAATCTCTCGGGCAGATCGGCGATCGACGCGCAGTTCCGGTCCTGATCAATGTGCTGAACGGCGTCGATCGACCGGAAGTTTCCCGGGCAGTCGATGGCTGTGGAGATCATTGGGATGAAGAAATGGTCGCCAAGGGTGCAGCAGCCCGAGCATTAGGCGTGATAGGGGATGAAGCAGCAGTGCCGACACTGCTCGATGCCATGCGTCATACGGTCACTCGCGCGGATGCGGCTGCGGCACTGGTGCGATTCGGCAATGTCGTGATCGCACCGTTGCTGACGATGTTAGCGCAGGAAGCGGATGACAATCTTCGGTACCACGTCAAGGACACGTTGACAAAGGTGGGCTGGCGGCCTGGTCGTGTCTGAGCTGGATCGGCCAGAGGGACGAAGCGAAAAGGTCCAGGTGAGAAAACTGATTTTCGCTCTTGTTCCCTCGCCCTGTGCTTCGCGCCGGAGCGAATGCTATGTCGAAAGAAAGCATCGAGACGCTGGTCGGCGAGTTGGTCCATGAAGAAGACTGGCGGCGGATGCGGGCCACAGCTGCCTGCTTGTCTGGTGGGCCGCGGGCGGTCCACGCTCTCGTGCATGCGGTGGAAACAGGTGTTCCAGCCCTGAAGGTAGAGGCGGCCGCCATGTTGGCGCGCGTGAAGGATCCGCAGGCCGGGGTGCCGTTGGTCAAGTTACTCCGCGAAACCGACGAACAGGTTCAGCGAGCCGGTGCGTCGGCATTGGAGCAAATGGCGGGAGTGTTGGACCGAGACACTGCGTCGGCACTGGTGTCCTTGTTGTATGAAGCAAAGGACGAGCGGGTGCGGACGGTGACCTCACAGTTATTAGGAGCGATTCCCAATGCGGTCCCCTCACTGTGTGAGATGCTGAAACACCACGACCCGGAGGCGCAGGTCTTGGCGGCCACGATGCTCGAACAACTCCTCGATCCCCGTTCCGCGGATGCGTTCATCGACGCGATGGGACAGCTGGCGGTGCGCGAGACGGCCGTGCGCACGCTCAAGAAATTGGGAGCCATTCGCGAATGTATCGATCAACGGTTCAACGCTCTGCGCGATGTCGAAGGAGCCAGCGAACGGGAGGAAGCCCGCATGGCGACGGTGATCGAGCTCCTCAACATCGGTCGGCCCAGCGTCGAAATTTTGATCGAGTATCTTGAAGACGACGATTGGCTGGTGCGCGAAGCGGCGGCTGATTTGCTGGGGAAAATCGGCGACGTCCGCGCCGTCGGTCCTCTGATGAAACGGCTGGAAGTCGACAAGGATACCGGGGTTAAAGAATTAGCCTTAAAGTCGCTGGGACTGATCGGGGATGCTCGGCCGGCTGAATTATACATTGAGGCGATTCCCATCCGTCCGCTCCGGGTCTATGCCATGGAGGCGCTCGCGAAGGTGAAGGATGTGGATGTTCTCCGCCCGCATCGGGACCTCTTCGAACGGCTGAGGACCGACCGTGACGGTTTGGTGGCGTATAATGCCGGCTTGATTGCCGATAAACTCGCAGCCCTCGACGGAGAGCAGACGGCGAGTCAGGAAGGATCGCACCACGATGAATGACGAGACCCGGGCGGATCGCATCGAACAGTTGATTTCGGCCTTGCGCGACGACAACGAGGCACTCCGCGACCATGCCATTGCCAGTCTCGGACAAATCGGTGAGGAAGCTGTGCCTCAGCTCATCGGCCTGATGGCGGACGAGGATATGTTGATTCGAGAAGCGGCGACGAGTGCCGTCGTCCGAATCGGGCCTTCGGTAGTCGATCCATTGATCGAGGCCCTCACAGATGACGAATGGGCCGTTCGTGAACAAGCGGCATCGGGACTAGGAAAGCTCAAGGACCCGCGTGGGGTGGATCCGTTGGTTGTGGCGCTGAGGGATAAAGACGGAGCGGTGAGGACCGCCGCTGTGTGGGCGCTCGAGCGGATCGGCGACTCCCGTGCCGTACCGGGGTTGATCGAGGCCCTGACCGACAGTACATTACGTGAGGATGTCGCGAGGGTGCTGAAAAAAATCGGTGACACGAGGGCGGTGGACGCGTTAATCGACGGCTTGATGGGTAACAATTGGATGGTGCGGCGGCATGCAGCAGAGGCATTGGGTAAGATTGGCGATCAACGGGGGATCCCGCCGTTGATCGAATCGCTCAAGGACGAGGACTGGCTGGTGCGTCGAAACGCGGCGGAGTCGCTTGCGCGATTGGGCGCGAAGCAGGCGATCGATCCATTGCTTCCGTTGCTAGAAGACGAAAACACGATGGTGCAGGAGACGGTCGAAGGGGTGTTGGCAAGTTTGGGGTGGAAAGCAAAGTAATCATCTCTTTTTGGACGTAAAGGAACCACATCATGGCGGACGAAGCTCCAGCGAAACTCATTCAAATTGGTCCCAAGGGGGGCCTCAAGAAGGACGGATTCAACTTGGTGACGGAACGGGTTGTGGCCGTCAATCCTGAGGCGAAGCAACTCGAGGTCGAACTGTTGGCCTACGACGGGAAAACCGTTCTGTTGGATGTCGCTGAAGAAGCGCTTGAAGATCTGAAACAGATCAAAGTGGGAGATGGTGCGACGATCCGCGTCGTGGAGGAAGGCGGGCGCCGGATTGCAAAAAGCTTCAAGATCCGTGCGAAGGACCCCAACGCCGCCAAGGCCGACGCCATGCTGTTGGATCTCAAGGATCCCCATTGGCTCAATCGGAAATATGCGGCGGAAATCCTTGGTGAACTCAAAGAAACGCGCGCCGTAGAACCGTTGGTCGAGGCGTTGACGGATGATGTGGGCGACGTCCGGCAGCGGGCCTACGATTCCTTGATCAAGATCGGTGGTTCAGCAGTCCCGTCTCTCGTACCACTGTTGGTGTCAGAGGAAGATGAACTGCGACAATCTGTCACCGAAATTATCCGGAAAATCGGAAAGCCCGCGGTCGAACCCCTCGCCACCGCTCTTGCCGAAGCCGACGATCGGCTGAAAACGCGGATCATGAAAGTATTGGATCGAATGGGGTACAAACCAAAGCCGAAGGATGAGGTAAAGGCGGAAATTCCGAGACTGACCTAATGCTCGGTCAAAGAGGTGAGGGAGGCGTCGAAGGATTCTTGCTGGGTCGTCCTACCGAGACGTGGAGGAACCCAAAGGCTGCAACTTTGGTTGGTTCGTACACATTCCGAAGATCGAACAGTACCGGCTTCCTCACGAGAGCCTTCAGTCGCTCGAAATCCAAGTTTCTGAACTGGTTCCATTCCGTCATCAGAATCAACGCATCGCTTCCTTCAGCTGCGTGGTACGCGTCCCGACAGGGCACGAGACCGTTCACGGTACGAGTCGCCTCCTCGAGGGCGACCGGGTCATAGGCGCGAATCGCAGCTCCTTGCTTTATGAGGATCTGTGCGATCGCGAGCGCGGGGGCTTCGCGCAGGTCATTCGTGTTTGGTTTAAAGGACAGACCCAGGAGGGCAAAGGTCTTTCCTTTCAGGGTCCCGACCGTTTCCCGGATTTTCTCCACCATCCGCTGCCGCTGCTCGTTATTGACCTGCGACGCAGCTTTCGCGATCAGCGCGGAGTAGCCGAGCCGTTCTCCAGTTTGGATCAGAGCGGCGAGATCTTTCGGGAAGCACGATCCACCGAAGCCGGGACCGGCATGCAGAAATTTGGATCCGATGCGGTGGTCCAGCCCCATCCCCTTGGCGACCATCTGCACATCTGCCCCGACCCGTTCGCACAGCGTCGCAATTTCATTGATGAACGAAATCTTCGTCGCCAGGAAGGCGTTTGACGCATACTTAATGATTTCTGCGGTCGGAATGTCCGTGACGACGAATGGGGTCTCGATCAAATAGAGGGGCCGGTAGAGGTCCTTTAAAATGGCCACGGCCTGCTCGCTCTCTGCCCCAATGACCACCCGATTCGGTCGCATGAAGTCTTCAATAGCCGACCCTTCACGGAGGAATTCGGGATTTGACACGATATCGAATTGAAATTTGCCAGACTGACTTGCGGTAATGACCTTCCGCAAGGTCTCTCCCGTACCGACCGGTACGGTCGATTTGGTCACGATGACCTTATATCCCGTCATGTTCTTGGCAATGCCGCGGCCCACTTCTTCCACATAGGAGAGATCGGCCGATCCGTCGCCTCGCGGGGGAGTGCCGACTGCGATGAAAATGACGAGCGCCTTTTCGACAGCTTTTGCGACGTCTGTGGTAAAGCTCAGTCGTCCTTCCTTGATGCCTTTCGCGACCAAGTCCGTCAACCCGGGCTCATAAAATGGAACATGCCCTTTTTCGAGTTTGCCGATCCGTTTGGCATTGGTGTCCATGCAGGTGGCATTGACACCAAACTCGGCAAAACAGGCCCCTGTGACGAGCCCTACGTATCCCGTTCCGATGACGCTAATATGCATACAAATGAAATTCCTATCGGGCCTTGACCAACTTGGCGGCAGTATAGCAACCGCCCACCGATCCGGCAATGAAGTTATCGAAGCGCTCAAGCCAACCGTAGGGGCCGGTGTTTCGTTGACAGGATGAAGAATGCTTGAGTACTATGCCTTCCTCATTCATTCGAGAAGAGTGTCATGCCCATCCACAGTGGAACCATCCAACGGCCCCTCGCAATGTTGATGCAGCGAGTGTTGCAGACGATCAGTCCAGACGCCAGTCTGTTGGAGGCGGCGCAGCTCATGCGCGAAGCCAAAGTCGGGGCCCTGCTGGTACAGGACCATGGAGACTATTGCGGGATCGTGAGTGAATCGGATTTGGTCCGCCGGTGTATGGCGGAATCGAAACTTGCGCATGAGACATTGGTTCACATGGTTATGAGCCGACCCCTCATCACGATCGACATTGCTCGATCCGCACATGATGCCAGTGATCTGATGGCGGAACATGGGATTCGCCATCTTGCCATCACAGAGGACGGTCAAGTGAGCGGCATTCTCTCCGTGCGGGATCTCCTTCGCTATTTCAAGAATTGGGGCGGCCTGTGATCGAGCAGTCCGAATTCCCGCGTGCTCGAGTGCCTGTGGTCGTCTCGCCTTTTGTTCCTGCTCTATGACTGCCCAAACAGCTTCTGCTCCTATCCCCCGCTGGTTCCTTCTGGCGACCGCGTTGATGACCGGCGCGGTTGTTATGGCATTGGAGATATTGGGCAGCCGACTCTTGGCACCCGTCTTTGGAAACTCGCTGTTTGTGTGGGGAGCCCTCATCGGGGTCATCCTTGCGGCGATGAGCAGCGGGTATGCGTTCGGCGGTTGGATGTCAGACCGTCATCCCGGGGGCCAAGTTCTCGCCTGGTTATTGCTGTTCTCGGGAACGTGGACCTTTCTTATTGCGTGGGTCGGTCAGCCGGTATTGTTCAAAGTGGCAGGGGCAATTGACGATCCGCGATGGGGACCCTGTGTCGCAGCCTCTGTTCTATTGGCGCCACCGGCATTTGGATTGAGCGGGGTGCTGCCGGCCATGTTGAGGATTGCCATCTCCGATCTCAATTATCTCGGCCGTCACACGGGTCGTATGATTGCTCTCTCCACAGTGGGAAGTCTTCTCGGCACGTGGGGAACTGCGTTCTATCTGCTTTCATGGATCGGCAGCCACGCGCTGGTGGCTTGGCTTGGAGCGGTCCAATTCGGGCTCGGTCTCTCGTGGCTTTTGAAAACGACATCGGCTCGACCCCGGATGAGACTGACCCTGGTTGCATGCGCGACAGGCCTGGTGGCTGGTGCGCTGCATCCCATGCAGGTGTTGAAGACCCCCCTCTACCAAGAAGACAGTCCTTATCAGCAGGTTCGGATTCGCGACGACGACCTGTTTCGCTATCTGGTGCTGGACCGGACTTTCCACGCGGTCATGTGGAAGGCGGATCCGGTTACCTTGTTTCTTCCCTACAGTCAACTGATGGTAGCCTCATTGGCCTGGGTCCCTGATGCGAAACGGGGGCTTATCCTTGGTCATGGTGGCGGATCCTTGGCGAAATGGCTCGCGCACAAATGGCCCCAGCTTGAATTGGACGTGGTGGAGTTTGATCCCACTGTGGTGCGCATGGCCGAGACGTTTTTTTCGTACCAGGCTCCGCCGGAGCACCACGTCTACGTGAAGGATGCGAGAGCGTTCTTACAGGCTACCGACCGAACTTACGACCTGATCTGGGTGGACGCCTTTGCACGCCACATGGTTCCGTTCCATCTCACAACCGTGGAATTTTTTGCCGAGCTGCGAAGCCATCTCGCGCCGGATGGAATCGTGGCGGTGAATCTTGCCTCGTTGGGGGAAGGCGGAGATCTCTTACGAGCCAGCGCGGTCGTACAGACGATGAGTCGGTCCTTCGCTCAGATCGAATCGTATGCCGTCAAGGGACCCTGGAAGTCGGCGCAGACTCGGGCAGAGAATCTGATCTTTTTTGCTGGTGCGCCCCTCGAGAGACAAGACTTCGCCGAACTCGCGAACAAAGTGGGGGCGTTCGTCGAGCAGGATCGACTCCCACCAGAAGCTCTCGCGCTCTTGAACACTCACCGTACGCACCCGTGGCCTTCTGGCGTGGTACTCACCGACGACTATGCGCCTTTCGATCTATTAATGGGGTCTGGGACTCTCGATCCCCAGCCCGAACCGACGCTAGTCAGGTAAGTTATTGAAAATGCATAGTGGGACTTGTTGATAATTCAGGGACGGTAGCAGATCCTCATTCGGGCTACTATCTCGAATAACCGTCTTGCTTCCATTTTGATCGCTGTGCTATAAGAGTCCCCTCTTTGTAGAAGGATTTGTACGAGTTCATGAGGCAGAGAAGTCAGCAAGACGGTCATGGTCACTCAAGCGTGGCGGTAGTCATTCACCAACCTAATCACATCTCTTCTTCTTCTTAAGGAGGTAGGTCATGGGCAAGACGATAGCATTGGTCTTCTTCGGCCTGGTTATGGTTCTCGCTGCAGCCTCGGGGGCGTATGCCCACCAGGCGGGCGGTGTGGAGGTTGGCGATCTGGAAACCGGTTCGGTCGTCGGC
Source organism: Nitrospiraceae bacterium (assembly GCA_035623075.1). Taxonomy (NCBI): domain Bacteria; kingdom Pseudomonadati; phylum Nitrospirota; class Nitrospiria; order Nitrospirales; family Nitrospiraceae; species Nitrospiraceae bacterium. The sequence goes on along the minus strand of DASPUC010000024.1, from coordinate 91,763 downwards.
CAACCGTTCAAAGAATTGGATGTGGATGCTGAGTTGTATGCGATCGAGATCGGCAATATGAAAACATGGTACCCGCCTATGACAACGATTGACTTCAAAGTCCGTCCAGGTCGTCCTGTTGTCATCAAGGTCACCAATAACTCAACTGGTGAGCACGGCTTCCTGTTGACAGCCGATGAGACGCAAGCAGCTCCTACCGTACTGAAGGCCCAACTCGTGTTGAAGCCGGGGGAGACCAAGTATGTTGGTATTCCGACCAGCGACTTGTTCTATGCCACGCAGGGCAACACGTTGAGATATCGCTGCCACCTGCATCCCGCTCACGTTGGTGGCAAGTTACTCATGCTGAAGTAGGCATTCGCGACCGGCGAAAATGAAGACCGCCCCCTCCGCTGTCCAGCGGAGGGGGCGGTGTCATTTCGGGAGCAAATATGAGAGCGAGAGGGGAGAGACTCAGGCCTCTTCGTCAGTTCGACAGTCGGCCCCTGGCTCAAGCGGAACATTTTGACTGCCTTTGATCTCTCCCGCGACAATCAGGAGTAAGAAACGGCTTAACGTCGGTTCTGTGTTTCGCCGCTCTTTCACGATCGTGTGCACGTCAACGATCATCTCATCTCCGTCCCACTGGGTTTCGTTGATCACCCAATAATGGCTGGCCGCATCAGGGAACTGCCGGACGACGAACTTTTCGATGATGGTCCCGATGTCGCCGGTACTGGCCGAAGCCAGCGCTGGGAGGGTGAGGAGCCAAGCAAGGGCTCCAACGAGGATCCATCGATGCCGCATGGTGTCACCTCCATACGAGCGGTGAGCAATGCGTGAAGGCCCCGAAGAAAACGGGAGCCGGGTGGTTCAGCAGAAATAACCTCCAATTCAATCTTACAGGGAGGACGACGAGAAAGCTACCAAAAGACCGAATTGGATGGTAGGGAGATCAAAATACGAGAGCCCTGCCTCTCACCAAAGAAGCAGGGCTCTCATCGCTGATCTATGACAGAGTTAGTTCCGCACTCCGCTCCAGACCTTCGCAGGATCAATATTCTTGTCCGGATTGAGCTTCTTTGCTTTCTCGAGCAGGACATCCGTTGTTTCCGCGTATGCGGGGTCTGAAATGCAACAATTGTCGACTGGGCAGACGGCAGCGCATTGCGGTTCGTCAAAGTGACCGACGCATTCGGTGCAGCGGTCGTGGGTAATAACATAAATATTGTCGCCAACTCCCTGGCCATCGCCGACGTGGTTCCCCTTTCCCTCTGCATCGCTGCGAGTTTCGAAGATTGCCTCGTTCGGACATTCGGGTAGGCAGGCTCCACAGGAAATGCATTCATCGGTAATCAGCAGTGCCATGACCCTCGCCTCCTTCTCACCACAATGGGACGAACACGGTTGACAAGACCGCCTCGCCACGACCATAGTGCGTGACTCGACGCAGGCGTCATTCTAGTCCGCCGTTCTTTTCTAAGTCAACAGAACTGGCCTCGCACAGAAGGCCTAGATCCCCTGATATCATGGGCCTTTGGGCCCAGAAATGCACTGAGAGGCGGGGCAGTTTTTATAATATAGTGGTAGCCATGCAAACAGGGGATCGTGAACAGAAAAAGAAGCGGATCGTCACACTCATTTTACTCGCGATCCTCCTCATGAGTGTCTCCCTCTTCCTGGTCGACCGGAAGGAGTCGAGTGTTATCATCGTCACGTTCCCGAACGGCAAGGAACTGGAAACGGAAGTGGCGGATACACCGGAGAAGCTGCTGTTCGGTCTCGCTTTTCGAGAGACATTGCCACCTAACAGCGGAATGCTTTATATCTTCGAGTCAACCGGCCCCCATCGAATCACGACGAAGGGGTACCGATTTCCCGTCGACGTTATGTGGGTTGATGAGAGTCATCAGATTGTGCGGATGATGGAGACGGTTCCTCCCTGTGAACGTGATCCGTGCCCCTGGTATGGAGACTCGCCGGATCCGGTCCGCTACGTTCTCCAAACCGAAGCGGGTTTCATTAAACAGGCCGGTATTACGACCGGAATGGAGTTGAAATACACCCTTCGAATGTAGCCAGGACTGTGCCAAGCAGACGAAAAGGGAGCGTGTACTTCGTGACAGATGGATTTCAGGCAGTCGCGCGGGTGGAGGATATTCCTCCCGGGCAGTCGAAGGTCGTGACGGTGAATAATCGAGCGATTGCCGTGTTCAATGTCGACGGGCAGTACCACGCAATCTACAATGTGTGTCCGCACGAAGGAGGCCCATTGAATGAGGGGCGACTGAAAGGGTTCATTGTCTCATGCCCCTGGCACGATTTGGCCTTCGACGTTCGGAACGGTCGAGGAATCGATGGCGGCGGGTATTGTATCGGGAGTTACGAGGTTCGAGTCGAAGGCGCAGAGATTTTTATCGGTCCACGCCGCAAGGTGTAGCGTGCACGAAGTTCCGTCGCGTTCAAGAGTGCGATGAACGTGAGCGCGAGTCGCGACATGGATGGAACCACACCGCCGCATGATGCGAGGATCATCAAAACCGTACTGGACTGCCCTATCTACATTCATCTCTGGGAAGACCGAACTCGGGGAGAGCTTTGGGTTCCGACCTATGATCCGACGGCGCTTGCGTTAGTGGCGGACGACTACTTCCGCGTAGCGGGAAATAATGCCGTCGATAATGGAGAGCGAACGTTCGAGTTTCAGGCGGTTCGACCAGGGACTCACTCGGTGCTGTTCGAAAAGCGGATGGGATGGAAATTCACCGCTGAAGATCGGCGCGTTTTCGAAGTCGTCGTGTCCGACCGGTCGCCGAACCAGGGAAAGTGACAATGCCGGACGTCGCTTATCTCAATGGACGGTTCATGCCCCTGGCCGAGGCCACCGTCTCGGTCGAAGATCGGGGATTTCAGTTCGGCGACGGGGTCTACGAAGTCATTCGTACATACCGGGGGCAGCCGTTCGAACTAGAGGCCCATCTGGCCCGTCTCGAACGGAGCGCGAAAGCGCTCGACCTTCCGCAACCGTACTCTCACAGTCAGTGGACTCACTACGTGCTTGAGGGAATCAAACGGGCGGCCTATCCCGAGGCCAAGATTTACCTGCAGATTACTCGCGGCCCGGCACCTCGAGATCATGCCTTTCCCGAGAATGCCACGGCCACTGTTGTCATGACCATACGCGAGTTTCACGCGCTGAGCGAAGAAATCAAGGGTACCGGTGTGTCGGCGATCGTCATCAACGACATCAGGTGGGGTCGCTGCGATATCAAAAGCGTGAATCTGCTCGCCAATGTCCTCGCCCGCCAGCAAGCCAAACAAGCCGAGGTCTTTGAGACCATTCTCGTCAAAGATGGACACGTGACCGAAGGCGCGGTCAGCAACGTGATGGCGGTCAAGGGAGGAGCTGTCGTTACTGCTCCCGAAGGGCCTCTGATTCTCTCCGGAGTCACAAGAGCGGTGGTGCTCGAGCTTGCCCGAAAAGACGGGATACCGGTCCAGGAACGTGCAATCCCTCAAGCGGATCTCTTCTCTGTCGACGAGGTGCTCCTGACGGGGACTACGGTCGAGGTGGTCGGGGTGGTCAAGATGGACGGCAAAGCGATTGGAACAGGCCGTCCCGGTCCGATCACTCAACGACTGGCGACCCTCCTGAGGCGTGTGACTGGGTAGCCCCCTTGCTTTGACCGGAGTGAAATGCTATGGTGCTGCACCGAAAGTGGGCTCTGGCCCACTTTTTTGTTTGGCCTCTTGGAACCTTGGAAGTTGCGATCCGGAGCGCCGAGGCTAGGGGTGTCGGTGAAGGACTCCCGACCGGTCGTTGATCATCTGCAAGACATCGTGTCCCCTATCCTCTGGACGATGGGTCTGGAACTCGTCGACGTCGAGTGTGTGGGGCAGGGTTCACGAACGGTGGTGCGGGTTTATATCGATAAACCGGGTGGCGTCACCGTCAGTGATTGTGAACGGGCGCATGTGGCGTTGAGTCCAGCCTTGGACGTCAGCGACCCATTTCCCCATCCCTATACGCTTGAAGTGTCCTCGCCGGGGCTGGATCGGCCATTCAAACGATTCCAAGATTATCGCCGGGCGGTGGGCATGCGAGTCAGCGTCAAGCTGAAGCAGCCGATTGACGGGCAGTGGCGGATCGTTGGCGTGTTGGGGGAGGTCAACGAACAAGCTGTGACAGTGACGATCAGTGAGCCGCCGCCTCCGCGATCAATCACCCTCGACTTCGGCGAGATTGCCGAAACACGACGGGTGGTGACGTTTTAAATCGCGGATAGGCGGAGTGTTGAGACGACGAGAGCATGGTGGAGAGTAATCTATGAATCGAGAACTCATTGCAGTGATCGATGAGATCGGACGGCAAAAGGGCATCGAGAAGTCCCGGGTGATCGGGGCGATCGAGGCAGCGCTCCAGACCGCGGCGAAGAAACGGTTCGGGCAAGCTGAAAACATTCAAGTTGAAATCGACCCGAAGACCGGAGAAATCTCGGTGGTGTCGAAGAAAATTATCGTCGATGCCGTCACCAATCCCAAAGCCGAGATTTCTCTGAAGGAAGCGCGTCAGTATGACAGCGAAGCCGAAGTGGGAGATGAGATCGGGTCCTTAATCGAAATGGATGAATTGGGCCGAATCGCGGCACAAACGGCGAAGCAGGTGATCTTCCAGAAGGTCCGTGAGGCGGAATGGGAGGCAGTGCAGAAGGAATACTCTACCCGCCAGGGCGATTTGGTGAACGGCATTATTCTCGGCATGGAACGCCGGAACTACCTGGTGGACTTGGGCAAGACCGAAGCCATCCTCCCGATCCAAGAACAGATCCCGCGAGAAACCTATCGTCGCGGCGATCGAGTGAAGGCCATGCTCTTGGAGGTCCGACGGACGCCAAAAGATGTGCAGGTCATTCTCTCTCGAAGTCATCCGCAATTCGTGGCGAAGCTTTTCGAATTGGAAGTTCCGGAAGTCACGGAAAAAATCGTGGAAATCAAGTCCGTTGTGCGAGAGCCGGGCGACCGGACCAAGATCGCCGTAACGTCCCGCGAAAAGGCGGTCGATCCCGTCGGAGCCTGTGTCGGCATCAAGGGCTCTCGGGTGCAGGCGGTGGTCCGCGAACTGCGGGGAGAAAAGATCGATATCATTACCTGGACGTCCGATCCGCGCGTCTTTATCGCCGAGGCGTTGAACCCAGCCACGATCGAAAAAGTCGGGATCGATGAAGAGAAAAAGTCGGCGCTCGTCGTGGTAGCGGATTCTCAGCTGTCGCTCGCGATCGGGAAAAACGGACAGAACGTTCGTTTGGCCGCACGGCTAACGGGATGGAAGATCGACATCATCAGTGCCACGGAGTACGAAAAGGAAAAAGCGGAGCGAGACAAGGAAATCAAGGCCGCATTGGCAGAGGAGGCCGAAGCCCAGCGTCAGCAGGAAGAAGCCAGAAAGCAGGAGCGGGAAGCCGAAGAAGAATCTCAGGCGTCGGATGCTGGGTAACGCCGAAAAGGTGTTGACTACTTATGCGTGTGTATGAATTGGCCAAACAGCTTGGGATGGAGAATCGTGATCTCATCCCTGAGTTGAAGCGGATGGGGATTCCCGTTGCCTCCCACAGCAGTGCGCTCGAGGAGGAGACGGTCCACAAAGTGCTCGCGAAGCTGGGCCACAAATCAAAGACCTCGGTCAAGACGAGTGGCCACGTGGCTGAGGCTGGTGATGTTCGTGCTGAACGTGGAAAGGACACCGGCCACGGGACGATCGCAAAAGCGGGAGGTGGGCACGTTGCTCCGGCCGCCGAGGAATCAAAACCAGACAAACGACGCATCCTCATTAAGCGAAAGAAAGTAGAGGAGGGTGCTGCTGAAGAGGGAGCAGCGGCGCTCGTCGGAAGCGAGTCATCGAGTCTCATCGCTCCATCTGCAGAATCCCCCAGCTCTCTCACGATCACACATCCCGTCGAGACGCCCATTGTTCCTCATCTGGAGCCGATGACCAGGCCCGCAGCCGCGGTTCAGTCTCCTACACAGGCATCTCCTAGCACGTCCGCGGTGGTACCGACCGTCGAATCGGTTCTCGGCAAGAAGAAGAGCGTCGCCTTCGAAGCGATCGAGGCGGAGGGGCTCAAGGACAAGCTGAAAAAGAGCCGCAAAATAGCCAGACAACGGGATGACGATCAAGTGGCTGTTCGCGAAGATGCCGCGCGCTGGCAAGACCTTCGCGCGATTCCTGTTCAGCCACGTCGCGATGATCGTGCGAAGCACGCACACCACAGTACTCTGGCGGAGATTACCAAGCCACGGAAGAAGAGCATCAAGCTCACGCCGGGCATGACGGTCAAAGAGTTTGCTGAGATGATCGGTCAGAGACCTGCCGACATCGTCCGGAAGTTAATGGACATGGGGCAGATGTTGACGTTTAACCAGCCGATGAACACGGATGCTGCCGGGATCATTGCCGAAGAGAGCGGAGTGAAACTCGATGTGACGGTTGAGAAGGCCGGCGAAGAGTTGCTGGAAGCCTTGGTTCAGACCGAGGGTGAAGGGCAGCTTGAACCCAGGCCGCCAGTCGTGACGATCATGGGCCATGTGGATCACGGTAAGACGTCGCTGCTGGATGCGATTCGTGAAACGAAGGTGGCGGAGGGAGAAGCGGGTGGCATCACCCAACACATCGGCGCCTATACCGTCACTGTGCGCGGCAAGCATGTCACGTTTCTGGACACCCCCGGCCATGAGGCGTTCACGGCCATGCGGGCTCGGGGGGCGAAGGTCACTGACATCGTCGTCCTCGTCGTCGCGGCGGATGACGGCGTGATGCCACAGACGATCGAGGCCATCCATCATGCGAAGGCCGCCTCCGTCCCGCTCATCGTCGCCATCAACAAGATCGACAAGCCTGGAGCCAATCCGGATCGGGTGAGAAACGCGCTCTCAGAGCATGGGCTCATTTCGGAAGCCTGGGGCGGTGAGACTATTATGGTGGAGGTGTCTGCCAAGCAGAAAACCGGCTTAGACCAACTCTTGGAAATGATCTTACTTCAAGCCGAGATACTGGAATTGAAAGCCGATCCTCATCGACTAGCCAAGGGAACGGTGGTCGAGGCGAAGCTTGAGCGGGGGCGGGGACCCCTCGCGACGGTGTTGGTCCAGGGTGGCACGCTTCATGTCGGCGACGCATTCGTCGTCGGGGCCTTCAGCGGACGAGTACGGGCGTTGCTGTCACACATGGGGGCGAAGGTACAGGAAGCCGGCCCTTCGATTCCTGTGGGGGTTGTCGGGTTGCCGGGTGTGCCTGCGGCTGGCGATGTCTTCCAGGTGGTCAAGGATGAACGTGTCGCCCGTGAGATTGCAGAAGACCGGGCACGGAAGCAACGGGCGGCTGAACTCGCAGGGCAGGGGAAGGTGTCACTGGACGATCTCTTCGCGAAGATCCAGGAGGGGTCGGTCAAGGAATTGGCCTTGGTGATCAAGGCGGATGTGCAAGGATCCGCGGAAGCCCTGTCTGCAGGCGTCGAGAAACTGCCGACGGATGTGGTGAAACTCCGTGTCATTCACAGCGGTGTCGGCGGCATCACGGAGTCTGACGTGCTTCTTGCCGCCGCGTCCAACGCGATCATCATTGGGTTCAATATCAGGCCTGAGCCCAAAGCCGCGGCACTCGCCGAACAGGAAGGTGTGGATATCCGCCTGTACACCATCATCTACGATGCGATGGCCGACATTAAGGCGGCGATGGAGGGACTGCTTGAGCCGACGCTGAAGGAGCGGACGGTCGGTCGGGCCGAAGTACGCCAAGTGTTCACCGTCTCTAAGGCAGGCACTGTAGCTGGCTCTTACGTATTGGAAGGGACCATCACGCGACAAAGCGCGGGGGTCCGGGTCATTCGCGATAATGTCGTCGTGTATCAGGGGAGGTTGTCGTCCTTGCGGCGGTTCAAGGACGACGTTCGCGAAGTGCAACAGGGCTATGAATGTGGAATCGGGATTGAGAATTTCAACGACATCAAAACAGGCGATATTCTCGAAGTGTACGCGATTGATAAGATCGCCGCGAAGCTCTGAGGCGTGAGCCTGCTGGACTGTGAGTATCATCGTCGGACTCTGTACGGTTGAGTTGTTCATCCCGAGCAGTCAGTCTTTGAAGAACAAGCGCCAAGTACTTTTGAGTCTCAAAGATCGACTACGCGACAGGTTCAATCTGTCGGTTGCCGAGGTCGGCGAACAGGATTTGTGGCAGAAGGTAGTACTCGGACTTGCGTGTGTCGCGAACGAAACACGGCACGTTCATCAAGTATTGGAGCAAGCGTTGAACGTAATTCGCGCGACCCCGGCGGTGGAGATTGTCCAGTCCCGGATTGATGTGTTGTGATGAAGTCCATGGCGGCGAGCGGCGGTACAGAAACCGCTCGAGCATGGGGGCGATGACGAAGGCAGGCTACAAGCGGGCCGATCGTGTGGCGGATCAAATTCGCATGGAGGTGGCAGACATCCTCATGCGGAAGATCAAGGACCCGCGAGTCCGGTCGGTCACGGTCACCGACGTCGAGTTAACGAACAATTTACGCATCGCCCGCGTGTTTGTAACCGCGATGGGGACTAAATCTGAAGAGCGTGAGATCTTTTCCGGACTTGCTAAGGCAAGCGGGTTTGTCCGTAGCGAACTGGGTCGGCGGCTGACGCTCCGTTATCTGCCAGAAATCGTCTTCGTGAAGGACGTGAGTGGGCCGCGAGGCGATCGAGTTTTGCGGCTCTTGGACGAGTTGCAGAGTAAAGATGAAGGGGCAATCGGGTCGTCAACCGGACATACCGGATCGACGTAGTGCCCGCATTAAGTCTATCGATGATACATGTAGAACCACACTGTGCGGTCCTCGACGGGGTGCTGAATATCAACAAAGAGGGAGGATGGACCTCTCACGATGTCGTCGCCAAGGTGCGTCATCTTCTGGGAGGGGTGAAGGTAGGACATGCCGGCACACTCGATCCGATGGCAACAGGCGTGTTGCCTGTTCTTGTCGGCCGAGCCACGCGTCTCTCTGAATATCTCGTCGAATGGGACAAAGAATATGAGGCCGTGCTTCGACTCGGTGAGACAACCGATACGCAGGACGCGACCGGAGCTGTGTTGGAACGCCGGACGATCGAGGCCCTAACACGGGCGGCGATATACGCAGCTGTAGCGCAATTTCGCGGACCACTCGAACAGGTCCCCCCGATGTATTCCGCCGTTAAAGTCGGCGGCGTTCCCCTGTATAGGGCGGCGCGCGCTGGGAAAACGATTGCGCGCGAACCGCGAACCGTCATGCTCCACCTTCTTGAGGTGGTGGCGATTCACGAACGTGACGTCACCATTCGGGTTGTCTGTTCAAAGGGAACCTATGTGCGCACTCTCTGTGCGGACATCGGCGAAGTCTTGGGAGTCGGTGGACATCTGCAATCGCTCGTCCGGACGCGTGTTGGTCCATTTAGCCTTGATCAGACCTTGACAGTTGACGATGTTGCGACCCATCACGCGCTAGGGCATCTCAAGCAGCATCTTCACTCGCTGGATCAGGTTCTGGACCGGCTGCCTTCTGTGGAGGTGGACGATCAGGCGGTTGCCCGCGTGAAGCATGGGATACCGGTGTCTCCGGAGAACATTGTAGCCCGACATGAAGCTGTTGCCCAGGCGAAACCAGGAATGCCGATCCGTATCCATGATAGCCAAGGGCAGCTAGTGGCGATTGGACGGTCTGGAGAAAGCCGGTCTCAACCGATACGCATCGAAAAAGTGTTGATGAGTCAGAAGTCGTAACACGAAGTTTACTGACAAGGAGGAGGCAGGTTATGGCATTGCTGAAAGAAGGAAAGTCCGATGTGATTAAACAGTATCGGCAACATGGTACGGACTCTGGCTCTCCCGAGGTCCAGATCGCGGTCTTAACCAACCGGATCACATACTTGACGGAACATTTCAAGCTGCATAAGAAGGATCATCACTCGCGACGTGGGCTACTGACGCTTGTGGGGCGCCGTCGTCGGCTGCTGGACTATCTCCGCGATGTCGACGATGCCCGCTATCGCGCCGTGATCGATCGTTTGGGCATCAGGAAGTAGAAGCGCGTCTCGCTGTCGCGTTGATACGCGACGGCGAGAGGAACCAGTCGCACAGGTGAACACTGACAGAAACTGGAATCTTCTATCGTTCAAGTTTCTCTCCGTGGGCATCTGTGGGGCATAACTAGAGGAGGCCCTCGATGGCACACACAGTTGAACTCGATGTCGCCGGACGAACCCTGCGACTTGAAACCGGCCGAGTCGCCAAGCAAGCGGATGGCTCGATCTGGGCCACGTACGGAGACACGATTGTCCTCGCGACGGCAGTGGCATCCCAGACAGCCAAGCCGGGCGTTGACTTTCTCCCCCTTACTGTTGACTACCAGGAAAAAGCCTATGCCGCCGGGAAGATTCCGGGCGGATATTTTAAACGTGAGGGCCGTCCGTCAGAAAAGGAGGTCCTCACCAGCCGGTTGATCGATCGTCCCATCCGTCCACTGTTTCCCGACGGGTACTACTTCGAAACTCAGGTCATCGCCTCCGTGCTCTCGGCCGACAAGACCGGATCTTCCGATGTCATCGGGATTACGGCGGCGTCGGCCGCCCTGGCGGTCTCAGACATTCCATTCAATGGCCCTGTTGCAGGTGTCAAGATCGGTCGCGTTGCCGGCCAGTTCATCGTCAACCCTGATCTTGAGACATTGGAGAAGAGCGACCTCCACCTCGTGGTGGCAGGGACCGCCGATGCGGTGATGATGGTGGAAGCCGGCGCCAACGGATTGCCGGAAGCCACGATGCTGCAAGCCATCGAGTTGGCTCATGCCGAAATCAAGAAGATCGTCGCCAAGATCAATGAATTGCGTGTCTTGGCTGGCAACAAGCCCAAGCGGATTGTCATGACGGAGCAGATTGATCCGGCGCTTGCGAGCCAGGTCAAGACACTCGTTGCCCAGGGGATCAGAGATGCCATCATGATTCCGAATAAGACCGCGCGGCAGGAACGGTTGGATCAGTTAATGAGCGACGCGGTCGAGAAACTGAAGCACCCCGACGATCCCAACCGCGAGCGACATGTGAAGCTGGTTTTCCACGGACTGGAATATACAGAAGTCCGAAATATGATTCTTGAAAAACGATCACGTGCGGACGGGCGTGGGCCCGCGGACATTCGTCCGATCACCTGTGAGGTCGGCATACTGCCTCGAGCACACGGATCTGCCCTCTTTACCCGTGGCGAAACTCAGAGCCTAGCCGTCATTACTCTGGGAACGACCGAAGACGAGCAGCGGATCGACGCACTCGAAGGGGAATACACCAGGACCTTCATGCTCCATTACAACTTTCCTCCTTTCAGCGTCGGGGAGGCGAGGCCGCTTAGATCGCCAGGACGTCGAGAGGTCGGCCACGGCGCCTTGGCCGAGCGAGCGCTGAAGCCGGTGATTCCGAGCAAAGAGGAGTTCCCCTACACCCTGCGGATCGTGTCCGACATTCTCGAATCGAACGGATCGTCCTCGATGGCAACGGTCTGCGGTGGGACGTTGGGGATGATGGATGCGGGTGTCCCGATCAAAGAACCGGTCGCAGGGATTGCGATGGGATTGATCAAGGAGGGGGAACGGGTAATGATTCTGTCCGATATCCTTGGGCTGGAAGACCATTTGGGCGACATGGATTTCAAGGTCTGTGGAACAAAGGACGGAGTGACCGCGCTGCAAATGGACATCAAGATCGGAGGAATTACACCGGCTCTCATGCATCAGGCCTTGGAACAGGCCAAGGCAGGTAGATTGCATATCCTGAGCTGCATGCAGAAGGCCCTCGATGCACCAAGACCGAACCTGTCGGCTTTTGCTCCGCGCATCTTCACGATGAAGGTGAAACAGGACAAAATCCGCGAAATCATCGGTCCGGGCGGAAAGACGATTCGCGGAATCATCGCGGAGTGCGGCGTGAAGATGAATGTCGAGGACAGCGGCGTCGTAACAATTGCGTCGATCGACGAAGCCTCAGCCATGAAGGCCAAGGAAATGGTCAACCGGATCGTGGAAGAGGTCGAAGTCGGAAAAACCTACCTGGGCACGGTTCGCAAGATCATGGACTTCGGCGCCTTCGTTGAGGTGCTTCCAGGAACCGACGGACTCGTGCATATCTCACAGCTCGCCCATCATCGGGTGAAATCTGTCTCCGATGAAGTCGCGGAGGGCGATCAAATCCTTGTCAAAGTGCTGGAAGTAGACAGGCAGGGAAAGATCCGGCTGAGTCGCAAGGAAACCATGCCGGCCCCCACCGGAGCCGGAGCCAAGGACTCATCCGCCGGGTGAGCGCCTTGTACCACAAGTTCGTCCTTGAGAATGGCATTCGGGTTGTCACCGAGAGGATACCAACACTCAAATCGGTGACCGTCGGGATTTGGGTGAATACCGGATCCCGGGACGAGCAGCCTTCCCAATCAGGGTTCTCTCATTTCATCGAACATATGTTTTTTAAAGGTACGGAGTCTCGTTCCGCTACTGAGATTTCGCGGGAAATTGACGCACTCGGCGGCGAGATGAACGCCTTTACCACCAGGGAGACGACCACCTTTTACGTGAAGGTTCTGGATCAGGACCTCCATCGGGCCTTGGAATTGCTCTCCGATCTGTTCTATCGCTCACGCTTTGACGCGAAAGAAGTCGAGAAAGAAAAGCAAGTTGTGCTGGAGGAAATTCGGATGGTCCAGGACGATCCAGAAGATCTCGTACAGGAGCTCCACACGGGTCAGGTACTGGGACGTCACCCGCTGGGCCGATCGATCCTAGGTCGGGAAGAGACGATTCGAAGCCTGCGCCGACAGGATTTGATGGCGTACGTCGACGTGCACTATGATCCGGCGCAGATCGTCATTGCGGTCGCAGGGAACTTCGAACAGGCCAAACTCCATTCGATGGTGGTGCACTTTTTCGGTAACAGCCGGAGAGCCAAAAGAAGTTACGTAAATGGCCGACGTCCTCCGGAGCTGCACGGTGGTGTGCTTCTGAAGAAAAAACCATTGGAACAGGTTCATCTTTGCCTTGGGTTGAAGGGCATTCCGGCGGGCCATAAGGACCGATACGCAGCCTATGCGCTCAACAGTGTCCTGGGCGGGAGCGTGAGTTCTCGACTGTTCCAGGAAGTACGAGAAAAACGAGGCCTGGCGTACTCCATCTATTCCTTTCTCTCTGGTTACTCGGACAGTGGAACGATCACCGTGTATGCGGCCACAAGACAGAAGGAAGTGGATCGGGTCGTCGATTTGATCTGCCGCGAGATCAGACGAATGCGAGCCAACGGCATCGAAAGGAAAGAACTTGAGCGAGCGAAGAATCAAATGAAAGGGAGCTTGATGCTCAGTTTGGAGAGTTCCCATAGTCGGATGAGCAAGCTCGCAAAGGATGAACTCACACATGGCAAGCGGACATCACTGGAAGAAATGTTGACCCACATCGATCGTGTGAATGAGGAGCAAATGTTCAATGTCGGGCGTCAACTCTTCAAATTGGATTGCTTAGCGATCACAGGACTCGGACCACTTCCTGCTCATAGTCTCAAAGAGCATAGATGAGAATTCTCTAATAGAAGATTCATTTGCCACTGAAACCCCGTCCAGACGCAGAATCGCAATATCTTCATAAGTAGTTGAATTAAAACATAGATATTGCTTTTACTTCAAACTATCCACAGGGAAAACATTTCCTTGACACGTATTAGTGATTTCAGTACGATTGGCTCGCTTTTTTGATAACGAATCTCATCCAAAGGAACGCGCTGCGAAGAAGAGCAAAAGGAGGTGGCTGGAATCCTTCGCTCGTGGTTGCGTGATCCGGGAAGTTGGTTTCGATTTTTCATCGTACTTAAACAGGTGTTCATAAGAGATCTTGTGGTTGCTACTTTCATGAAGGAGGGATTTGGTATGAAAAGGGTCGTAATACTAGCTGCCGTTGCCGTGTTTTCTGTGCTCGGCTTGCTGACGGCCGAATTCGCTGTTGCAGCCGACGATGCTGGTCCAACTGGTCCTGGTTCAAAGATTGTCGGTGGCGGGCCTATGAAGGCTGAAGTGACCAAGACCTTGAAGGGTCGGGTCTGGTCCCAATGGGCAGACAATCCAGATGGTGAATTGCTGTTCGGGATTCAATATTGGAATACCGGTGATCCAGCGTCGGGGACTCCGACCGGTCGTTCCTCTTCTGATCTCGATGTAAAGCCGCCAGATCCTTTGTTCGTATGCTGCGCCTGGGGCTTTACCGGGGGAACTGAGAAGAATAATCCCTATGCTGGGTGGTACCATGCTGCGACGACCGTGCGGCTGGCTGTGAAGGACAAGGCTCTCATGGACCAGATCATCAAGGCGTCACAAGAACTCGTCGCCATGGAAGTCAGTCTGGATGGTCGGACCATCACCGGCTTCAAGGTGCTCAAGTAATCGACGTTGTTGAGCGATCATTCTTTCTTTACGTGTGAAGGAGGGACCTCATGATGAAGTTTCATAAGCAAGGCTGGGCTGTGATGGCCGCTGTTGCGCTGGTGGTCTGTGTGGCCTCCACCGCACTGGCTATTGAGGCGTTCCAGGAGCGGTTTGAATGGGGAGACATGAGCAAGCCGACGACGTTACAGGGTCGGGTGATCGTTCTGGATCCCTACGATGAGGCAGTCTGGATCAATATTGCTGTGTTCGGCGGCAATGCCGAAAGCGGGCTCTTCTGGCAGAGGATTCATCCAGGTAAGACGGTGAAGTTCTATGCAGACAAGGGTCCGTGGGAAGAGCTGAAGAAGATGGGCCGCCCCCATGCTGGACCAGCTGCTGCCAAGGAAGTGCCACCCGGCAGCACGACGGATTTGGTGGAATTTACGGTGGTTGAGACAGAGCAGAACCATCGCGTCATCACCGCCGTCAAGAAGCTTGCGGAAACTGCCGGCACTCCAAGCAAGACCGTCAGTATCTCTGCTCTCCGATTAAAGGAATGTCAGGGGAAGAATCAGGTGACGGATGCTGACTGCTATGCAGGAATCCAAAAGCTTAATACATCACCAAAGACGCCGGACGGAGCCCAATTGCCGATGCAGTACGATGTATTGCTGCCAGGTGGCCAACCTGTCGGCGGTTTGATTCCCTGGACTGCGAAGTACAACGGCGGTAGGTAATTTTAGTCCTGTCGGGTTTTTGTAAGAGGCGGTAGCCCCGAAAAAGGCTACCGCCTTTTTTATTGCCGGGGATTCTGGGTCTCATCAGCAGCGCGACGCTGCAGCTCGGCCAGACGGTTGAGAGCATCTAGGGGAGTCATCGAGAAGAGATCGATTTGCTTGACCTCTTCGATGATCGGATGTGGATGAGGGAGAGACGTTCTAATGGTTTCTTCCGCCGATGAACGAGAAACGAGATCAAGAGTTGACGATTCTGGTTGTTCCAGCCGAGCAAGGACGTCTTGGGCCCGATCGATCACCGAAGCCGGCAGTCCAGCCAGCTTGGCGACATGGATGCCATAACTCCGATCCGCCCCTCCCGGCACGATTTTCCTCAAGAAGACCACGTCGCCATCCCGTTCCTGGACCGCCACACGATAGTTTCTGATTCCCTCTCGCAACCCCTCCAATTGCGTCATTTCGTGATAATGGGTCGCGAAGAGCGTCCGTGCGCCAAGATGGTTGGGGTCTTGAATGTATTCAGCGATCGCCCACGCAATACTGAGTCCATCGTAGGTGCTGGTCCCCCGCCCGATCTCATCAAGCAGGATCAGGCTCCGAGCGGTCGCGCCATTCAGAATCTGGGCAGCTTCAACCATCTCGACCATGAAGGTACTCTGTCCGGCTGCGAGGTTGTCGGAGGCTCCGACGCGGGTGAAAATCCGATCGACCAAACCGATCCGTGCCTCCGTGGCTGGAACGAAACTGCCGATCTGTGCAAGGAGCGTGATGAGGCCGACTTGGCGGAGGTAGGTGCTCTTCCCGGCCATGTTGGGTCCAGTCAAAATTATGAGCCGATTTCGGTCTCGGTCCAGCAACGTATCGTTGGGCACGAAACTCAGATCGCTGCTGAGCTGTTCGATGACAGGATGTCGGCCCTCCCGAATCATCAAGGTGCCGGAGTCGTCGAGTACCGGTTTGACATATCGATATAAGGCGGCAGTCTCAGCCAGACCGGCTAACACGTCCAACAGAGCGATAGCCTGAGCGATAGCCTGAAGACGAGGGACTTCTTTGGCCAGCCGACTACGGAGCTGGTCGAAGAGTTCTTGTTCGAGAGCGAGCAATTTGGTTTCGGCGCCGCTTACGCGCTCTTCCAATTCCTTCAGCTCCGAGGTCATGAATCGTTCGGCATTGACTAGCGTTTGTTTGCGGATATAGTCGACGGGGACTCGCGAGAGATTGACCTTGGTGATCTCGATATAGTAGCCGAAGACTTGATTGTAACGAACCTTCAGTGACTCGATCCCGGTTCGTTCTCGTTCCTTCGCCTCAAGTGAGGCGATCCAGCCCTTGCCCTCCGTGCTCGCTTTCCGCAGTTCATCGACGCCTGCATGGTAGCCTGTTCGAATGATCCCGCCATCTCGCGCGGACATCGGTGCATCGTGATTGATGGCCTGCTCGATGAGATCCTGCACATCACGGCAGTCGTCCCATGATTCATTTAGAGCGGTCAGCATGGAAGCGTGGAATGGCTGGAGATGCGACGCCAGTTCAGGCAAGGCACTCAAGGACTGCTTCAGGGCCACCAACTCCCGCGGGGTCGCCACGCCGAGCGCGATGCGACTGCTCAGTCGAGCGATGTCTTGGATATGTCTGAGTGTGGCTCGGAGCGGGACCCGTTGCTGGAGGCGGTCTTTTAGTTCACCAACCGCCTCGAGGCGACCTTCGATCGCCAATCGGTTCACCAGAGGTCTGATGAGCCATTCGCGCAAGAGGCGACTGCCCATCGCTGTGACTGTCCGGTCTAAGACGGAGAAGACGGTCGCTGGGTCCCGTGGCGATCGGTTTTCTCCGACGGCCAGTGGTCGAACGAGCTCGAGATTACGGATGGTAGCGCTGTCGAGGTGCATTGCATCGCCGCCTCGACGAGTGTGGAGTCGGCGGATGTGGGCGAGTGAGGCAGTCGGCTGCGTTGTGCGGAAATATTGCAGGACCGCTCCGGCTGCTCCGATGCTGCTGGTCAGACCACGACAACCGTAGCCGTCAAGGGAATGGACGCCGAAATGTTGTTGCAGGGTCAGGGTCGCGTCTCGCTGATCGAAAGAAACAGACGGTTGCTCGCATAGGCGAGGTCCATTCAACTGGGAGAGCCAGGCCTTCACATTCGTCTCCGAGCCGGCTTCGTAGAGGATTTCACGCGGCTCCAGTCGGGCGAGCTCATCCTGCAACTGAGCCGGAGCCTGCTCACCGTCGAACTCTATCACCCAAAATTCTCCCGTTGACACATCCAGGCAGGCCAGGCCGATCGTCGGTCGGCCTGGCCTGCTTGGTACTATGCCGACTGAGACCGCAGCAAGGAAGTTCGATTCCCCAGGTGACAGAAGCTCCGTGTCAACCAGCGTACCGGGCGTGAAAAGACGGACCACCTCGCGGCGGACGAGCCCTTTCGCGAGCTTCGGGTCTTCGATTTGCTCGCACAGGGCCACGGTACGTCCGGACTTGAGAAGCTTGGCAATATACCCCTGCGCGGCGTGATATGGCACACCACACAGCGGTATGGGATCGGTACTCGATTTGTCACGAGAAGTCAGAGCAATGGCAAGAAGCGCAGACGCTTCCCGGGCATCCTCATAGAACATTTCATAAAAGTCGCCGACGCGGAAAAACAGAATGGCATCGGGATAGCCGCGCTTAATCTCGCGATATTGCCGCATGAGCGGCGAGGTATCGGTGTCACTCATCGTGAGAATCTTGGCGTGGGTCACGCGGAACGGATGCAGGGGAACGGCCGGTCACCTTTTCGAGCGACTGGCGAAGCCGTTCCAAGTCGACATCTGCTTCTTGCAGAGCTTTGGTCTTACGTCTCAGCTCAATTCGTCCTCTGATCCATGGTGGAAAGAGCAAGATGCCAGAGACAAGCAGTCCAACGGCGAATCCTGCAAGAATCGGTTTGTAGATCGGTGTCGTGGCTTCAAACAACCCGAAGAAATAGCGGAGCGTGACTTCCTGTTCCTGGTTCTGAAGAAAGAAAGCCAAGCACAGTAGTAGTAGCGTGCCGACCAGAATGAGCCTGATCATAACCGAGCTGGTCCCTTTCTCGCTGGAGCGGGTTGCCGCGCTGATGCCTTCTTCGCACGCCCATTCCCCAAGCACCTCTTGGCCTGCGCTAAGAGCCTGGCAGACATTGGTCCCGTCGCTCGAAGTCGGATTGCTCGGACTCGAGCGGCTCTGTGACTCAAGTCGATCTCGAGACGATCCGAAGGAAGGACAGAGGCGCCTTTGTCCGCCCACTCAACTGCGGTCACGGTTGCCCCGGAAAGATAATCGAGCAGTCCGGTCGAGTCCAGGTCTCGCTGGGAACGCACCCGGTAGAGATCGACGTGGGCAAGGGGGAGGCGTCCTTGATACTCATGGATCATGACGAACGTCGGGCTGCTGACGGCGGTCGTTTCTACACCCAAACCTTGGACGATGCCTCGCACCAGCGCTGTCTTTCCTGCCCCAAGGGGACCGTAGAGTGCGATGGTTTCTCCCCCTTGAAGATTTTGGCCAATGGCCTGGCCTAATCGATCTGTGTGTTGCTGTGACGAAGAGATGATTTGCCATGGTGCTGGTCCACGGATTGGCCGAATCGCCGATCGAGAACTATAAGCCCTTCTTTTGGTTTCATGCCGTCTGGAGCTGTCGGAGCGCATAAGGAATCTGAGCGATAAGATCGCTTGCCAACATGCCGGCCTGTCCAAGCCTATTCATGGCGAGGTCGCCCGCGTATCCATGGATGTAGGTGGCTGCACAGGCTGCATCCCAGGAGGATAGCCCCTGTGCGAGCAACCCGACGAGTATCCCGGTTAAGGCGTCGCCGGTTCCTGCTGTGGCCATTCCTGGATTTCCGGTAGGACACACGGCCACGAGTCCGTCCGGTCGGGCGATGACCGTTCGAGCTCCTTTTAGCACAACGAACACCCCCCGTTCACGAGAGAACCGTTGCGCCGTACCGATTCGATCCGCGTTCACTGTTTGTGTTGTCGCTTCGACTTCGAGCCGGGCCATTTCACCCGGGTGTGGGGTGATGATCGGCGGAATCTTACATTCCGTAAGAAGTGCGGCTCGGCCGGCCAAGGCATTCAATGCATCGGCATCCAGGACGGTTGGTCTCTCAAGATGTTTCATCAGGGATTGGACCAATTCGATAGTTTCTGGATGTGTCGAAAGACCAGGGCCAATGGCCACCGCCGTTCGAGCGTGCATGAAGGCGACAATCTGATCCAGGCTCGCGCGAGCCAGCGTGCGCGCTTTGGTTTCCGGGAGCGACATTGTCATCGCTTCCAGGAGCTTGGCCTCAAGCACGTCGTTGACACTGCTTGGCGTCGCCACCGTGACGAGACCGGCGCCGGCGCGCAAGGCTGCTTGTGCGGCGAGCGCCGCTGCACCAGTCTTGCCGACGGATCCAGCGATAATTCCGGCATGCCCGTATGTGCCCTTGTTCGAGGACAGTCTACGCGGCGGAAGGGTGGCCATCACCATCTTCTGAGTCATTAACACAATCCTGCTGTCACTCGCTTCCGCATAGGCCGGGGGAATGCCAATGTCGACGATCCGAACGGTCCCAGCATGGTCGATTCCGGAACCGACAACTAGTCCGAGCTTTGGCAAGCCGAATGTGACGGTCATAGCGGCACGCACGGCTCGTCCCATGATCGCTCCGCTGTCTGCATGGATGCCGGATGGAATATCAACAGCGATGATTGGTTGATGGACCTCGTTGATGAGGTCGATCGCTTCGCGATAGGGCCCACTGACCTCTGAGGATATTCCGGTTCCGAGAAGGGCGTCGATGACAAAGTCGCTGGAGGCCAGCAAGCTGCGGGCCTGATCTCCAGAGCGCCAGGGCTTAATAGAAGAACGCCCTGCAAGTCGAACGAGTCGACGGTACATGACTGCCGCGTCGCGACTCAGATCGGTAAGAGGAGCCAGCATGAACACATGCACCAACGCATGCCGTCGGCGGAGCAGCCGCGCAACCACGAGTCCGTCACCTCCATTGTTGCCCTTGCCACAAAAGATTGTGACGGTTTTCCCGCGAATGGGTCCGTACTGTTCTTCGAGTTGGGATACGACTCCTTGGCCGGCCCGCTCCATCAGAGTAGAACTTGGCACATGCGCCTCCGTGATGGTTCGACGATCAAGGGTCTGCATCTGTGCCGCAGTGACGAGTTTCATGAAAGGCTCATCATCCGTGTGAGAAGGGCCTCATGTATTGAGTTGCCGAGGAGTGGAGGAGGAAGTCTTTCATCCACAGTCGTGTCATGGCAGGACAACTGACCGGTGTTTTGTGCGGACGGCGGCGCTTCGTTGTTGCGAAACTCAGCCGATCAGCACTTTCATTTCACGGACGGCTTGATCTAAGCCGACGAGTACGGCTCTCGCGATGATGCTGTGGCCTATGTTGTACTCGACGATTTCGGGGATCATCGTTAACCGCTTGACATTACGGTAATTCAAGCCATGTCCTGCATTTACTCCAATGCCCAGTTTGTAAGCCAACTTCGCCGATTGGCTGATGGCCTCGAATTCAGCGTCAGCTTCTTTAGACCGTTTCGCGTTGGCATATCGACCGGTGTGCAACTCAACGAAATCGGTGGAGATCTTATGAGCCGCCTTGATCTGCGCAAGATCTGGTTCGATGAAAAGACTGACGGGAATGCCGCCGTCGTGAAGCATCTTCACGACTTGGTTGATGCGGTCCTTGTGACTGGCCACGTCCAGCCCGCCTTCGGTGGTGAGTTCCTGACGATGTTCAGGGACCAGCGTAACCATGTCTGGTTTAATCATCAGCGCGATTTTCGCCATGGCTTCGTCTGCAGCCATTTCCAGATCGAGCTTGGTTCGAATCAACTCTCGAAGGAGTTGGAGATCTTTGTCCTGGATGTGACGACGGTCTTCGCGAAGATGGACTACAATCCCGTCAGCGCCGGCCAACTCCACGAGCACCGCTGCCGCCAAGGGGTCCGGGTCGTTTCCCCCTCGGGCCTGCCGCAAGGTCGCGACATGATCGATATTGACCCCAAGCCGTGGCACGAAGCCTCCCCTCTGAGGAGTGCGAACCCAGGAGATCCTAACGTGAAGGAAAAACGTGAAAGGCGTTGCTGTTGTAACAGAAATAGACTGGGTCGGCAAGGACCGGAGAAGACACGCCACGGTCGCCAAATTGGGGGAAGGACTATTGGTTGGACTGCACGCGGAACCCCACAGAATCACAACATAATTTGACTCGACTCGTTCTGCACAATTAGAATATGGCGCTGTAGAAGGAGGGGGGATTTTTGCTGTCAGGTCCCGATCGGGTAGAGGTACGAGACAAAGATGGGAATCGGAGACGGGTTTTACCGAATTAAACGGCTGCCGCCGTATGTTTTTGCTCAGGTCCAGAGCCTGAAGCTTGATGCCCGGCATCGTGGCGAAGACATCATCGACTTCGGGATGGGTAATCCCGATCAACCGACGCCCCCTCACATCGTCGACAAGATGATCGAGGCGGCGCGAAAGGGCAAGAATCACCGTTACTCGGCGTCCCGTGGGATCACGAAGCTTCGGCACGCAATCGCGGCCTGGTACAAACGGAACTACGACGTTGATCTCGATCCCGAGAGCGAAGCCATCGTGACCATTGGCTCCAAGGAAGGGCTGGCGCACTTATCGTTGGCAATGATCGGACCAGGCGATGTCGTCCTGACTCCTACGCCCACCTATCCCATCCACATGTATAGTTTTATCATCGCGGGTGGGGAAGTCCGCGGCATCGAGCTGCGCCCGGATAGTGACTTCTTCGATGATCTCCAGCGTGTCTATCGGCAGACATTCCCTAGACCCAAGATTCTGGTCATCAATTTCCCGCACAATCCGACCACGGCGGTAGTCGATCTGGAATTTTTCAAGAAGATTGTCGCCTTTGCAAAAGAACACCAGGTAATCGTCATCCACGATCTCGCTTATGCGGATATCGTGTTTGATGGGTACAGGGCGCCAAGTTTTCTCCAAATCCCTGGCGCAAAGGATGTCGGCGTCGAGTTCTATACCCTCTCGAAGGCGTACAATATGCCTGGATGGCGCGTGGGATTCTGTGTCGGCAATCGCGAAGTGGTCGGCGCGCTGGCCAAGATCAAGAGCTACCTGGATTACGGCATTTTTCAACCGCTGCAGATCGCCAGCGTCATTGCGCTAAACGGGCCTCAGGATTGTGTCAAAGAAACCGTTCTCCGGTATCAAAAACGACGGGATGTGTTGGTCAGCGGCTTGAACCGAATTGGCTGGCATGTCGCAAAACCGCTGGCGACAATGTTCGTATGGGCCAGGATTCCGCTTCCCTATCGCCACATGGGATCGCTGGAGTTTTCTAAGCTCCTGCTGCGCGAGGCGAAAGTGGCTGTCTCTCCCGGAATCGGGTTTGGAGAAGGGGGCGATGAGTACGTGCGGTTCGCACTGGTCGAGAACGAGCACCGTACTAGACAGGCAGTCCGTGGAATTCGTAAAGCCCTCAAGCTGGAGGGAGCCGAAGAATGAAGTCGAGCATCGGTGTTGGGCTCATTGGGTTCGGTACGGTCGGAAGCGGCGTCGCCAAGATTCTGTTGGAGAATGCCGGATTGATCCAACGTCGCGTTGGTGTACCAGTCAAACTCATCCGGATTGCCGATCTCGATATCACTCGTGATCGAGGTGTTCATGTACCCGCTGAAATGTTGACCACCGATGCGAAACAGGTCCTCACCGACCCTGCCGTCGATATCGTGATCGAATTAATCGGAGGCTGTGATACGGCCAAACGGCTGATCCTGGATGCCATGGCTGCGGGGAAACAGGTGGTGACAGCGAACAAGGCATTGCTGGCGCTCCATGGTGAAGACATCTTCGCGGCAGCGGTGCGCCACGGAGTGGATCTCGGCTTTGAAGCCAGCGTCGGGGGAGGAATTCCCGTCATCCACGCGTTGACAGAGGGACTGGCGGCCAACGCGATCCAGTCTATTTACGGAATCATCAACGGGACATCGAACTACATTCTTTCTCGTATGACCAATGAGAAGCAGGGATTCGAGGCTGTCTTAGCAGAAGCCCAACGGGCCGGTTATGCAGAAGCCGATCCGACCTTCGATGTCGCAGGTATCGATTCGGCGCATAAGCTGTCTATCCTCGCCAACCTGGCCTTTGGTACGCCGATCAACTTCAAGGATCTCTATACCGAAGGGATCACGCACATCACGCAACATGACATCGCCTACGCCTGGGAACTCGGGTACACGATTAAGCTCCTAGGCATCGCAAAGCTCGTCGATGGCGAGGTCGAGGCACGCGTCCATCCGACCATGATCGCATCGTCCTTGCCGATCGCCAAAGTGGAAGGGGTCTACAACGCGATTCAGCTTGTTGGCGATGCGGTCGGCGACGTGATGTTGTACGGCAGGGGCGCCGGTGATTTGCCAGCCGGAAGTGCCGTCGTGAGCGATGTCATCAGCCTCGCGCGCAACCTCCTAAAGGGTGCTGTCGGGCGTATTCCACCTGCGTCATTCCAGCAGAATCAGCGGCGTCCACTGAGAATGCGTCCCATGGACGAGATCAGCTCCCTCTACTATCTGCGGTTCATGGTGGTGGATCGTCCAGGGGTCTTGGCGCAGATTGCGGGTGTGCTCGGCCAGTTCAGCATCAGCATTTCGTCGATGCTACAACAGGGGAGAAGCGCGGGACAGACGGTCTCGATTGTCATCAAAACCCACCTGGCCAAGGAACGGGATGTCCAGGCCGCATTACGGGAATTCAATCGCATGACCTGTATCTCTGCACCTGCCATCCTGATCCGGGTTGAAGGCAAGGACGAATAACGCGATGAATCGTTGGCGTGGGGTGATCGAAGAGTATCGGAAGTTTCTGCCGGTTTCGGAACGTACACCCATCACTACGTTAGGCGAAGGCAACACCCCCCTCATCAGAGCCACGCGGTTAGCGAAGAAAATTGCTCCAGGCATCGATCTCTATCTGAAATTCGAGGGCGCAAATCCAACCGGGTCTTTCAAGGACCGCGGCATGACGATGGCGATCTCGAAAGCGGTGGAAAGCGGCGCGCGGGCTGTGATGTGTGCGTCGACGGGGAATACATCGGCGTCTGCTGCCGCCTACGGAGCTCGAGCCGGGCTGGCCGTGTATGTCTTGATTCCCGCGGGCAAGATCGCGATGGGGAAGCTCTCCCAAGCGATGATGCACCGCGCGACAGTGATCCAAATCGAAGGCAATTTCGATCAAGCGCTTTCGATCGTCAAAGATCTCTCTGTGACGCAGCACATCGAGCTGGTGAATTCCATTAATCCTTTCCGAATCGAAGGCCAGAAGACCGCGGCCATGGAGGTCTGCGATCAACTTGGAGACGCGCCGAGCCTCCACGTGCTCCCCGTTGGGAATGCCGGAAACATCACGGCCTATTGGAAGGGGTATCAGGAGTATCGAGCCGCGAATCAGGTCACCAAGGTGCCGAGGATGATGGGGTTTCAAGCGGCTGGAGCCGCACCGATCGTGCTTGGACATGTGGTGGACAATCCGCAAACCGTGGCGACGGCCATCCGGATCGGCAATCCAGCCAGTTGGCAATTGGCGCTGAATGCGGTGAAAGAGTCGTCCGGCGCCATCGACATGGTCACGGACGAAGAAATTTTGCAGGCCTACGCCGCCGTGGCAGCGACCGAAGGGGTCTTCTGCGAACCGGCATCGGCTGCATCGGTGGCGGGCGTGACTAAGTTGAATCGAGCTGGCGCTCTTCGGGAAGGAGAGACGGTCGTGTGTACGTTGACCGGCCATGGGTTGAAGGATGCCGATACCGCTATCAGCGTGTCCGTTCAACCGAAAACCGTGAAGGCGACGCGGGAGGATGTCGCCCGACTGCTAAATGTGTAGAGATTGATGCGAGCGCTCTGTCGATGAAGTATGTGATCCTGCATGCCGACGGGCTTGCCGACCGCCCTCGGCAGGAACTGGGTGGGAAGACTCCTCTCCAAGTTGCGGCGACTCCCCATCTCGATCGTGTGGTTCAAAGTGGAGAACTGGGGCTCCTGTCTTTTCCCAATGGCGGGGGCCGTCATGGCTCCGGGCTCACAGGCACAGCCATTCTCGGGTATGACCCCAAGAAATATTATCAGGGTCCCGGACCCTTTGAAGCAGTCAGTCTGGAGGTGAACGTCACCGAGCACGACGTGGTGTATCGTTGCACGATGGTCACGCTCAAGGGGGAGCCGGGAACCAAGGGAACCTGGACCGATATCAAAAAACTCGGACCCCAGGTGGTCATGGATGATGCGACCGCCGGACTCATTAGCACGGAGGAAGCGCGGGAGCTGATCGATGCCGCCAATGAGCAATTGGGGTCTGAAACAATCCAGTTCTATCCAGGGTCCGGGCATCGGCATGTTATGGTCTGGGTCAATGGTAAACCGAGGGCGGTCTGTGCCGACCCTCAGACGCTGGTGGGTCATCCGATTGCCGGGGCGCTTCCGTCTGGGGACGGGTCCGATATTTTGCGGAAACTCATGGAGGCCTCCCTACACATCTTCCGTGACCACCCGGTCAATGACGAACGTCGGCAGGCGGGGCGGAAGCCGGCAAACTGTCTGTGGCTCTGGGGAGAAGGCCGTGCCGTTTCCTGGCCGACCCTCGCAGAGCGATTTCAGATTTCCGGCGTTGTCGTCTCGACGAGCGACGTCCACCGGGGGCTTGGGCTCTGCGCAGGGCTGACCGCGGTTGATCCAGCGCGGTTGACTCAGGTTGATCTCAGGACGCAGGCTACCGTGGCCCTGGAAGAGCTGGCCAAGAACGACTTCGCCTATGTCCACGTCGAACTGTCGGACGAAGTTGTCTATGGATCGGATCTCAAAGCGAAGGTCCAAGGCATTGAAGCGATCGATCGTGATCTCATCGGACCCCTGGTTGGAGGGCTGGAGAAGCTCGGCCCTATTCGTCTTCTCGTATTCTGTGATCATGGAAGTGTTCACGCGGGCCAGGTAGAGAACGAACCTGGCCCGTTTGTCTATTGGGATTCGACGCTGAAAGGGACATCAGGAGGGAGGAAGCGATTGACCGAGGTTCATGTCCAAGCGCTAGGAACTTCCCCCAAGGATGCCACGAAGTTTATTGCTCGACTCTTTGCCAAAGGGTCCTGATCGTCATGGCGTTGATTGTTCAAAAATATGGCGGGACATCGGTGGGAACTATCGAACGCATTCGCCGCGTGGCTGATTGCGTAGAGAAGGCGCACAAAGACGGGCATCTCGTGGTTGTTGTCCTCTCTGCCATGAGCGGCGAAACAGATCGACTGCTTAGATTGGCCAACGAGGTGACATCGATGCCCGATGATCGAGAGCTCGACATGTTGCTCTCAACGGGCGAACGGGTCACGATTGCCTTGTTGGCGATGGAGTTGCGGGGGCGAGGGCTGCACGCCCGTTCTTATACCGGACGTCAGGTTGGGATCATGACTGACAGTGCCCATACCAAGGCGCGCATCACACGCGTCAAAGCAGACCGGATTCGCGAAGCATTGACCAAAGGCACCATCCCGATCGTGGCAGGTTTTCAGGGGATCAATGAAGAGTCGGATGTGACGACGCTGGGAAGAGGCGGGTCAGACCTTACCGCCGTCGCACTGGCTGCTGCACTCAAGGCCGATCGATGCATCATTTACACCGACGTGGACGGGGTCTATACCTCTGACCCGAATATCGTCCCGGCGGCCGGCCGAATCGATAAAATCTCCTATGAAGAGATGCTCGAGATGGCGAGTTTGGGTGCGAAGGTGCTACAGAGTCGATCGGTGGAATTTGCGGCGAAGTTCAACGTGCCGGTCGAGGTCAACTCGAGCTTTAAGGAAGGAAAGGGGACGCTCGTGACACGCGAAGATGTAGGGATGGAAGATGTCGCCGTTTCCGGTGTGACCGGTGACCGAAACCAGGCTAAGGTAACGATCGTTGGAGTTCCGGACAAACCAGGGATCGCCGCCCGAATATTTGGACCAGTCGCACAGGCGAACATTCTGGTTGATATGATCATTCAGAACGTCAGCCAAGCTGGATTGACAGACATCTCATTTACGATCCCGCGGGCTGACCTGAAGAAAGCGGTACCGCTGATCCAGTCTATGGCCAAGGATATCGATGCTAAATCCGTCTCGGTGACCGAAGCCATTGCCAAAGTGTCCTTGGTGGGGGTTGGCATGCGGTCGCATTCCGGCGTTGCGGCTAAGATGTTTGAGGTCCTGTCGCGGGAGGGGGTCAATATCATGATGATCAGTACGTCGGAGATCAAAATTTCCTGCGTGATCGACGAGAAATATTTGGAGTTGGCCATGCGCTCACTCCATTCGGCGTTTGGGCTTGACCGGGACTTATCCGGGAAACGTTAGCCCCCTTGCCGGAGAGGCTCGACAGGCCCTCCCCTCTCCTGTTACCCTGATTTCTTTATGGCCAAGAAAAGCGCCAAACAACGATCGGCTCGGCAACCACGTTCTGCGGCTACGGAGGTCCAGGTTCGGCCTGTTGGACCCACGTCGTTGGAAATCTATGACACAACGTTGCGTGACGGCGCGCAGGCTGAAGATGTGTCCTTCTCCGCGGAAGACAAGGTGCGAGTCGCGCAGCGGCTGGATGATCTCGGCGTCCAGTTCATCGAAGGCGGATGGCCGGGAGCCAACCCCAAGGACATCGAATTCTTCAGGATGATCAAGGCAGTTCCATTGCATCAGGCGACCGTGATCGCATTTGGTTCGACAAGAAAAGCCAGCCACTCTGTCCACCATGATCCCAATCTCCAAGCGTTGCTGGATGCCGAAACCAAGATCATCACCCTCTTTGGAAAGACCTGGTCACTGCACGTCACCGACGCGTTGGGGATTTCGTTAGCGAAGAATCTCGAACTCATCGGCGATTCGATCGCCTACGTGCGATCCAAGAATCGGCGTGTGTTCTATGATGCCGAACATTTTTTCGACGGCTACAAGACCAACCCGGGGTATGCGCTCAACACGATTCGGAAGGCAGTCTCAGCGGGAGCCGAGCGCGTGATCCTTTGCGACACCAACGGTGGAACGATGCCGTGGGAAGTGAAAAAGATTTGTGACGAGGTTCGGAAAGAATGTTCAGTGCCGCTCGGGATTCATGCACACAATGACTGCGAAATGGCCGTGGCCAACTCATTAGTGGCGATCGAGACCGGTGTTGTCCAGGTGCAAGGCACTATCAACGGTATCGGTGAACGCTGTGGGAATGCGAATCTCTGTTCCATCATTCCGAATCTTCAACTGAAGATGAAGCGTCGGGCTTTGGGCGAACGATTGAATCACTTGAAAGAGGTGTCCGGTTTCGTCACGGAAATCGCGAATCTCATGCCGAACAAGCACCAACCTTATGTGGGAGACTCTGCGTTTGCTCACAAGGGCGGCGTTCATATTCATGCGGTGTTGAAGAATCCGGCAACGTATGAACATGTGATCCCGACCATGGTAGGCAATCGCCAACGCGTGCTGGTATCTGACTATGCCGGTCGCAGTGGGTTGCTCGAAAAGGTGGAAGCCTTCGGGATCAAGCTGAATAAAGAGGATGCGAAAGTCCAGGAACTGATCAACACTCTAAAAGAACGTGAGAGCGAAGGCTATCAGTTCGAAGGGGCCGAAGGATCATTCGAGCTGCTCATGCGGAAGGCGATGGGAACCCATATCCCCTCGTTTCATTTGTTGGGGTTCCGCGTGATTGTAGAGAAAAAACAAGACCACGGGGCGTCATTCTCCGAGGCCACGGTGATGGTAAAAGTCGGCGATGTCGTGGAGCATGCAGCAGCGGTCGGGGCTGGGCCTGTCAATGCTTTGGATCACGCGCTCCGGAAGGCGCTTGAGAAGTTTTATCCTGAGCTCAAAGAAGTTAAGTTGTTGGATTATAAAGTCCGCGTGCTCTCCGCCAATCGGGGAACTGAATCCAAAGTCCGGGTGTTGATCGAGTCGGGTGACCACAAGGATAAATGGGGGACTGTTGGAGTCTCGGGAAACATCATTGAAGCAAGTTGGCAGGCCTTAGCCGACAGCATTGAATACAAACTTCTGTCGAGAGACCGGTCTTAAAGGAATCGCCCCAGCTGATCTTTCTCCTTGACAGACCACATAACCTTACGTAACTTATAGCGAAACCGGCCCCTTTCGGGCCATGCGAAATCAGGTTGCCGAATGCTTCGAGTTGGGTGACGTAGGGGAGGGAGCATGAGAAAGGCGGATATCGCAAACGAAATTTACAAGCATGTCGGCATCTCAAAGAACGAAGCGGCAGACATAGTCGAGCTCGTCCTGAACATGCTCAAGGCAGTGTTAAAAAAGGGGGAATCGGTGAAGATCGCGGGGTTCGGCAATTTTGTGGTGCGCAGCAAAGGTGCAAGAAAAGGCAGAAATCCTCGGACCGGTGAAGAGATCGGCATTACTCCCCGCCGTGTGGTCACCTTCCGCCCAAGCCAGGTGTTCAAGAAGTACGTCAATTCATAGCTTCGTCGTCTGCAGGGGTGATTCTCACCACGAGGACCGGTCATGGGGAATGAACCCCGGCTGGGGAGTAAGGTCTTTTACAAGATCGGTGAGGTGAGTCACATCACCAAGCTTCCAGCCTATGTCCTCCGGTTCTGGGAATCCGAGTTTCCGTTCCTGAAACCAAAGAAAAGTCGAGGCAATCAGCGATTGTACGTCCGGCGTGATGTCGAGACGGTCTTGGAAATCAAACGAATGCTCTACGATGAGGGCCACACGCTCGCAGGGGTGAAGCGGTATTGGGCAAGACGCGGCCGGACTGCTGGACAACGAGTCAGACCGAAGGAAGTAGCCCAGCGGCTTCGCGGTCATTTGCAGGCCATGCTCAAGGTGTTGGAGTCCCATTCTGAGTGAGCGGCACTCCAGTGTATCCCCATTTCACAAGTTGCATTTCACTACCATGCGAGAGGACAATGCATTCAACAACGAAGCGTTGGAAACAGAGTCGGGGCGTGGCGCAGCCCGGTAGCGTACTCGCTTGGGGTGCGAGTGGTCGGCCGTTCAAATCGGCTCGCCCCGACCAATAAATAAAGTGCTGAGTGCTGAGTGTTGGGAAGGAAGGGATGCACTGCCACTCGGTGCTCAGATATTAGTCCTGAAGGGAAAAGCTGCCACGGGCAGCTTTTTTTGTGTTCGAGCCGGCCATGCGCATTTTGATTACCAATGATGACGGAATCCAGTCGCCCGGTCTGACCACACTGGCCGAGGCCTTGAAGACAATCGGTGAGGTGTGGGTGGTGGCGCCCGATCGAGAACGGACGGCAGCGGCACACGCGGTCACATTGCATAAACCGCTTCGAGTACAGCACATGGGCACGCGCATCTATGCCGTGAACGGGACACCCGTCGATTGTGTGAATCTAGCCGTGCTGAAGATCATGCCGAAGCCGCCCGCCCTGGTCGCGTCGGGTATCAATAAAGGAGTCAACCTCGGTGACGATGTGATGTATTCGGGAACAGTCTCCGCCGCGCTGGAAGGGACGATCCTGGGGATTCCCTCGATCGCCGTCTCGCAAGAGGGACAGGAACGGTTTCGTTTCGAGGTAGGAGCACACTATGCCGTCCGTATCGCCCGCCTGGTCCTCGAACGTGGTCTGCCGGATGAAACGCTAGTGAATGTGAATGTTCCAGATCGTGCGTTGTCATCCGTTTGCGGCGTTCGTGTCACCTGCTTAAGCCGCCGCCGCTTCGACAACCCCATTATCGAGAAGGTGGATCCTCACGGACGGAGCTACTTTTGGATTGCCGGAACACGAGTCTCGTGGAGTCGGAGCAAGGATGCGGATCATGAAGCTATTGCAGAGGGTCTCGTCTCGCTCACGCCGATGCATCTCGATACCACACACTATGGTGCGTTGGATCAGTTTCGATCGTGGGAGCCGCTCCTTCAGCGAAAGAGAACTGGTCTCAGTAGAAGCCGTCGACAATCGTCGAAGAAAGGTCGCTGAAAGCTCGTGGGTGCACTGATCGAAACCATCGTCACCGAACTGAGTCGGTTCATCATCGCGGCGATTTCGATGTTCGGCTATGTTGGGATTGTCCTGACGATGGCAATCGAGAGTGCCTGCATTCCGCTGCCCAGTGAGATCATCATGCCGTTCTCCGGCTACCTGGTGACGACCGGACAATTTACGATGCTGGGCGTGACGCTCGCCGGCGCGCTCGGCAACGTGGTGGGATCGGTGGCGGCCTACTATGCCGGGATCTGGGGTGGGCGGCCGTTTGTCGAGCGGTACGGGCCGTATTTTCTCGTATCAAGGAAAGATCTCGACCTGGCCGATCGTTGGTTTCAGAAGTATGGAGAAGCTGCCGTCTTCTTTAGCCGGATGCTGCCGGTGGTCCGCACCTTCATCTCGCTTCCGGCGGGGGTGGCACGGATGAATTTTCCGCGGTTCGTGCTGTTTACGTTTATCGGGGCGTTACCCTGGTGTTACCTCTTGGCCTATATCGGCCTGAAGATGGGCGAGCGGTGGGATCAGTTACGGGAATATTTTCACCAATTCGACATTGTAATCGGCCTGGGGCTCGCCTTGGCCCTCGGCTACTTTTTGTGGTCGCATTGGCCCAGACGCCAGCCGAAGTTAGAGTCGTAATCGACAGATGTTAACGATCTACAACACGTTGACCGGTAGGAAGGAGCCGTTTGAGCCATTGGTTCCGAAGACTGTCCGCATGTATGTGTGCGGGGTGACGGTCTACGACTATTGTCACTTGGGCCATGCCCGCAGCGCGCTCGTTTTCGACATGATCCGCCGATATCTCGAATATGTGGGATATTCAGTCGAGTTCGTGAAGAACTTTACCGACGTCGATGACAAGATCATCAAGCGGGCCAATGAGGAAGGTGTCTCCTGCGAGGCGATTACTAGCAAGTACATTGAAGCCTATTACGAAGATATGGGCAAATTGAGTGTTCGCCCAGCTTGGAGAGAACCAAAGGCAACGGAGTCCATGGCCGACATCGTTGCGCTGATCGATAAATTGATGAAAAAAGGCATCGCCTATCAAGTCGACGGTGATGTGTATTTTCAGGTGGAGAAGTATTCGGCCTATGGCCGCCTCTCCAAACGTAAACTCGAAGATCTCCAGGCCGGCGCACGTGTTGAAGTCGATGAGCGCAAGCGTCATCCGATGGATTTCGCGCTCTGGAAGAGTAGCAAGCCAGGGGAACCTTCATGGGACAGCCCCTGGGGTCCTGGCCGACCAGGCTGGCATATCGAGTGCTCGGCGATGTCGATGCGTTATTTGGGTGAGACGTTTGACATCCACGGCGGGGGCATGGATTTGATCTTCCCGCACCACGAAAACGAAATCGCACAATCGTGTGGCGCGACGGAGAAGGAATTCGCGCGTTACTGGATTCACAATGGTTTTGTGCAAATCAATCAAGAGAAGATGTCGAAATCGTTGGGGAATTTCTTCACGATTCGCGAGATATTTGGGAAGTCGGAATGGGCTGAAGAGATTACCGCCGAGATACTTCGTTACTTTCTGTTGACGAATCACTATCGCGGCCCGCTGGATTTCTCCGATCAGGCGTTGAGAGAGGCCAAGTATGCATTAGACGGATTTTATGATTTGTTCAATCGTCTAAAGGAAAGGGAT
Source organism: Nitrospiraceae bacterium (assembly GCA_035623075.1). NCBI lineage: Bacteria > Pseudomonadati > Nitrospirota > Nitrospiria > Nitrospirales > Nitrospiraceae > Nitrospiraceae bacterium. Next base: position 58,921 of record DASPUC010000024.1, on the reverse strand, counting down.
GAGACGGCAGGCTCGGCTAACGAGAAGCTTTTAAACCTGGTTCAACATACCCGCGTTGCCTTTAGGAAGGCCATGGACGACGACTTCAGTACCCCAGCGGTGATTGCTGAGTTACAGGGATTTCGCAGCGAGGTGAATAAGTTGGTAAGAACCGGTCTCTCGACCAAAGCTAGGCAGAATGCTCGTGAACTGTTTCGCTTTCTTGGTTCCGTCCTGGGGCTTTTCCAGATGGAGAAGTGGCAATTTAACGTGGACCTCTCCGACATTGGCGTGCGCAGTCTCACTGATGAAGGTATCGAGTCGAAAATAAGAGAGCGAAATGACGCCCGGCAGCGGAAAGATTTCAAGAAAGCCGATGAGATTCGCCGGCTCCTCGAGTCCCACGGCATCATCATCGAGGACAAGCCCGACGGCACCAGCCGGTGGAAGCGATAGTTCGCCGGACCTGTTGTATGGATTGCATGCCGTCCGGGAAGCCCTCCGCGCGAATGCTCGCCCTTTGCAACGGTTGCTCGTCCTTCGCTCCGATCGACAATTTGCAGATCTTGTTCAACTCGCGAGGGTCCGACACGTTCCGGTTCACATCGAACCTCAAGCGGCATTCGATCGATTGGTGCCGGGCGGAAAGCATCAAGGCGTCATCGCGTTCGTGGCGGCGAAGGCCTACAGCAGCACGGAGGACATTCTCCAACGGGCGAAGGAACGAGGCGAGCCGCCCTTTCTCGTGCTTCTGGATGGGGTGGGGGATCCTCATAACCTTGGCGCAGTGTTACGTACTGCTGAAGCGGCTGGGGTCCATGGTGTATTCATACCGGAGCGTCGAACTGTCGGCCTCACTTCAGTTGTCGCAAAGGTATCTGCCGGCGCGCTCGATCATATTCTGGTGAGTCGGGTCGGGAATCTCGCCCGATTGATCGAGGATCTGAAGAAGGTCGGAGTGTGGGTCTACGCGGTCGAGCCGTCAGCGCAGAAACAGGTCACGCAGCTTGATTTCTCCGGGCCGGTTGCCCTGGTCTTCGGGGGCGAAGGACAAGGCGTTCGCCCAGGTGTCCTTCAACACTGCGATGATCGAGTCAGCATTCCGATGAAGGGGAAGGTCGAGTCCTTGAATGTGTCAGCTGCAGCCGCTGTGACGCTGTTCGAAGTGGTGAGACAGCGCGGAGAATCTGAGTCACGAACAACGCAACCTAGCGAATCCTGATCATTCCACCTTGGATCGCGGTTTTTAGCAGCTGGGCAGTGTTCGAGACCCGCATTTTTTTCATCATGTTAGCCCGATGCGCCTCAACGGTTTTGACGCTGATCTTCAACCGCTGACCGATTTCCTTATTCTTGAATCCCGCCCAGATCAGTTCAAGAATTTCCAATTCCCGGCTGGTCAGCGCCTCTGGTCGCTTCTTCCGAGGAGGTGGCGTGAGATCGGCGAGAGAAAGCCTGGTGATCGCTTTCGCGCTTCGTGCCATGATTCAACTTCTCCTTCATTAGATAGAAAAATGAGATATAGTGGTCTCGCATATAAGAGAAACTAGAGAATGAATGCCTGGCCAAATCGGGAAGGATTATAGGGAATGTTTCTACCGCATGTAAATGGAAGCATTTTGGCTCTAGGTGCACTACGTAAGGTGTCTTTGTTGAATTGTGTATTTTATCCTTGTGCGCGAGGTCGTCTGTCGGTGTGTCAATCATGAGAGAACCTTTGGACTACGTGCTGGCGGGGCTAATCGGCCTCATCGTGGGCAGCTTTCTCAACGTCTGCATTTACCGCGTCCCCCGCCATGAATGGGTTTTCTGGCCCGGTTCTCATTGCCCTTCCTGCAGAAGGCCCATTGCATGGTACGACAATATTCCTCTCCTCAGCTATCTCCTTCTCCTCGGGCGCTGTCGGACTTGTCATGTTCCAATTTCCCCTCGTTATCCGATTGTAGAAGCGGCCAATGCGGCGGGATACCTCGCCATTCTCTGGCGCTTTGGCCTCAATGAAACATCGCTCCTTTATGCCGGACTTTACTCAGGACTGATCATCGTGACGGGGACCGATCTCTCCCATAAGATCATTCCCAACACGATTACGTACCCTGGGATTATCATTGGATTAATCGGAGCTGTTACGGTTCTTCCTGTAGGGATCGTGAATTCGTTGCTTGGTATTGCAGTGGGCGGCGGCCTGCTATGGTTCTTGGCCTGGGCGAGCCCGTATTTGTTCGGAAAGGAGGGGATGGGAGGGGGTGATATTAAGTTACTCGCGATGATCGGAGCCTTTCTGGGATGGAAGCCCGCGCTCCTGACTATCATGATCGGCTCGCTGGTCGGATCCGTTATCGGTATTGGCTTGATGGCTGCCCGCCTTATCAAGCGGGACGAATACATTCCATTTGGACCGTTCCTCGTAGTAGGTGCCGTACTTTCCCTGTTCTTCGCTCAACCCCTCTTGGACTGGTACCAGGGGCTTTTCAACACTGGTTACTAGGGTTACTAGACAGTGCCACCTATCGCGCGGTCTCTGTATTTCTTTTGAAGGCTTTCTGTATCCTATTGGGAAAAGAAATCGCATGCTCTCCTGTCTCCCGGTGAACTCCTAAAATAGACCCATTTCGCATAAACCCGGTCTCTCCTGAGCAAAGTGTCGATAATCTTTCGCGAATGTTTGCTCACGTTCGTGTCGAATCAGCATAAACCAGGAATTCAACCTGTGAGGCACAGCTCTTGGATTTGCCTAGATCATCGGCCATGACGTGATGCTTGGAGCCTTGAACGTATCAAAAATGGAAGTATTTAAAGATGAGCAAGGAAAGAGTTTGTCAGAAGTGCTCGTCGTCTTGGCGGTGATCGGCCTTGTAGCGGGCCTTGCCGGTCCGAGCTTTATTGGGATGATCACTCGGATTGAGGCGCGGAGTGCAGCATCTGAAATCGCTTCTGAATTGAGACTGGTCAGGCAACTGGCGATGGCACGGCGTGAGCGTCTCCGTGTCGTCTTCGATGGATTGTCGCGGACCATAACGCTACAGCGTGCCGATGCGGAGGGCGTGCTGGATGTGTATCGCTACAGCGATAATGGAATCATAGTTGATGAACCAAGTGCCGGCCCTAATCTGCTCTTCCATCCTACAGGGCGGTCGGCGACAGCGACGACGATTGTTATACGGGATAAGCAGGGGCGCGTCATGAAATTAACGGTAAGTCTCACGGGAAGAGTGGCGCTCTCGTGATAACCGACCACGGGCGACGGTCTCAAGAGGGATTCACCTTCGCTGAGGTGATGGTGGCAATGGCGATCACCTCGGTCACGCTCGTGGGAACCGTAGCGACCTTTCACGTTGCAGAACAGCACCTTCGTGAGGGAACTGTAGCGAGCCGAGCCTTGGCACTGGTGGAATCGAGAATAGAAGCGAAACAATCGGCTCGATGGGATCGACTTCTCATCGATGATCTCAATCACGATGGTCAATCGAATCTGATCATGCGGGATGAGGGCGAAGGAGACGATGCTCTCGCTGGCGATGGTGTGTACTCAGGCAGTTGGGATGACCACGGGATTCATTTGAGGTGGACTGTGACGTTGAGTCGACCAGGTGCGCTGTCCACATCAGGATCGGTTCTGCTCGAAGCGATAGCTTCGTACATGACTGACCGAGGGCCGCGCGAAGTTCGAATGAGCACGCTCCGGGCAAATCCGACCTTCGTCGGATTCAACTGATAGACAGCAATATCTGAGCGGAGGCGGGTGCATGAGCGGTCGAAGATCATTCACAAAACCCGAAGTGCGTAACGAGCTCGGCACCACCATGACCGAACTCATGATGGCAATGGGGGCTGGACTGATTGTCCTCGGCGCGACACTTCAAGTCGTGACGTATTTCCAACGACACTATTCTGAGCAGCAGGAGAGTGTTGCACGGCATCAAGATCTTCGCCTGGCACTCGATCTTTTGGAGCAAGAGCTTCGCACTGGTGGTTTAGGATCGATTTCAATCGCTGGTCCAGACGAATTACAGTTCCAGGGGAACATCCATGGTCTTGTCACAACCGTGACGGCGACCGCAACCGTTTCTCAGACCACACTCTCGGTTGAAGACGGACGCAGCTGGGGAGCCGGCAAAACCGTGCTGCTCTGCGTTGTCGATCCATGCGAAACTCATATACTCGCGCGAGATGGGCAGCGATTTCTTCTCACCATTACCGATCCCCTGGCACGTGCGGTTCCCGTCGGATCGTCTGTCTCAATGATCAATCTGGTGCGGTACTACACGCGTCGAAACGAACAAGGCTTCAGACAATTGATGCGGATGGTTGATGGTGGAACCAGTGTTCTCTCTGATGATATCCAAACCGTGCAGTTTTCTTACTGGGATGAACGAGGCCAGACGACGGCCAGTCTGCAACAAATCACACGTGTAGTAGTTGATGTGGGGGTTCGACACGAATCGATCCGGTTTGTTCGAGACATCAGCGTGCGAACATAACGACATTGAGAATCGTCGGGGGAGAGACTATGAGGAAGGCAACTAAGCCATGCCACGTTGATGAGAGAGGTCATATTCTGCTAGCCGCCCTCGCGCTTGTATTGATCCTCTCACTCTTGGGGATGACGTCGCTCTACCTTGCAAGCCAAGACGCAATGGGGGTCGGCGCGGTGAGGGCCGAAAAAAAAGCACAACGAGTTGCAGATGCCGCAGCAGAAGTGGTTGTCAGTTGGTTCCACGATCCCGCAGCTGCTCCACAGGCCGTCGCCGCGCTACTGAGAAAACAACAGGGCGACGATGTCAGCGGACCGTCGTTTTTCGATTTGGCTGGGCGGTCTCAATTCAAGGGAACGGTCGATCACCCTGATCTTCTCCTTGACTCGTCCAATTCGGCGGATGACCGGGCTCTCAATGAGCCTCGACCGGGGTCTGCTCCTTCAATGCGCGGCCTAGGCCGAATTCTCAAACTGAAAGTCTATGGACCGATGCGCCCGGGCCTGCTGTGTACTATGGATGTAACGGCAACAACAACAGATCAGCCGTCGATTGCACGAACAGTTCAGGTCCAATTAGGCGCCATCAATATTCCTCCAGTACGAGCAGCTGTTCAGGTGGGACATGCATTGGGAACCACCCAATCAGGAAGTGAATCCCCGATCCTTGTGCATTGGGGAGATCATCGAGTTGTAGGAGACCTGACAGTCCGTCGGGTCGAGGACTTGGTACTCAAGACTACAACTGCGTCAGTGACCGGCCTACCGTACGACTCGCTCCGACAGGAGGAGGATCGATGGGCGGAGTATCGAATCGGGGGAAATGTGGTGGTAACGAATCCACCGCCGGGTCAGGGTATGAATCCCCCTCCCTCCCCTAACGTGCATATACGACAACATCCATCACCTGGTGTCCGGCTCGATCGGTGGGATTATGAACAGATATAGAACATCGCCCGACAGATTGGAACCTACTATCGGCTTGACCGACAGGGTCGACTTCATCTCGATAGCACTGACGCGTCGGATGTGGGGTTTCTTCCTTCGGACCTTCTGACGTCGGAGTCGGTCGGAGACCATCGAGGCCTCGTATTCATCGATACCATCGATGGGCAACTGCCTCGAGCCGACAACCTCGGCACCCTTGTGCTCGAACCTGGGTATGTTGAAGGACTCCTCGTTGTACAAGGCCACGTAATAGTCAGGCCACGCGAGGCAGGTCAGTCGGTGCCGGCCCTCAGCCCGCCTGAAGAGGGTCGTACCTCGCTGGGGACACGGATCCCAGTCCAATTGACCGAAGTCAATCTCAATGGTGTATTGATCGCTGCAGGTGTGATCACCGTCGAGCATTCGGTGAGGATTTTTGGAGGACTGATGACTAATGACACAGTGCGGGCAAGTGGAACAAATCTGAAGGTTGAGGTCTGGTACAACGCGGACTTGGCACAAGGGCTCCATAAAGGACTACCGGTCGTGTATCGCGCACCAAGTACCTGGCAGATGAAATACTAAGGTTGTTTTCGAATAACTGAGGCGAAAGGCCAGACTCTTGCCGGCAAAGGCAATCCAGCAAAAAATCGAACAAAATGTGCTCGATACGCTGGTCTATCGCGGAATTGTCACACAGGCCGATATGGCGGCAGCAGTCGAGGAAGCACATGAGGAAGGGCTCGATCTCGAGGCCGTCCTTTTGGACCGGTATTGTGTGCCCAAGGATGCCCTCGGTACGGCCCTGAGCGATTTCTATCAATGTCCGTACTTGCCGTTCGACGAACGAACCATCATTGATGCGGATTTGTTGAAGCCGCTCAATGTAGATTATTTGCGAAAGAACGCTTGGATTCCGATCGCCCGTCGAGGATGTCTTGTCGATGTTCTCACGAACGATCCTCACGATCTCGACAAGGGGTGGGATGTTCGTCGTGCGTTTCCCGGAATGACGATCCGCTATGCCGTCGGGTTACGCCGAGATGTCGAACAGTTTCTTCATATGGCGATGGGGCAGACGGCTTCTTCCTCCATCGGTGCAATTCTTGGAGAATTGGTCAACGAGATTCGCGTCGAGCACCGGAGCGAAGGAGGCTTCAGTGCGATTGACGAGAACGATTCGGCGATAGTTCGTCTGGTCAATCATGTGATCATGGAAGCAGATCGGGTCGGTGCATCGGATATTCACATTGAGCCGTACGCCGATCGAAAGGAAACCGCGGTTCGTTTCCGCGTCGATGGGACGTGCTTTGCTTATATGCAAATACCGGCTGCCTATCGTCGCGCGGTGATATCTCGCCTTAAGATCATGGCCAACCTAGACATTGCTGAACGTCGCAAACCACAAGACGGCAAAATTCGATACAGATTGTCGAAAGAGCAAGAGATCGAGCTGCGCGTCGCGACACTCCCAACAACAGGGTCTGACGAAGATGCTGTCCTACGGTTGTTGACGGCTAAAGAACCGATGGTATTGGAGTCGATGGAGATTGCGCCAGAAACATTGCATGCCATTAAATGCATGGCGGAGAAACCACATGGAATGATCCTGTGTGTCGGACCAACCGGCTCTGGGAAGACCACGACGCTTCATGCCATTCTGAAACATATCAATTCAGACGAACGCAAGATTTGGACTGCCGAAGACCCGATCGAAATCACGCAAGATGGCTTACGGCAAGTTCAAGTTCACCCCAAAATCGGGCTCACGTTCGCAGCGGCACTGAGAGCCTTCTTACGAGCAGACCCAGACGTCATTATGATCGGCGAGATGCGAGACAAGGAGACTGCCGATATTGCGATCGAAGCCTCACTGACAGGCCATTTGGTACTGAGCACGCTTCACACCAACAGCGCTGTCGAAACAGTCGTACGGCTTTTTGACCTGGGGTGCGACTCATTCAATTTCGCCGATGCGATCTTGGGTGTTCTGGCTCAACGGCTCTGCAAACGCCTCTGCATCCATTGCAAAGAGGCGTATCAGCCAGCACCGCAAGAATATGACGAGTTGGTTCAAGGATATGGAGTTTCAGGGTGGGACCGACTGGACGTGACTTATGCTAAGAACTCAACCCTCCATAGAGAGAAAGGCTGTGAAGCATGCAATGGGACAGGGTTCAAAGGGCGTGTGCTCTTGCATGAATTGCTGCGAGGCTCGGAAGATGTAAAAACCCTTATCCAGTCGAAGGCAAGACTGGCTGGATTACGGGAGCTAGCGATGAAGGAGGGAATGGTAACGCTGATACAGGATGGCATCCAAAACTCTTCAAGGGCTGACCACTTATCGTCAAGTTCGGGCCGTTGCCATGAAGTAGGTTCATTCCCAAGTCCTCTTGCCGGTGATATTCAAGCCCTTTCAGCCTGGCATTCTTCCCTAGCGTTCTAAACACCTGCCTATCGGTATATATAATTGGTGCCCCGGAATTTCCTCCTCTAGTTACTGCCTTCCCCACCATTGATCAGACATCGCCAAGTGGTCTTCCTCCCACGAAGATTTTCGATCTTTCATAGCAATAGCAAGCGGAACGAACCGGCTTGTGAGCAGGCCTGCCAAGGTGTTCAGAGAGGGACCGTGAGGGACGGAAATTGTGTGTGCTGAATGACGAGATTTGTCCTTTCTGTGGCGAGAAGGGGGCCCGGATTGGCTTGCAGAACGGAGACTTGCTGCTATGCTTTCAATGGGTTCGGCTCAGGGCAGATAGCCGGCCTATCGGCACGTCCCTTGCTCCATGTGGGCGGGACCACTGGTGTAACTATGCGACGATATTCTCATCGGACAGAAACATTGAGGTCAATCAGCGGATTCTCCTTGATGGAAGTGATGATCACGACGGCGATCATCGGCATTCTGAGCGCGATAGCTGTACCGAACTATGTCCAATGGCATGCTCGTTATCAATTGAAGCAAGCAGCCATGGAAGTCACCAGCGGGCTGGCGACTTCCCGATTCATGGCGATGAATCGCAATATTCCGCTCACGACAACCTTCGCGATCGTAGGCGGGCAGCTCACGACCACCTCAAGTGATTCAAGCGGCAACCAAGTGTTCACCCAGACTACGAATATGCCCAGGCTAACCAGCGTGGTTCTGGTGGGGGGAGGAAACATCCAGTTCAGTTCGTCGGGTCTTCGAGCGAGCGGCACACCCGGTGTTGACCAGCTAATTCAATTAACGAACGTCAACGGGACAACCTATTCGGTGCGATTGACCCAGGGCGGGAAGGCCAGGTGGTGTTCGCAGGCCACCTGTCCGTAACCGTGCGAGGAACGACAAGACATGCGTGTTCGTAGCGAGACAGGCTTTACGCTCATTGAAGCGATGATGGCATCAGTCATTCTCGCCGTGGGACTCCTCGCGTTGTCGTTTATGCAAGCAACAACACTGAGTCGAAACGTAGATTCGAGCGAGTTAAGCCGAGCCACGAGTCTCGCCGCGGAGATGGTCGAACGAATCCAATTCAATCGCTCACGGGTCCTCTCCTATAACGGAATCAATACTGCCGGGGCAGGTAATTGTGCCGCGACCATCAATGCGATAAATGATCCCATGGCCAGTGGCGACTGCAAGCAGTGGGTAGCGCTTCTCAACGGTCCGTATGGGGCTGGACTCAGCGCATTGGTCGGAACGGTCAGTGTCTCACCGACTGGTCCTATAAACCCTCCTTTGAACCAAAGTTTGGTTAAAGTTCAGGTTACCTGGACGACGCTTGCAGGGGTGAACAAGCTTCAGCGAACACGGAATGTGGTGATCAACACGACTATCGATCCTGAGTAAGAGGCAACAGCAATGATCGAAAAGGTGAAGGTAATGGGCCCATGGAGATGTCAGCGGGGTGCAACGCTCATCGAACTCCTGATCGCCGTCTTTGTGGCCCTGATCATCACGGGTGCAGGGTTTGCCATTCTTACGTCGACTGATAAATCCACACGAACGAATGAGCAGGTGGTCGAGACACAGCAAAACGCCAGACTCGCGATGGACTTACTCACCCGCGATATTAAAGACGCAGGGTTTGGGATGATAGGCGCGCTCGCTGACAACAATTGCAAGGTAGGGCGATCAGTTTCGGGAGCCGCTGCAGCACTCGTACCGTGGGATCAAACTCCCGTCGGACCTGATACGGGACCAGATCAGATTTCGATGGTCGTGCCGTTGGCAAGCACGGGAGTCCCAGCCTGGACACTCAACGGCCCTGTTGGAGGTCCGACTGGATTTAACCAAATCACACTTTCTCAAACTGGAGCAGCGGCCAGCATGGCGAGCCAAGCAGGAGGCAGCCTCATCGCACCGCCCGCATATCTTTCGATCGCCGGAGCAGCGACGAGTACTGTGACGGCCGTGGCCGGAGAGAGGATTAACCTCGTCAATGTGCCGGCACCCCTCGCCTTCGGTGCCGGTGCCCAAGTCTATCTGCTGCAGTGTGTGACGTACTCCATTGGGACAACGTCGGTGGCCTGCGGAAATGGAAGTAGTCCTTGTTTGCTTCGAAACGGAGCGGTCATTGCCGATGGCATTGAAGATATCCAGTTTGAGTATGCCTGCGATGGTTGTAACCCATCGGTCCCTCCAGGAACTGCCGACGGAATTATCGATGATCAGCCGCCGACTATTGGCAATGGCTACGGCAGTGAGGACTTTGTTTCGAACAATGCATGGACTGCGTCTCCCATGACACCGGATAGCATTCGAATGGTTAAGGTCTACATTGTGGCAAGACAAACGCTTGCCGATACTGGAGTGGGGGAGGGCAGCGGATCTGCTGCCCTCACTGCTGCTCCCCTACAGGTCAGTGATCATAACCATGCGCAGGGTGTCTTTGCGGCGGGCGACTACGCTGCGATGTATCCACCGTACCACCAATTTCGGCGACGAGTTCTGACAAGAACGATCGAAGCTAGGAATCTGGCTCATTAGGGAGTGCAACTGTGATGAAACAGCCTGAGATGAAATCGGGAAGTCAGTATTCAGGAAACGAACAGGGGATCGCTCTCCTGACAGTGATGCTTCTGCTGCTGATCCTGACCGTACTCGGCGTGGCGGCGATTACGACGACCAGCTTGGAGATTCGAATGGCCCAATATTCCAGTTCGACGGAGGGTGCCGCAGCAGCTGCTGAATCCTGTACGGGAACTGGAGTGAACATCATCGCACAAACTCTGAATCTTGGGGCCGTACCAACTCAGTATGTGGTGGGAGGAGCAGGAGCGACGAGTCCGGTCGTCCCAGCCAACGCAGAGAATGCCGGGACGAATCCGCCCTCTCTCACCCAGGAAATCTTTTCCCAGGCCGACAATAACGGAGATGTGCCGACGGGACCATCAGCGAAACCGGACCTCTCCTTTGCTGTGGGGCCCTACACAGTCGCTGGTGATATTGACCACATGTACAACACGCAACAGTCTGGGGCCGGTCTTCAATTTTCTGGAGGATATAACGGAATTGGACAGGGCGGTGGAGGAGACACTCAGTCGATCTATCGAATCGACTGTGTGGCGACCAATGTTGCGACTGGGACCACGAATGAAGTTCAAGCTGTTTACGCCTGCCTGCGCATGGCTGGAGGCTGTCAGAAGAAGAGCTTCTGATCATGATTGTATGAGAGGTCAGACAGGCAACAGAATGGATTTGCTTATAAGAAGAAACTGATGAGCACGAGTTGCTCGTCAAACAGAGGGCGCGCGAATAAGTAGGGTGACGTAAAGATGACATTGGATCAAAAAAGATATGAGATCGAAATCAGGCTCTACGGCTTCGAAGGATCGAATGCGATAACGAAACATTTCACACATGAGGGCTAACGTGAGGAGGAATACCATGAAACAGATCCTCGGGGGGCTCTTATTGGCAGGGATTCTGCTCGTCTCGGGTCAGCATGCGGCAGCCCTCGTGGGGCCGCCGATGAGTGCCTATCAGGCCTATCCCCCATTCATCAATCAGTCGGTTCCACCTCTGGTCATGATCGCCATGTCGAAGGACCATCGGATGTTCATCACTGCCTATAACGACATCATGGACCTGAACGGAGACGGAACGGTTGAAACGACCTACACGGACATTATCAACTATTACGGCTATTTCGACTCGAACAAGTGCTACACCTACAGCACGGCGAATAGCCGCTTCGAGCCGTCCGCAGCGGCAACCGGAGCCAATTTGCACTATTGTTCGAATCAGTGGAGCGGGAACTTTCTCAACTGGGCGACGATGGTGCGGATCGATGTGGTTCGGAAGGTCTTGTATGGAGGCGCCCGAAGCACGGATACGAGCGGCGCCTCTGGTCAGACGGTCCTCCGCAGGACGTGGCTGCCCCAAGACGCCCATTCATTCGCCAAAGTCTATAGCGGAGCCGACCTCGCGTCGCTGGTGCCGACAAACTCCGCTTCCCCGGCCTTTACTATCACATCGGGCAGCATCACCTTGTGCAATACCAATACGGCGGGCATTTCCTCCCAACCAGGCGGCAGAATCAAGGTTGTTGATGGCAACTTTCCCTATGCGGCGAGCACGGAAAGTTCAGCGGGAGGAATAATCGGACAATGTACCAGAACGCAAACCAATTCCACGACTGCGATCACGGTCAAAGCGACGTTGAATGCGGATGTGCTCGTCTGCGTCCCTGGGATGTTGGAAACGAACTGCGATACCTACCAGGACAATGTCACCCCGACCCCCAATACCTGGTACAAGCCGACAGGCCTCATGCAGAGAATGGGCGTGAACCGCCAGGGCACCTATAACAACGCGGCTGACGATACCATCCAGATGACATTTGGTCTGATCAGCGGCAGCTATGGAGCCCACGTGGGCGGAGGGGTGGTGCGAAGCAACATCGTGGACATGAGTTCAGAGATCGACCCATCGACCGGCATCGTGAAGGCCACCTCGCAGATCATCAACAACATCAATAATTTTAAGATCGTCCAATACAGCTTCAGCGGAGGATGGTATTACGGCACCGACACGGCAACATCGAACCAGGCGAATAACAATTGTAACCAAGGCGAGCCCCTCGTGCTTCAGGATACGACCGGGTACTGCAAGAGCTGGGGCAACCCCATGGGCGAGATGATGTATGAGACGATCAGGTTTTTTAAAGGTTTGAGCGGAGCGACGCCGCAGTTCCAGGTAGCTACTCCCGACTCCGGTGTCTCTGGTTTGTCAGTTGTCTCCGCCTGGACCGATCCCTACGCGAGCTGTCCCTACTGCGCCAAACCCTTTGTGCTGTTGTTCAGCGATGCGTCTCCGTCCTACGACTCTGACCATCTCCCGGGTTATTACTCCAGCTGGGCCGCACCGACCGACCCAATCAGCAACAGTGATACACCAAGCGTCACGACTTTAGTTGGGAACGCCAACATGAATACCCTCGAAGGGATCGGCAACGTCTTCATCGGCCAGTCCGGTACAACCTTCGATCGTGCCTGCACGCCAAAAACAGGTGACTTTACCCAGATCCGAGGACTCTGCACGGAGGAGCCGACCAAACAAGGCGCATTTTATATTGCCGGCCTGGCGAACTATGCCAACGTTACGGATCTCCGTGGGGCTCTTGGCAATGACACCAGTAACAGCGTGAAACAAAGTCTCACCACCTATTCGGTGGTCACCAATAGTCCGTTCCCGACTCTCACGTTCACCGTTGGGGCGAACACGGTGCAGGTCGTGCCTGATTTTATGGATGGATGTCCTAAGGTCAACTGGGGCAGTCCTGGTTATGCAGGCTGCACTGCTGTGGGTACCAATGGAGACAGTTCCAAGGGAGAGATTGTGTACTTCAAGCTCTGCCCCAATGATGCAGATTGGACGACCGAGCAGGGGAACGGATTTACTTCCTGCTACGAAATCGAGTGGGATGATGCGGAGTTCGGCTGGGATTATGATCTTGATGTGCTCTATCGCATCTATGTCCAAACCAACGCAGGTGCGGGAACGATCACCCTCAAAACGAAAGGGCTCTATGCCGGTGCAGGCCACACCGACTATGCCGGCTACTTCATCAATGGGGTGACGAACTCCGGTTCATATCTCGATGTCGTCTGCGGAGGTGTCGCATCCTTCGCCGATTGCGACGTGTATACTGCAATTACTGGTGCTGCGGACGGAATGGGCAATTCAGTCAATCAACGGACATTTACCGTCAGTGGCACGACGACCCAGATTCTGAAAGATCCCCTCTGGTACGCCGCGAAGTACGGGGGATTCATCGACAAGAATGGCAATAACATCCCGGATCTCCAGAACGAATGGGATGTGAACGGCGACGGAGTACCTGACAACTACTTCTATGCGGTGAGTCCGCTGTATCTAGAGCAGCAGCTGGCGAACGCCTTTGCGGCGATCTTGAATAGGTCGTCCTCCGGGACGGCGGCGTCGGTCCTTGCTTCATCGACCACCGGTGACGGAGCCTTGTATCAAGCCTTCTTTTTCCCGTCACAGATTGAAGGAACTCGCCAGGTCACGTGGACCGGGTATACTCAAGGTCTCTTTGTCGATTCGTTTGGAAATCTCCGTGAAGATACGGTCAACGACGGAAAACTCATCTATAGCCAAGACAATATTATTGTGACCAGGTATGACCCGGCGAGTGGCCAGGTGCTGGTCGACAAGTACCAGGATCTGAATGGGGACGGTGTTGCCGATACAACCCAGCCTTACATCACGGTCACCCTTACCGAAATCAAGCCGATCTGGGAGGCAGGGAATGTGCTGGCGCAAACGGCTCCAGCGTCGAGAAACATCCTGACCTGGGTCGACTTGAATGGCAACGGTGTGGTGGATGCAAGCGAGTTCATCCCATTTACGACGGCGAATGCCGCACCCTTGAGCGCGTACTTGCGAGCGGACGCTGTCGCGCCCTATACAGCCTCGAACATCATCAGTTTCGTCCAGGGGAACTATATCAACGGGCTTCGGGATCGTCGCCTGACGGTCAATGGCACGCTGCAAGTCTGGAAATACGGAGACCCGATCTATTCGACGCCGGTCGTCGTCGGGGCGCCTGCTGAGCGGTATGACATCTTGTACGGAGACCCAGGCTATCTGAATTTCTATGTCAAATACCGTCAGCGCAGGCAAGTAGCTTACGTCGGGGCCAACGACGGCATGCTCCATGCCTTTGATGTCGGGTTCTACACACCCTCTGATGGTACGCATCATGGCTGCTTTACGATGAATTCGACCGATAATTGCAGCACCCAGACGACCGTGTCGCTCGGTGATGAAAAATGGGCCTTCATCCCGCAGGAATTGCTGCCTCAGCTGCGGTTCCTGGCTGATCCCGGGTATACCCATGTGTATTATGTGGACCTGAAGCCGAAGATAACCGATGCTCGGATCTTTACGGAAGAGCCGGCGTGCGCCTCCGGGGTGACGACTGTAGGCTGCGTCCACCCGGGAGGGTGGGGAACGATTCTGATCGGCGGATTCCGTATGGGAGGTAGTTGCGGGAATTGCACTACCCAAGGGACGCCCATGTCGTATGCCGGGGATTTCGACAATAATGCCGGAACTCCTAATACGACGCGGACGTTCTATAGCGCCTATTTCGTCTTGGACATCACCAATCCGGAAGCCAACCCGACGCTTCTGTGGTCGTTCAGCGATCCGAATCTTGGCTTTACGACCAGCAGTCCCACCGTGGCTCGGGTCAATCCCTCTACCGATCCGACAACCTTGGCCACGAACGAAAAGTGGGTCGCCCTCTTTGGTTCAGGTCCCACGGACTATACTGCCGCTGCGGGTCAATCGTCACAGATCTGGGCAGTTGATCTCAAGACGGGGACGACCGTCACTGCGCCGACAGTCTACCCCACGGGATCGTGGAACGCGTTCATGAGTGATCTGATTACGGTGGATTACAATTTGGACTTCCGTGTCGATGTGCTCTACGCTGGTCGAACCATCAACGACGGATCCGGGACCTGGCGGGGAAAACTCTATCGACTCACCACGAATTGCCTCGACACAACACAACCCTGTCCCACCAATCCTGCTCAGTGGGGAATTACCTCTGGCTCCAACCAGATTCCGACCGAGATCATTGACACGTTCACCGACGCCAGTTCAACAACCAGAAACCTGGGGCCTGTGGTGTATGCTCCGGTGGCGGTGGTCGATGACAGTTACAAACTCTGGGTTTTCGCGGGAACCGGTCGCTATTTCAGCACAGCCGACAAGACAGACACATCTTCTCAATATCTGGTCGGTATTAAAGATTCCGTGATGACGTTTAGTTGCACCCAAACCTCATCGACGAGTTGCTGGGACAACAATCTCGTCGATCTGACAGGTATTACGGTGTGCGTCGCAGGTGTTGGTACCTGTACCACTGCCAACCAGGTCAGCGGAGTTACAGGCGTGTCCACCTATCCGAGCCTGATCGCACTGGTGCAAAGCAAGGACGGCTTCGTTCGGATCTTGCCAACAGGGGAACGGCTCTCGGCTGGGCCTTCGGTCTTCGGCGGGCTCGCGTTCTACCCGACCTTCGTACCCAATACCGACATCTGCGTCGCTGGCGGAAACGGGTACTTCTATGCCTTGTACTACAAGACCGGCGGTCCCTATTCAGAGCCGGTTATCGGGACGAACGCGGCCGGCTTGAATCAAAATATCGCTGATAAGAGCGGGGGGACGCAGGGTGTGGGAACAGGAGCGGCCCTTCAGGTCATTCATAATACACCTGGAGGTAATCCCTTAATAAAAGAATGTTCGCAGGCGAGCACCGGCGCCTTGAACTGCGGTAAGGTGAATACAGCGGGGGCTATTGCGAGCCGGTACGTCTCGTGGATCAACCAGCGATATTAACCGGAGATTTCCGGGAGGGACTGCGTCCGTTGTCTTCCTTTCGAAGAGGACAACGGACGTTACCATCCTCGCATTGCTGATCGGCATGGAACGAGTTGTGGACAGCGTGACGAACATTGTTATAGCGCTCTTCAGTTGCACAGTCCTGTTAGGCTGTAACAGCCAAGTAACAGAAACAGGGCCAGGCGGTCTCGGCCAGGAGGGCGGCAATCACCCCCCGAGGATAGTGGCAGCTCATCTCCCCGATCCAATTACCCGTTCAGGACCTGTCACGGTAGCCCTCAGCGTCGAAGATCCCGAACAAGACCCAGTGACATATCAGTATCGTTGGTATGTCAACGAAAGTCTTGTTCAGGGAGAAACAGGTTCCCAATTCCCGCCGGAAAAGCTGCAGCGCGGCGATTGGGTGAGTGTCGAAATCACTCCCTCAGACGGGCGGTCTACCGGCGCCCCGTACAAGACTGAATCGGTACTAGTAGCGAACACTCTTCCATTTGTTGCCACTGTCAAATCTCCAGAACAAATCAGACCTGGCGACACGGTAAAAATCGAAACAGAGATCAAAGACCCGGACAATGATGACCTGCATGTTCGCTACCGATGGTGGAAAAATCAGGACGTTGTCGCCGAGACGGAGGTCCCAACTCTAGAAACCACGGGGTTTGTTCGAGGAGATGTGCTAAGAGTTAGTGTCACTCCACGCGATGCCAGTGGAGAAGGGAAGGAAGTATCCCCCCCTCCTATCGTAATTGGCGATAGCCCGCCACGGTTCACATCGACACCTGCTCCGGTCACGCAAAGGGGAGTTTATCAATATCATGTGACCGCAGTGGATGCCGAGGGAGATCCTATTTCGTTTGAATTGCAAACAGCGCCACCCGGAATGAGGATTGACAAAAATGCTGGTCTGATTTCTTGGAACATACCGCCTGAATTGAGTGGTGCCTACCGGGTTCGTATCGTGGCCGACGACGGCCAGGGAGGCTCTTCTTCACAGGAATTTGAGTTAACCCTTCCTCAATCGCCAGCATCTTCATAACTCACGCACCGCACTGTTCTCCCACGTCAGTATCGCCTGGTTCGCAGCGTCTCGAGTCATGTTTCAGACCGATCCTTGTCACCTCAATCAAGGCTCTGCTACAATTTCAAGTAGGATTGATTGGAGGTCTAACGCAAAGCAGGCGTGCGTAAACTTAAACTACGAGAAGGTACCAATACTGCGGTCCTGTTCGGTCATCACGACCGACACCTCAAGCTCATCGAAGAAGAACTCGGTGTGCGGCTCTCGGCCCGGGGTGAAGAACTCACGCTAGATGGGCAGCCTGACGCCACTCGCCATGCCGAACGTGTTCTGACGGAATTGGCCGCGCTTGCCAACGAGGGCATGGTCCTGCAGCCCGACGACATCGCCCACGCGTTAACCGCTCTTCGACATAGCCCCGACACGCCGATCAAAGAGCTACTGTCGACTGCTACGACGATCGTCACGAAGAAGCGTTTCGTAGCACCGAAGACCCCCACGCAAAAAACCTATATCGAAGCTATCGAGCAGCATGACATCGTCATCGGCATTGGTCCAGCAGGAACCGGCAAGACGTACCTGGCCATGGCAATGGCCGTGAGCGCGCTGATGAAGAAAGAAGTCAGCCGGATCATCCTCGCCCGGCCCGCAGTGGAGGCAGGTGAGAAACTCGGATTCCTGCCGGGGGACATGTACGCGAAAGTCAATCCCTATCTGCGACCGCTGTACGATGCGTTGTTCGACATGATGGACATGGAGCGGGCGACACGGCTTATTGAACGAGGCGATATCGAAATCGCACCTTTGGCTTTCATGCGAGGCCGGACCTTGAACGATTCATTCATCATCCTCGATGAAGCACAAAACGCCACGGCGGAACAGATGAAGATGTTTCTGACTCGACTGGGATTTCACTCGAAAGTCGTGGTCACGGGCGACATCACACAGGTCGATCTCCCCCCAGATCGTGTATCCGGGCTCATCGAAGTCCGAGAGATTCTTCGCAACATTGACGGTATTCAGTTCGTCTATTTTGATGAGCGCGATGTCGTTCGGCACAAGCTTGTGCAGGATATCGTCAAGGCCTACGAACAGCACCAGGGTTCTGCTCCACCCGTTGCCAATGGCTCAACCGCGCCGCGCTCATCTCCCGGAGCCACCGGTCGTTCGGGAAAGTCCTCCTCGTCGTCAACATCATCGAAAGATTCCGGGAGCCAGCCGCATTAATGCCGGTCCTTGTGCGGAGCCAGCTCCGGCGTGTGAGGATCGACCAGTCGCGTCTCGCGCGCTTGGCTCAGGCGGCGCTGTCGCTGGTTGGTAAAAGAACAGCGGACCTTGGTGTGCTGCTGACCGGTGATCGGTCAATGCGTCGCCTCAATCGACAATTCCGAAAAAAGGACCGCACGACCGACGTGCTGGCTTTTTCGATGCGCGAAGGGCCTGGCCTTCCGTCAACGTTACTTGGAGACATCGTGATTTCTGTCCCTACCGCGTCGAAACAGGCGAATCGACTCGGCCGGTCATTGGACGAGGAACTCATCCTCTTGTTGGTTCATGGTATTCTGCATCTCTGTGGCTATGACCACGAGCGGAGCGAACGGGATGCGCGACACATGCAACGGAGAGAGCAGTGGGTCTTGCGCCGGCTGGGTCGGATCCCGCGTTTGATACACAGAAAAGGATGATAGGGTCTCACGGATTTGGTTGCAGCGTACTGGAAGGTAAGCATGGGATGGTTTCAACGGCTCAACGACGGTTTGACGAAATCACGCGGTGCCATACGCGGATCGCTCGATCGGCTTCTTGGACGGACCCCAGATCCTGCGATGTTGGAAGAATTCGAGGCCGCGCTGATCGGGGCGGACCTTGGCGCGCGCGTCGTTGAACGTGTCATGGAGCAATTAAAAAGACAGGTACAGGGCGTAGATGCCAAAGAGCCGGACCGGTTGCAGGGCCTGCTGCGGCAGACCCTGCTGGAGGTTTTCACACCCCTGCCGTCCATGCCGCTGGATGATCTGATCGAGAAAGGGCCCAAGCCCTTCGTGATCCTGGCTGTAGGTGTCAACGGCGTGGGAAAAACCACGACGCTCGCCAAAATAGCCCAACGGCTGGCTCAATCCGGCAAGGTACCGCTGCTCGTGGCGGGCGATACATATCGTGCTGCGGCGGGCGAACAACTCCAGGTATGGGCCGATCGGATCAGTGTCGGGTTGATTCGTCACCGACACGGATCTGACCCAGCGGCCGTCGCGTTCGATGGGATCGCGGCAGCGAAGGCGCGAAACGTTGATGTTGTGCTCATCGATACGGCAGGACGGCTTCACACTAAGTCGAACCTTATGGACGAGCTTCGGAAAATTAAGCGAGTGCTCGAGCAGGCGCTCCCTGGTGCTCCGCATGAGGTACTGCTAGTACTCGATGCGACAGTAGGTCAGAATGCCCTGTCCCAAGCCCGCCAGTTCCACCAAGCTGTGGGCGTGACTGGGCTAGTGCTTACGAAGCTCGATGGGACCGCTCGCGGGGGGATCGTCCTGGCCATTGCCGATGAGCTGAAGATTCCCGTCCGGTTGATCGGGATCGGAGAGTCGGTCGAAGACCTCCAGAATTTTCAAGGCGACGCGTTCGTCGATGCGTTGCTCGGAATACCAGCCTGATACTGACACTGCGTAGAACCCGGCATTTCCTTCTCACCAATGCGCTCCCATGCTATGCTTTCCTCGTGTGTCGAGAGGCACGACGCACGCGGCCCTTCAAGGATTCTTTATGATTAAAATTCTGGTCATCGATGACGACCGCATGAACTGCGACCTCTTACAGGCTGTCTTGACTCGTCATGGCTATCACGTCATGTCTTCGACCAGCGGGGTAGAAGGCCTGACCATCTTCCGCAAACACACTCCCAGGATCACCATTCTGGACCTTCGCATGCCCGAAATGGATGGCCTCACGGTGCTGAAGGAAATCCGCGCGGTCGACCCCCACGCGCCGGTTATTATTCTCGGAGGCGGGGCCACCGAGGTGCAGGAAAATCAGGCCAGGGCGCTGCGAGTCACGGACTTCATTCGAAAAGGTCTCTCGCTCGACGTACTTGTGGAATGTGTGAATCGTGTGGCTCAACAGCCTGTCAAGACAGAGTCAGGAGGCCTATCACCCGTTTCCCTGGCGGGGCCGCCTGCTGACACAGGGGAGACCGTCTTAGTGGTCGATGATGAACCCTTAGTGCGAGATCTGCTGGTACAGTTTCTGAGCCTTCGCGGCTATCGGGCGTTTGGAGTAAAGGAAGGCCCCGAAGCCCTTTCGATGGTGGAGCAGGGGCCGCCGGATCTGATTCTGCTTGATCTCATCATGCCGGGGATGAACGGGGTTGAGGTGCTCAAGGCGCTGAAGGAGAAAGATTATGCAGGGGCGGTGATCATTTTGACCGGCACTCACGACGAGGAGGTCCTCGAGGAAGCCTGGGCCCTGCAACCGCAGGAGGTTCTCTCAAAACCCATCGACCTGGAGCGTTTGTTGACGGCGATCCAGCTTGTGCTCGTCTGCCGCGAATGCTAAAACTTTTCCGATGCTGTTCGGAAAAGCTGCGCTCCGCGTTCTTCTGATCTGTTTACTGCACCTGTACTACGCTTCCCCTGGCAACGGGGCAAATCTCCCGAGTAGCGCCACCATCACCGCTCATGATCTGACCATCGAGCTAATCCCCGATACGCATGAGTTGATCGCTCGGGATCTGGTCCAACTGCAGACGGATGGCCAGGCCAAGACCGTGAGTTTTACACTTGCGCCTACGTTGCGAATTGATTCCATCGTGCTGCTGGCTCAGGCAGCTTCCGGGCAAGCCGCGCAGGACGGCCACCCGGTGGCATTTACGTCCGATATCCTTTCTCAACCGATGACTCAAAGCATTACGGTCACGATTCCCCCAGGCCATCCAGAGAGCCTCAGCTTCTTGTGGACTTATCGCGGCACTATCAACGATCCGCCGCGCGAACCTCGACACCTACGGTTCGTCACGCCAAGTGAGACCTCTGGCCATATTGGTCCCGAAGGCGTGTATCTGAGCAGCGAAAGCCAGTGGTATCCGGATATTGACGGATCCATGAGCAGGTTTCGCTTGAATGCGGCCGTTCCTGCTGGCTGGGTACTTGTAACTCAGGGAGAGAAGGAGTCCTCACGTATAGAAATGGGGAAAAGCCAGGAGGAGTGGCTTATTCGAGAACCGTCCGAAGCGCTCAGCTTGGTCGCCAATCGGTTCGTTGCAACGAGCCGAGCCTGGAAAAGTCCGGATGGAACGATGATCCAGCTTTCGACATATCTTTTGCCGGACAATGCGCCGTTGGCCGACGAATATCTTGAGGCGACACAGAAGTATCTTCACGCCTATATCCCTCTCTTGGGCCCTTATCCGTTCGAGAAATTTGCCGTGGTCGAGAATTTCTTTGCCAGCGGCCTCGGTATGCCCTCGTTCACCTTGCTCGGGAGCGGCAGCATTAAACGCCACTATGTGCAACCCTACGCACTGGGCCATGAGGTCGTCCATTCCTGGATCGGGAACGCCGTCTTTAATCGGACCGACAGCGGCAACTGGGTCGAAGGACTAACAACATACCTTGCCAACTATTACTGGCACGAATTTGCGGGTGACCGCCAGCAAGCCCGCGATCAGCGCCGGCAGATGGTGGAGGGCTACAACCTGTATGTAACCCCTCAGCAAGATTATCCCGTCGCGCAGTTTAGACAGAAACACGATGAACGAGACAATGCGATCGGCTACCAAAAATCCGCCATGGTCTTCCATCATCTTCGCGGAGAAGTGGGTGATCAAATCTTTTGGCGAGGCCTGAAGAAATTCATCATGCAGTATCGAGGGCACCGTGCAGGTTGGAACGACATCGAGCGGGTCTTTACCGAGGAAAGCGGCCAGGAACTCCGATGGTTCTTTCGTCAATGGGTTGACCAGGCTGGCGCGCCGACTCTGTCGACTGCGGACGCGACAAGCCGAACAGGGGCTGCAGGCCGCGATTCATTTGCGCTCGAAGTGTCGATTGCTCAAGCGGCGCCTCTGATGCGAGTGTCCACTCCGATTCGAATTCGACTCGATGATCGTCGTGAGGAAACCGTCACTGTGCCGGTCCGCGCATCAATGGAAAAAGTGGTCGTGCCTCTGCCGGCTCGCCCAACGGAAGTCGAGATCGATCCTGATTACACCGTGTTCCGTCGGATCGAGCGAGACATGCTCCCGCCGGTGCTCAACCACTATGTGACCGACGCTCGTCGGACCGTGGTGACGGCTTTTGCGGATCCGCCACAGAGCCCGTCTCCGTTCCGTGAGGTGCTGACGCGGATCCAAGCGCAAGACAGCCAAAAACCTGAAGGAGAGCGGGCCACGATTCTGTCGCTGGGCTCGCAGCAGCTGTTACCTCAAGCTGGTTCAGTGTTAGTATTAGCTGATTCCGGGCAACGAGCTACCATCCAGGCTACGATCGTTCCACACTGCGGCACCCACGTGAGTCTGAATGACTCGGGTTTTGCGATCGATGGGACGAGCTATGAAGGTCCCAGTGCGGCGGTACTCCTGACCTGTCACCGAAGAGATGTGCCTGGGAGCGTCGTGGCGCTGTTCTACTCCACGAGCCCACAGGCAATTACACGGGTGGCGCGGTTGCTGTTTTTTTATGGGTGGAACAGCGCCGTCGTGTTTAAAGATGGGTCGGTTGTGTCACGCCTGGAATGGCAAAGCGAACGAGCGTTGAGGGAGGTCCGTCGTGAAGTACCGTAAGTGGTTCCCTGTGTGGTGGATACTGTTGCTGGCAGGACTCTTCTGGAGTTGGCCCCTTATCCAGGCTGAAGAGTTGAGCAGAAAGAGCCAGGGGTCAAAGGTCGAGGGCATAGAGCGACACCTGACCAATAGTCAACAGCTGACCTTCGGCCGCAAAAATGCCGAAGCGTATTTCTCGTTCGATGGCAACAAACTGATCTTTCAATCGACCAACAATTGGATGAAGGATTCGTTCGCGGCGACGCTCAAGCCTGCTGACGCGGGACTCGACTGTTATCAGATCTACGTGATGGATTTGGAGAGCAATACCATACGTCTCGTCAGCACCGGCACAGGAGCCACGACGTGTGGGTATTTCTTCCCGGGAGACCGCAGGGTGCTCTACTCCTCGACACATTTGAAGGGACCGAACTGTCCGCCAGAACCAAAGCGTGACGGAGCCTATCGCTGGGCGTTGGATGACTATGATCTCTTTGCCGTGCGGATCGATGGGCAGGAGATGCAGCGATTGACGACGACGCCCGGATACGATGCCGAGGCGACGGTGTCGCCGGACGGCAAGACGATCGTCTGGACATCGATGAGAGATGGCGATCTCGATCTCTATGCGATGAATCTCGACGGAACAAAAATACGACGACTCACGACCGATATCGGTTACGACGGTGGCGCGTTTTTTTCCCCCGACAGCAAGCGGATCGTGTATCGGGCCTCGCATCCGACCGATCCTGCCGATGTCGCGCGGTACAAGGAATTGCTGGCACAACACCTCGTCGAGCCGGGCCAGCTCGAAATCTTTGTGATGAACGCCGACGGAAGCGGTCAGCATCAAGTGACAGCAAACGGAGCGTCCAACTTCGCGCCCTACTTCCATCCCGACGGCCGGCGCATCATCTTTTCTTCGAACGTTGAAACCAGGGGCGATGGTGGCAGGCCCAGCTTCCATCTCTATCTGATCGGAGAGGACGGGACCGGTCTCGAACGTCTGACATTCGAAGGACAGTTCAACAGCTTCCCCATGTTTTCACCCGATGGGAAACGGTTGGTCTGGGTGTCGGATCGAAAGGCCAAGCAGCCGAGGGAGTTCAATGTGTTCATCGCCAATTGGGTGCCATGACGGAGTCGGGCAAGGGGCGAGAGGCATGGGGCAAGAGGCATGACGGTGAAGAATCTGTTGTCTTTCCTCTAGCCTCGAGCCGCATACCCCTAGCCTGTTCTTCCATCGCTCTCGTGTTCGTCTTCTGGGGGCTGTTTCAGCTCGACCTACCGATCGCTCGGTACATGCGGTCCGTGACGGTCGATTATGTCTGGGCTCGAGATCAAATTCTCATTCCCTGGATGGCGACGACCAGCTGGGCCGGCGATTGGATCGGAGACGGAGAGCAACTCGTCCTCTTGAGCGTCTTGTTGTTGGCAATCGGATGGGGAGCGGGACGGCCACTGCTCATCGCAGCTGGCTGGCAGACCTTACTGGCCCACGGGTTGGCGGGACTTCTCACCAATGTGTTCAAACATCTCATCGGGCGGCCTCGTCCGAGACTCGTCCATAGCGGCGGCTGGTTCTCGATGCCTTCCATGGAAGCAGGGCTCGATTCCTTCCCGTCCGGCCATGCAACCGCTTCATTTGCCGTTGCGACCGTCTTAGCCAGGCGATTCCCCGCAGGCGCAGTGTTGTTCTTTGCGATTGCAGGATTTGTCGGACTGAGCCGGGTGCTGCGCGGGGCTCACTTCCCTACGGATGTCGCTGGTGGAATTGTCTTCGGGGTGTTGAGCGGGTCGCTGTTCGCCAGGCCATTGCGGGAATGGCGTCAATCATTGGCTGACGGCTGCTTCACGTCCGCGATCGGAATGGTCTATGTCTTTGCTCTTGTGTGGATCGTTTCACATCCTCTTGTGATCGGATGGGAGACGATTGCGATGGTGGGTGCTGGATTGTTGCTCGTTCTCCTCGGTACATGGTTTCGCGTGAGTTGGTGGATAAGCCGAGTGGAGGAATCGGAAACGAACGTCAGCCGCGCGGCACTCATCGTCCTTACGCTCGGTCTCGCCCTAATGAGCCGATCATGGCTAGTCACGGCCGCGGTTGCTTGTGTCGGCACGGCCTTCTGGGTCCGGTCACAGGATGCTCTCGAGTCAGCACGAGAAATTCCACGTATGCAGCGATTGATGCGCGAAGGTGTGGGGGTAGTCGGGATATTGCTGGCGCTGTTTGTTCTGTGGCAAGGCCCTGGCGCTTTTCCGATTCACTTACAGTGAAAGACCGAGCCAAATCACTCACCGCCCATGCCCAGGAATGGGCGGCGGTAGGGGCGGCATACTCCCTTCGGGAATCTTTACCATCCCTTCATTGGACAACAGGACGTAGCCGAATCGCTTCAGAATCGGTTGATAACTTTGTGCCTCACGGGGGAGACTCGACAAAAACGATTCGGGAAGAAGAATCATCGTGCGCCCCGGTTGCGCGAGCGAGGTGCCGAGGGCCGCTTGTTCATTCTGTTCAAAATACACCACCTTGCGCTGGGCATAAAACGCGGTGGACGGCCTTGTCATGCCGAAGGCGATCAGACGGTCCGATGGACCAAGGTTCACGCCGGCCGCGTAGGCGAGGACCTGCGGCGGGGCAATGAAATATTGATTGAGCCCTGGAATCGCTATCACGATGACGATCAGGGCCATACAGGCAAACGACGCGCCCGCAGCCCAGAAGGCTCCGCCTCGACGTTCCTCATTCACGCCTAAATAACTCACGAACGCCATTCCGATGAGCAACACCACGGCGATCACATAGGGGACACTGCCGACGTCGATCTGTCCGGCCAGGGGAAACTCCTTGACCAGTTTTGAGGAGAACTTCGCATACAGCGTCGGAAGGCTCGCGAAGCTGATGGCAAGGAGATACCCAAGCCCGGTGGTGATGTGAATGGAGGCGCGAATTCCTGGTGTGGTCGGATCACGAAGGCATCGCGACCAGAAGCAGGCCGTGAGGATGGCGGCGGCGGGAAACAACGGGCCGATATAGTGGGGAAGCCTGGTCGAAGACGCTGTAAAAAAGATAAAGATCCCGACAACCCACAAGGCGGCAAACCATTCCAATTCCCGTGAAGCCGGAAGGCGAGAGGCGAGGGGCGAGAGGCGAGGGGTAAGATCTTGTTTGGTACCTCTCGCCTCGCGCCAGGTCTTCCACGCGTGAAACATAGCGACCGGCAGCAATCCACTCCAGGGGAAGAAACCAAAGAGCAGGACCGGGATATAAAAGAAGATCGTGAAGTGGTGCCCTTCCATCGGGCTCAAGAACCGGCCGATCGTGTTGGCTCTCGCGCCGGACGCGTAGGCATCCCCGTGAACCATGAACATCGCGACATACCAGGGCAGGGCGAGCAAGAGGAACACGAGTGTGCCTGCGAGAGGGACGCCGTTCCGCCAATACTCCTGCCAGCGGCGGGTCCAGATGAGATAAAGCGAGGTAGCGATCAAGGGCACGACAAATCCGACCGGTCCCTTCGTCAGCGTCGCCAGTGCCATCCCGATGTAAAAGACCCAGATCCATCGGCGCGCCGACCCCTCTCCGTGAAGACCCAGCCAAAAACCGTAGAGCGAGGCGGTGGTGAAGAAGATCAGGACACTGTCGGTCAACGCCATGCGTCCGAGCCCGAGAATCTCGATGTTGAGCAGGAGCATCAGCGCGCCGAAGAGAGCGACCGTTCGGTCCTGCACATACGCCAGAAAGCAATACTGCAGGAGGATCAGACCAACTCCAAACAACGCCGAAGGAAATCGGGCGGCGAATTCATCAACGCCGAACAGCCGATAAGACACATCCATCAACCAATAGAGAAACACGGGCTTCGCGACGCGTAGTTCGTAGTTGAATGTGGGGGTCAGGCGGTCTCCACTCTCAAACATTTCTCGACCAGCTTCGGCGTTTCGACCTTCGTCCCGATCCGTCAAGCCCATGTCGCCGAGTCCCACGAAAAACAACAATCCCGACAGCGCGAGGAGTGCAAGGATGAGCAGAGCCTGGTTTGGGGTGCGAGCCAGAGTCATACGAGACGGTTAGGTGCGAATGGAAGGATCAAACCTGTTTGCCCATCTGTCGAACGTCATGCCCGGAGAGACGAAGGGCTCGCCATGTTTTTGGCCTGACTTGTTCGAGCAATAAGGATGAGATTGCGGATGTAAACGATCGCGCCGATGCTCTGACCCGCGATGAACACAGGGTCTCGCCGGTAGATCGCATAGGCGAGCGTAATGAGTCCGCCGATCAGACTCATGTACCAAAACGCCACCGGCACGCGGCTTTCAGCCTTCCGCTCCGATGCGACCCACTGGATGATCCACCGGCCAAAGAAGAGGCCTTGCCCCAGAAAACCGATGCCCACCCAGATGATTTCTGTTGTTGTCATAGATAGGCGCGAGGCGAGGGGCTAGTGGCGCGTGGATTTACGCCTCGCCTGAATGAGCTTGCCAATTCTTTTCCCCAGAGTGTCGTATTCTTTTTCGAACGTCTCATAGATTGTCTTATTCAGATAACCTGATTCATGGGCGATTTGAAGCTGTGTGCGCAATTCCGCGACCGAACCTTTTGCGATATAGAAATACCTGATCGATTCCCTGTCGGTATCTCGTTCATCTCCTTCGGCTAAGTTGCTCGCAACGCTGACCGTACTGCGCCGCATTTGGTTTTTAAGTCCGAAATCCAACCCTTCCAGATCACCGTTGGACATTCTGTAAATCATCACAGCAAGATCCTTCGCTTTCCGCCAGACAGTGAGATCCTGGAAGCCCTTGTGTCCCACCCTCTAGCCCCTCGCCCCTCGCCCCTCGCCATTTCTAATACCATACCGCAATACTCTCGCCTGCATCCACCGGACTGCAATCAAATCGTAAATTCCCTTGAACAACCGATTGCCCACACCGTACTTCGACACACCGTGCGCCCGTGGATAGTGGCGTACCGGAACTTCCGTCACAGTGAATCCGTGCATGAGCGCGAGCGCGGGGAAAAATCGGTGCATCCCGTTGAACAATTGGAGTCGATCCACGACCGCCCGGCGGAAGATTTTCAACGAGCACCCAGTGTCACGGACGCGATCACCCGTGACAGCGCTTCGCACGGCGTTGGCCACGCGCGAAGAGATTTTCCGGACCAGGTTGTCATGTCGATTAATGCGCCAACCACAAACCAGGTCATGTGTTTGGAGCAGAGGCAACAATGTCGCGATGTCAGCCGGGTCGTTCTGCAAATCTCCGTCCATCGTGATCACGGCAGCCCCAGTGGAGTGCCGGAAACCCGCGTCGAAGGCAGCGGATTGGCCGTAGTTCCGATCGAAGTGGAGGACTTTGACTTCGGGATTTTGAGCGGCGAGCCGGTCCAGCACGTCGCTGCTGCCATCGGAGCTCCCATCGTCCACATAGAGAATTTCGAACGCCGCTGCGCGCGATTCTTCACGAGCACCCATGACCTTCAGCAGTTGTTCGGTCAGCGGCACCAGGTTGTCTCGTTCATCCTTGATGGGGATGACGACGGAAGCCCATGGACGGGATGGCACGGTCATGGAGAACAGAGGTTCCTGAACGAGCAGGCAAGCCGAAACGTCACGGACGCATTCTACCGAACGTCAGGAAAACCGTCAAACCACGCGACACCAGCGCGGGCTCGTGGCGAGAGGCACGAGGCAAGGGGTCAGAGTGAACAGGCAAGAGGCGAGGGAGAAAACATCCGGTGCTCCGCCCACTAGCCCCTCGCCCCTTGCCACGGGCCTGCGTGCGCCTACTTCGCCATCGCGGCCTCCCCAGCCGCGATCGTGAAGCGCATCGTCCCCATCAAGCTCATGTCGTTGACCTGCTCGCCCGCGTGGATCTCGACTTTGTACCGGCCGGGCTTCCAGCCGCCCTGGGGCGGAAAGAGTTTGAGATAGCCGGTCTCATCTT
The DNA here is from genome assembly GCA_035623075.1 of Nitrospiraceae bacterium. Lineage (NCBI taxonomy): Bacteria > Pseudomonadati > Nitrospirota > Nitrospiria > Nitrospirales > Nitrospiraceae > Nitrospiraceae bacterium. Next base: position 29,949 of record DASPUC010000024.1, on the reverse strand, counting down.
CGAGCGCGATATACATCGAATCTTCGCCAACGGGTGTTCCGGGCTCGAGCCCCGCGACCTCCTCGGAAAAGCAGCGGCCGAAGACCTTAAAGGCCTGGTAGTGTTGGTGAAGCTCAAACACGATGTAGACGGCCGGAGCATCAGGTCGGAATCGCTGGGTCGGTTTGACCGGCACAATTTCATGGGTGCGGCGAAATCCCAATTCCTCTTCAAACCCTTCCGACATCGTGATCGACCGGAACATCCCTTGCGGTGGGGCGTTGAAGTCGTACTGCTTGACGTCCTCCTGACGGAGTTGGAAGTCGTTGATAGAAGCATTGGGAACAATCGGGAGGTCTTCCGCTAGGGCCTGGGTCGCCGCCATCGCACAGATGAGGAGTGCATGGGGCAGAATGGGACGCAGACCGAGCATGGTGTGGGGGAAAACCATAACTGTCTCGTACACCGCCTGTGACGGCCTGTCAAGGAAGAGAAGAAGCCGTCAGCGGTCAGCATTCTCTTCACCCCTCCTTGGTAAGGAGGGGTTAGGGGAGGTCGTCTTCGCCGAGATTCGTGTCTGCCGAAATTCAAGTACTGGATGGAATTTTTCAGCGGCTGTTTGAGATCGGAGCGGCTAACTTGTATTCGATTGCCTCTGGGCATGTTGCGCTACCCCTCCTTTACCTCCCCTTACAAAGGGGAGGTACTAAGAAGGCTGACGGCCAATCTCTGACGGCTCTTCTCCCATTGCGACTGTTTTGAGCCATCTGTTAGAATTTGCAACCTTAAGGATTAGGCAAGAGGCGCGAGGCTAGAGGCAAGTGGGAAAGCAACGGATTCTTCACCCCCTAGCCCCTTGCCCCTAGCCTTTCGCCAGGATTTGATGATGTTGCAAGACGCAGACGCGTTACCCCAGCTCATCGGCGACTATAAGCCGGTCGATCAGTGGCAAGTCCATATCAATTGGCTCTTTTATCGATTCCGCGGCGACCAAGTCCGAAAATTTTATCAAACGTTTGCCTCGGCCGACTATCGACTCGCCCACGCTCTCGCGGCGGATTACTACGATCGCGTTGGCAAACGCGATCGGGCACGAGGCACGAGGCGAGAGGCTAGAGGCAACACACAAGAATCAACCCCTCGCCCCTCGCCCCTCGCCTCTAGCCTAGTGGTACACGAGTGGGGACCCGGCAACGGCAACCTGGCGGCCTGCTTTCTGAGTCACCTCAAAACGCTGGATAAAGACGGAACGATCTACCCACGCCTTCAATACGTGTTGGTCGATTGGGAGCCGGCGGTGCTGGAAGCAATCCTGTCCCGCCCGGACCTGGCTTCCCATCGTGACCACATCCAAACTCTGCAGGCCCATGTCGATCGGTTGGAGACGGTGGCCGACGGGACCGTCGACCGGATCATCTGCAACGAACTCTGGAACGATCTGCCGACAAAATTGATGTCACGCCACGGCAGCGAGATCGAGGAGGAATTCCTCCGGCCCAACATCAGCGAGAAGCTCCTCCCGAAGATTCATGACTGGTCGGCCTTCGTGCGTGCCTTTGACGCCAGGGATGCGGAGACACTCAAGGCCTTCCCGCCGTTTTTCGACGACCTCGTGTGGGAAAAGGAACATCGGACGGTCGAGTGGAAGGACGTGCCGTTCCGGAAGACCATCACGGAATTTCTGAAGAAGATCGACGAGCAAGTCCTCGTGCCGGTGAATATCGGGGCCTGTGCCACAGTCAAAGAAGCGAAACGGATCCTGGCGCCGGACGCAGTGGGGCTGAGCAGTTTCGACGCCGGCACAGCGGACATGAAAGTCCTCAACGACCCGGAAAAGCCCTGTTACGGCCAGTTCGGCGGGCAGTATAGTTTCATGGTGAACTTCGCCCTCATTGAATCCGCGGCGAGGCAGCTGGGCACAGGAGCAGTGACGGTCGAGAGTCAGCGCGAGTTCATCGGGCGCAGCCTGAACACCAACGTCGTTACCCTGATGGATTTATTGGCGACCCATCCGTCGGCCGGATCCAAGCTGGAGCCCTGGGAACAGGACCGCTTGATCCTCAACACGATTCAAGCCTTGAACCAAACGTACGAAAGCCCCTACGAGCGCAAATTGGATTTCCCGATTCGAGAAGACATGCCGAGCGAAGAACGCAACACGCTCCGGGCCCTCGTCGGATCGTTGAAGCCGACCGGCGTGCCGGACACCGTTGCCTACCTGACGGAAGAGGAACTCACGCGCGCGTCACACGACCTCGAAGACATCGGGTACGATCCACAGACATTTTTAGTGGCGCTCACGGCTCCACCAGGCCCTGTGGATTACTGTCACTGTTTTATTCAGTCTCGTCCCTCCGACTAGGGCCGAACGGCCTCTCCCAGGAAATTTCCCTTGACTATTCTTTTGTTCTTCTATAGCCTTCCCCGCGATTGAGGAAGGCCCCCACCTTTCTGAGAAGAAGAGGCTGTTTGCGTGTCCCCATCAAGGTGCGTGAGGACTGGGGAACTTGAGCAACCGGAGAAGGTGAGTCTCGCAGATGTTTGGCTCATTCGGGTGGATGGAGCTGCTCCTGATCTTGATCATCGTCTTGATCATTTTCGGGGCGGGGAAAATCCCACAGTTGGGCGAAGGGCTGGGGAAAGCCATCAAGGGCTTCAAAAAGAGTGTCAACGAACCGGACGCCATCGACGTCACGCCTCCCGCTGCGGAACAACAGACGGCGCAGATCGCACAGACTCACACAGCTCCACCTCCCGCGGCTCCAGTGGAACAAGGACAGCAGACCAAGCAGGGATAATCGATGGATAGGCATAAGGCACGAGGCACGAGGCAAGTGGCATGAACGGCGGCTTGCAGCTCTCTCGCTCCTTTCTCTGTGCCTCGAACCAAGGACGGAACCATGTTTGGATTGGGTGCCGGCGAGATTCTCATCATCTTAGTGATCGCCTTTTTACTGTTCGGCCCCAAGCAGTTGCCTGAAGTCGGCCGCCAGGTCGGCAAAGCGGTCAAGGGATTTAAGGAAACGGCGGAGGACCTGCGGAAATCGGTGGAGCCGGAGCTGAACATGCTCGAGCAGGAAGTCAAAATGGTCGAGCAGGACTTCCAAGCGTCGATGAAGGAAGCGGAAGAACAGATTGCCGCGTCCACATCGCTGGAGGAGAAGACCGGCGGCTCGACAGGAGAGACGAAGCAGGTATGAAAGGCCAGAGGCGAGTGGCTAGAGGCAAGGGGCAGAGAAAACATCTTTCCTCTAGCCTCTTGCCCCTAACCTCTAGCCTTTCGCTGGTCGCGCGCGACCAGCGAGATGATGGAAGGAGGTGACTGCTTCTCAACTGATCCGGTGATGAGATCGTCCGGCGGTGAAGGAAGCCCGAGTCGAAGAAGCAAAAAGCATTTGTCAGAATCTGTCGTCTGAGAGAGTGATGGGGGACGTGGGCACAACGGTCTTCCAGATTCGAATCAAGGCAACGTCAGCGTCAATGCAGTTGGATGTCAAGTCGGTGGCTAAGCACAGGCAAGAGGCCAGAGACACGAGGCAAGAGGGTCGATCCTCTCGCCTCTCGCCCCGAACCTCACGCCCGCCGCAAGGCCATCATCCAATTCACAGGAGGAACGCTATGAGACGTATTCTACGACGGACAGGGTGGGCCACCAGCCTGGCCACCTTCTTCAGCGCGGCCATGATGGCAGCGGGCATGTCATTCGTGAGCGCTCCGGCCCAAGCGGCCTTCGAATTGCCGGAAGGTGAGAAGATCACCAACGTGCCGGCGATCCCTCGGAACATCCCTCAGAAAGAAGCCTATGAACTGTACGATCCGCGAATCGGCAAGAACTTTGATCTCAGCAAATTCTGGCTGCGCGCGGACCTTCGCGTGAGACCGGAATGGAGAAACGGCGTCTGCTTCGGCGGATCCGGGCAAACAGCGTACGGGGCTTGTAACGCCGCCGTGGGAAGCACCGCCAACGGGACAGCGCCCAGGCCGGGCAGTAATGCAGCTGCCGGCAACGGGATTGGAGCGAACAACTCCTTCGTCCAACAGTGGGTCCGTCTGGGTGTCGGCTATGACCTCTCGCCAGATGTCAACTTCTACACCGAATTGATCTACTCCAACGATTGGGGTACGAGCGCCAATCCGGCAGTTCCTGGTCAGTCTGGGGGTCCCGCGCTGAACAACAACTGCGGGCAGGCTCAAGCGAACGGCTCAGCTGGGTGCTCCTTGGGTGTCAGGGCCGCCTATATGTTGGTCCGGAACCTGGCGGACGTCCAGGGTTTGAGCATGAAGGCGGGCCGCCAATATCTGGTCTTCGGCGCCCAATCCCTGTTCGGTCACTTCGACTGGGCCAACACCGGCTTCTCCCATGACGGAGTGATGTTCCAATACTCCACCAAGCCGGTCGACATCTGGGCAGGCTTGTTCCGCGAGTCGGACCAGAATATCGCCCAGGCTGCCTCGACCGGAAGTTTCAACAACTGCGCTGCTGGCGCAAACGCCGGCTGCCAATCCAAAAACAATTCCACCGTGGGTATCATCTATACCCAGATCAAGTCTGTGCCAGGGTTCATCATCGAGCCCCACTATTTTCTCTACATGAACAGCGAGAATGTGACGAACGGGGCATCGGCTTGTACTGCCGCTGGCGCCGGGTCCCTCGGCTGCGGTGCTTCATCAGCCTCCGGCGACTGGATCGCGAAATCAAACTCGCAGATTCGCAACACGGTCGGCAACCGGGTCGAGATGCGGAAGGGCAACTTCGACTTCCAGGACGAATTGGAGTACCAATTCGGCCGGATGGCGTCCGGTCAGTTCGCCTCGAACGCCATGAATATGCACATCAATGCCTGGGCGACCAGAAATTGGCTCGGCTATACGTTCTACCAGAGTGAATACAAGCCGAGAATCGCGGTCAACTTCGACTATGCCTCGGGCGACGGTAATGCAAACTGTAACGCCCCCGTAGCCGGAACCGCGACGAACAAAGTCTGCACCACAGCCAACACCTTTGAAAACCTCTATCCCACAAATCACATCCATATGGGCTATATGGACGTGCAATCGTGGAGGAACATGTTGAGCCCGTCGGCCAATTTCCAGATCCGGCCGACCAAGAACGACCACTTCGAGATCTGGTACACGAACCTCAACCTGGCCAATTCAAAAGACAACTGGTACCGGGGTTCTCAGACTGTGTATGTCTTCTCGAAGGCAACCAACTCGAACAAACATATCGGCGACGAAGTGGACTTCACGTTGACCCATATGTTCGCCGATGGCAAAGTCGCGGTTCAGGTCGATTACAGCTATCTGTGGATCGGCGACTACATCAAGAACAACCTGGGGAACAATTCGAACCAGCAGTGGGCGTACATCTCACTCTGGACGAATTTCTAAGAACTAGGCACGCAAGGGGCGAGAGGCGAGAGGAACTCTCGCCTGAGCCGAGCAGCCGAAGCCCCGCGGGGTGATCCCCCGCGGGGCTTCATATTTTTGAGGCGGGGACAAGTTTGGAGTGAAGTAGCGGTCAGCGATCAGCGTTCTCAATTTTCCTCCCGTTTGTAAGGGGAGGATAGGAGGGGTAGCGCAAGATGCCCAGAGCCGCACGAGGACAAGCAGGCCATCTCGATCTCAAGCGCCGACTTCGTTCGGATATGACTGGTCCTGAGAAGCGACTGTGGTCGAGATTGCGGGCGCGGCAACTGCAGGGGGTCAAGTTCCGCCGGCAACATGGCATTGGTCCGTACATCGTGGACTTCTATTGTCCGGAACGGTCGCTTGTCATTGAAGTCGACGGCGACAGTCACGCCGATGCCGAACAGAGCCAGAAAGATCAACGTCGTGACCGGTATCTTCAGTCCATCGGTCTGAGTGTCGTTCGTTATGGGAACGATGACATCATGAAGAATCTCGACGGTGTACTCGAAGACCTGCAGAAGCGATTGACGTTAGGATCGACCCCCCCAGCCCCTCCTTATTAAGGAGGGGTGGAGCTGAAAGCTGACCGCTGAGGGCTGACAGCTGAATGCTGATGGCTGATGGCTTGTTTACGCCCTCAGATTCCCCGCGCGACGAAACTGCTCTTGCAGCTCCTCATACGTCTGCGTGACGGGGAATTGCGGAAACTCTTTCGGCAGGTGGGCTGGCGGGCGGAAGAAGAAGCCGGCGTGGGCTTCGGCAAGCATGGCCGTGTCGTTGTAGGCGTCGCCGGCGGCGAGCGTGTGGAAGTTGAGCGATTTGAAGGCGGCAACGGAATGTTTCTTCTGGTTCTGCATCCGCATGTGATGAGCCAGAATGCGGCCCTGGCTGTCGATTTCGAGCTGATTGCAGAAGAGCGTCGGATACCCGAGTTGGCGCATCAGCGGCAACGCAAACTGATAAAAGGTGTCCGAGAGGACCACCAGCTGACACCGTTCACGTAGCCAGGCGATGAAATCAATCGCACCTTCCAAGGGGCCCATCTTTTCGATCACGGATTGGATGTCGGCGATGGTCAGCTTGTGTTGATCAAGGATCGCCAGCCGCCGTTTCATCAAGGCGTCGTAGTCCGGCATCTCCCTGGTCGTGATTTTTAGCTCATCGATGCCGGTTTTGCGCGCGACCCCGATCCAGATCTCGGGGACTAAGACGCCTTCCAGGTCAAGACAGACCATCACGGGCTTTTGCATTCAGTTGCTCCTCTCCCGTTTCTGTTAGTATTAGTAATGGCGCGAGGCTAGGGGCGAGGGGCTAGAGGGAAGATGTTTTCTTCACCCCTTGCCTCTCGCCTCGCACCTCTTGCCCAACGTTAAACGCCTGGCTCAAAAACCGCCAGACTTTATCCAGTGCCCGATCGAGCAACGTCGTGCCCTGCCAGCGCGGTTGATTTTCCGCTTGATGCCGGTCAGCCCAGTCCATCGCGACGGGGAGCGGAATGAGCCGCGGCACGGAGTCCGTCAGTTCTGCCCAAAGCAGTCCCAAGACTGATCCCATTCTGATGGGAACCGGAAGCGGCTGAACGGGATTACGAACCAGATCCTGGCACCATTCTGCCGGCGACGTGACGAGCAACTCACGGCAGGCGGCGGGCCTCGCCTCATAAATGGAACACATTTCCAGTTCGAGAAAGGGACAGGGCATCCGCAGTGAGTAATAGGCGCGATTCAACGGCTCGAAATCTTCGTCGGAGCGAGCCTCCGTTCCCTCTGCCACAGCGGAGAGTTGATCCAATAGACCATGTTCCTGGAGCTGCTGTTTCGTCTCAGTCAGGCGGCGGGTGATGAGATTGCGACGATCGACGGGAAGATTGTCGACGTACTCCTTCAACGCAAACGCTTCAGGAGGCGAGAGAGGGACCAGCATGCGGCAGCAGGCGGCGCATCCCATTCGACAGGAAATGGCCTTGCCTGCCTCGGCGGCGCGGTGCTCTTCGAGCCGCTCGGCTTCTTCTCCCAGCCGACGCATGGCAGGAACGATCGCCGTGATCGGCACGAAGCCGGTCGGGACGTCGAGTGCCGACGAGAGCTGTCCAGCCGGGGTGTTGAGCACAATGTCGAACCGTTCTGCCATAGAAGGTTTGGCGAGGGGTGCGTGACCTCCCCTTCCCCCTCCTTATTAAGGAGGGGCTAGGGGACGTGGTTTGCCTCTCGCCTCGCACTTCGTGCCCGCCATCGATCGGCATCATAGAGAACGATCGATCAACGGGTCAACCACATGGCCTGGCGCCGATCGTGCTGACCGGTTCTTGCTCCCCCCATATGTAAAGCCGCATAATGCGCTCAGGGAGTCAGCTATGGCGCTCTCCGGCCATGTGGTTGGGTTGCTCAAAGAGTACATGCGCGATCTGGTGACGCAGGCCGAGCAGGAAGCGGTCGCCCATGCGTCGTTTGGGTTTTCTTCCGCTCCCTATCGGGCAGATCAAGCCCTCTCGGACTTACTGGCACTGCTCGATGACCGCATCGAATCAGAAGTGTTCAGGTCGGCCTGCCGGAAGGATTCCTCCACGAGATGTGGACCTTGTGTAACGAGGTCCAAACGACAGTACGAGAGCAGGTCTGGTTGGAAACAAACAGCAGTGATCAGCCTGCCTCGAAAGCCCGCACGAGAGAATTGACGTATCAGACTTTGATCGAACTGATCCACGCCCGTTCCCAAACGTCATGAATCCGCTCGTCATCATCCCTGACCCCTCCTTAATAAGGAGGGGCGAGGGGAGGTCATTAGATCTTTCCCGTCAGCCAGTAGACCGCGAGTCCGATCACCTCTGCGATCGCATCCTGGCTGTATTGTAACGCGCGATCGCTCGGAAGGAAGGCGAACAGATTCAGATCCTTCCAGTCATCTCGAGGTTTGTTCTGCGCGACATAGGTACAGGGTACTGGAGTGACGCGGAATCCCTGCTTCGAAAAGAGGGCGGTGGCGCGGGGAAGATGACTGGCTGAGCTGACGAGGAGAATCGACGCTTGCCCCAGCAGCCGTCTTGTGCCGATGGCATTTTCATACGTGGTTCTCGCCTCTTCTTCGGTTACGATCGCATCGTCGGGAACACCGAGACGATGCGCCCACCGTTTCATTTCCGGGGCCTCTTTCGGACCTGATCCGAATACTGATCCGTCGCCTCCTGTCAGGACAAGCCTGGGAGCATAACCTCTCATGTACAAATCCACGCCACACGTCGTCCGATTGCGAGAATAAGAGGTGAGTTCAGCGGTGGGACGTAGCGTCCCTTTTTTATCGATCCCTCCCCCGAGCACAACGACGGCGTCATAGCGATCGGAAGAACCGATCACCGGCGGCGAGTACCAGGTTTCCAAGGAGCCGATCAGCTGGTTGGCAATCAAAGGGCTCGAGACGGTGACGAGCAGCATGAACGCAGTCACACTGCTTCTCCGGATCCATTTGAGACGTGAGGGATGAGGAGGGAAGAGGGACAACAACGTGGTTACCCCCAGAAGTACGACCACCCAGCTGAGCGGGTACACTCCGTACTTGACGAATTTGTAGAGGCCGAACAAGAATGGCGTAAGTTCCATCAATGTACCTCATCGCTTGTGGCGGAATAGCGGCCAGTGTGGCGTCCCGCCCCCTCACCGCCTCTCTCGAAATTTTCCTCCCCTTTGTAAGGGGAGGCAGAGAGGGGTAGAGTCGACCTCCCCTCACCCCTCCTTAATAAGGGGGGAAAGGGGGAGATGGGACGCAACACTAGGATACATCACATACACGGAGTCACCAAGGAGGCATGTTCGCACGATGGCACAAGGCCGGCAGTATTGGCTCATGAAATCCGAACCAAACGCGTTTTCCATCGATGATCTCGTGAAATCCCCGAAGCGGACGACCTGTTGGGATGGAGTCAGAAATTATCAGGCCAGAAACTTTATGCGGTCCATGGCCGTAGGAGACCAGGTGCTCTTCTACCATAGCAATGCTGATCCACCTGCCGTCGTTGGAATCGCGGAAGTCGTACGAGCGGCCTATCCGGATGATACCCAATTCGACAAATCAAGTAGTCACTTTGACCCGGGCAGCGATCCGGCCAAGCCGCGCTGGGACATGGTCGACATCATGCATCGCCAAACGTTCAAAACCGGTGTTTCGCTCGATCGATTGAAACGTGAACCGAAACTGAAAGGCATGGGGCTCTTGCAGAAGGGGTCGCGTCTGTCAGTTCAACCCGTGACCGGGGCGGAGTGGGCCGTGATCCTCAAGTTGGCTGGTGAATGAAGGAATAACCCTGCCGGTCCATGTGAGCTATAGGAGAGAGCCTCAGCCACGAAGTCGGCACCCGGTCTGACTCAGGTCTTGGCTTTCCCGTTGTACAGATGGCTGTGCTGCCAGTCCAACCAGGCGTGGCCCAGTTCGTGGGCGAGGAGATAACGGCGTCTGGTGACGGGAAGACGCTTGCGGAGATAGATCGTTTTGGCCTCATCGTCCCAGATGCCGTCTGCGTTTGAATCACGTCGATCCATCTCCGTGTCCGACAGTTGACGGACTGAGATCCGGTAGCCGAAGGGTAAAACCACTCGAGAGGGAATTCGCATCGCCATCAGTACTCCGTTGGATGTTAGCCTAACACAAACGCCGGCTCCGCTTCACAGCTAAATACTCTTAAAGAATCAACAGCTTATGTGTTTTATTCGCATGGAATCTGTGGGGACCCGAGGAGGAGAATTTCCTTTCTGGAAAGCGGTGGACAAGTGGAACTTGCTCTCCTGCATCCGACTGCAACCATCGTTCTGAGGGCCCTCTCGTGAAAAAGTGGTGGGGGGATCTCTCAGAGTGGTGAGAGGCGACTGTTGTGTTCCTGACAGAATTCTACAGTGCCCGAGCGGATCGGGGAGTGACCCTTCTATACGGAAGTGAGCGCAATGCTTTGCCTAACCGAACGCAGGGGTATAATAGTGATTGAGCGAGGTCAGCGATGCGTCGGGTTCTCGTCCTTGGGGCTGGGAAAATCGGTTCTCTGGCTGCGTGCTTTCTGGATGAGAGCCGCGACTATGAGGTGCATCTCGGAGATGTCAGTCTTGAAGCCCCCAAGCGATTGATCGAAGAGCTGAGCCTCGCTCGCGTCACACCGGTCCTGCTCGACGTTCGGCATCCCGACGCAGTCAGCGCTTATCTGACTGCCCACCGGTTTGAGGCGGTTCTCTCAAGCCTCCCGTATTTTTGCAATCCCACGGTTGCCGGACTCGCCCTAAAACATGAGTTACACTACTTCGACCTCACCGAAGATGTTGAAGTCACCGAACAAGTCAAGGTGCTGAGCGCCGGCTCGTCTCACGCGTTCGTGCCCCAATGCGGTCTGGCTCCCGGTTTCATCAGCATCGTCACGCACGATCTGATGACCCATTTCGAAACCGTCGACACGGTGAAGATGCGCGTCGGCGCCTTACCGGTTCATCCGAGCAACGCACTCAAGTATTCGCTCACCTGGTCGACGGACGGACTGATTAACGAATACGGCAACGTCTGTTACGGCATCGAGGAAGGTGAAAAAGTCCCGCTCCAACCGCTTGAGGGATATGAGACGATCGAAGTGGACGGGCTGCTCTACGAAGCCTTCAATACGTCGGGAGGACTCGGCACGTTGGCGGATACCTATGCCGGGAAGGTTCAGACGATGAACTATAAAACTCTGCGGTATCCGGGTCATTGCGAAAAAATCCACTTGCTCATGAAGGACCTCAAGCTCAATGAGGATCGCGAGACACTCAAACGAATTCTCGAACATGCCGTTCCCCAAACGTTGCAGGACGTGGTCCTCATTTATGCCTCGGTCGCCGGGAGGCGGGAAGGCGCCCTGTTCGAAGAAAACTATGTCAAAAAGATCTACCCGCAATGTTTGAAGGGCAGGCTCTGGTCGGCGATTCAAGTGACGACCGCGTCGAGTCTCTGTGCCGTGGTCGATCTCGTGCTCGCCGCCCCGTCGCGCTACAAGGGCTTCGTAACCCAGGAATCGCTGTCCCTGCAGGATGTGCTGACCAACCGGTTTGGAGCCTGTTTCCGGTGAATAGAACGTCGGAAATCCTGAAAGGATTGGGCTTGAGTGCGGTGAACGCCGGCGGAAGCACCGGTGTGGGGTGGTGGGCCAAGGGGGACGGCCGCTCGTTCGGCTCGGCGAATCCTGCGACCGGTGACGTGATTGCCCAGGTGCAGCCCTGCTCGTCCGACGATTATGAGTCCATCGTTCGCCAAGCAATCGAGTCGTTCGAGCGCTGGCGACTGGTGCCGGCGCCGCAGCGCGGGGAGCTGGTCCGGCAGATCGGGGTCGCGTTGCGCGATAAGAAGGACCTGCTCGGGTCGCTGGTCTCCCTCGAAGTCGGCAAGATCAAAGCGGAGGGCGACGGCGAAGTCCAGGAAATGATCGATATGGCGGACTTCGCGGTCGGACAAGCCCGCATGTTGTATGGCCAGACGATGCAATCGGAACGGCCGCAGCATCGGATGTATGAGCAGTGGCATCCGTTGGGACCAATTGGGGTGATCACGGCGTTCAATTTTCCTGTGGCGGTCTGGGCCTGGAATGCCTTCGTCGCCGCGATTGCCGGCGATACGGTGGTCTGGAAACCCTCGCCGAAAGCGCCGCTCTGTGCCGTGGCGGTCCAACACATCTGCAACCAGGTGATGGAGCAGCAGGGCTACCGGGGCATCTTTTCGCTCTTGATCACCGAGGAGAACACACTCGCTGAGACGATGGTGCACGACCGCCGGCTGCCGCTGATCTCATTTACCGGGTCCGTTCCCGTCGGTCGGAAGGTTGCCTCGGTCGTGGGGCAACGGTTAGGCCGCACATTGCTGGAACTTAGCGCCAACAATGCCATCATCGTGGACGAAAGTGCCGACTTGAACCTAGCCATTCGCGCGATCGTCTTCGGCGCGGTGGGAACGGCCGGCCAGCGTTGCACGACGACCAGGCGGCTGTTGGTCCATGAATCCCGATATGATGAGGTGGTGACGAAACTCGCTTCGGCCTACAAGCAAGTGCGCATTGGCAATCCGCTGGAGACAGGCGTGCTCATGGGGCCCCTGATCGATCACGCCGCCGTCGAGGCCTTCCGTGCCGCCATCGAGGAAGTCACGAAAGAAGGCGGTACCATTTTGTATGGCGGACATGTTTTGGACCGGTCGGGGTATTTTGTCGAGCCCACGCTCGTACAGGCCCAGAACCACTGGCCCGTCGTTCAGCGAGAAACCTTCGCGCCGATCCTCTACATCATGACGTTCAATACGATCGAGGAAGCCATCGCACTACACAACGATGTCCCGCAGGGCCTTTCCTCCGCGATTTTTACGTCCGATATTCGCAGAAGCGAGCGCTTCCTGTCGGCAGCCGGGAGCGATTGCGGGATTGCCAACGTGAACATCGGCACCTCCGGAGCGGAAATCGGCGGGGCCTTCGGTGGAGAGAAGGAAACCGGTGGCGGGCGGGAAGCCGGCTCAGATGCCTGGAAAGCCTACATGCGGCGCCAGACGAATACGATCAACTGGGGCACGGAGTTACCGTTGGCTCAAGGAATCAAGTTTGGGGAATGACCTGCCCTACCCCCTCCTTATTAAGGAGGGGCAAGGGGAGGTAAGGAGTCGTCACCATGGACCAAGCGGCTCAACTCGATGCGCTGATCAGCCGAATGATTGATGCGTATGTGGCGCGCAACCACGCGGCCAAAATCCTCCGGGAATTGCTGGAGGAGGCTGGCGTCGGCTTCTACCCGGTGGCGGACCATCTGACCCTGCGGACGCTGGACGTCGATCGGCGCGCCGAGGAATACACGAAGCTCGGTTACGCCTACAGTGAGACGTTGCAGTACGACGATTGGTACGCCAAGGTCTATCGAAAAGCCGGGTATCCTGCACTATTCGTGGATCAGGCCTATCCTGACGAACGGGGTAAAACGAGTATCATCCCCGGATGGGTCAAAAAATTCGGAGACCATGTCTACCATCACGTCGCTGCGCGTGTGGACGATATCGAGAAGGCGATCGATCGGCTGAAGATGAAAGGCGTCGTCTTTGCAGGCCAGATCGTGGGCGCGCGCGGCGGCCCATTACGCCAAATCTTTACTGCTCCTGAAATGGTCGATGGTCAGCCGTTTTCGGTGCTCGAACTCGCCGAACGGCACCGCGGCTATCAAGGTTTCTCCCCGCCACAGGCCGATAGTTTGATGAAGTCCACGATCAAGTGAGAATGTTGTAAAAGCCTTCCAGCTGCGTTCTCGCCTCGCTCAAGGCCTCGACGTACAGAACTGAGTACGCCTCAGCCTTTCGCTCGCTGCGGCCTTGCTGAGCAGGCTTTTTCAGCATTCTCAGTGAGAACGATATTTTCGCCCACGCACTCCGGCTGAAAGATTTGCTTGTCTTGCGCACCGGTAATTTTGCAACAGTCTCAAAGTAGCCTCCAGCTATCAGCCGTCAGCTATCAGGTAGATACCGATGCCGTATCGTTCGAAGACGGATGTCAGCATTGTCAGAGAATCATGGTAGACGAGGAAGCCGAAGAGGACGAGCAAGACCCCGCTCATCGCTGAAACGACGCCGAGGTACCCGCAGACCCGTTTGAACGAAGCCAGGAATCGGTCGATCCCCAGCGCTGCTCCAAAGAACGGTAAGCCCAAACCGGCCGAATAGAACGTCAGCAGCATCACCCCGTCCATAAGGGTCTCAGTCGTGCTCGCATAGAGCAGCATGGTGCCGAGCACCGGACCCACGCAGGGAGTCCAGCCGGCGGCAAAGGTTGCCCCGATCAGTGCTGAACCGGCATAGCCTGCCGGACGGTTTTGCAGATGAATGCGCCTCTCTGCCATGAGGAATGTGAGTTTCAAAATGCCCATGAGGTACAGCCCGAACAGGATGATGCAGACGCCGCCGACTTTCCGGATGAGCTGCTGATGGTCCGTCAGGAACTGACCGAGTAAACTGGCCGAAGCTCCGAATCCGATGAAAACAAGTGAAAAGCCCACAGTGAACAGGAGTGCATTGACCAGGATCGTCTTGCGCTGACGGCGCCGCTCGACGGAATCGGATAGTTGGTCCAGTGAGAGGCCGGTGATGTATATGAGATATGAAGGAACCAGCGGCAACACACAGGGAGAGATGAACGAGAGTAGTCCAGCGACAAAGGCGGCCATCAGTGAAGTCTGTGGAAGAGATTCGAGCATAATTATGACGGCAATCGAAAGTGGGGAGAGGGCGGTTACCCTCTCCCTACCTGCGATTATCATCCTTTCAGTGTGGACAGAAACTCCCGGAACTGGAAGTTCTGAAGGATGCCTCCTCCACGATGGACCAGCACGATGCTTCCCTGAGCATCCAACAACACGTACGTCGGGGTCGCGTTGACCTTGAACGCCTGGGCGACCCAGCGATCTTCGTCATAGGCGGTTGGGAAGACGAACGTCCCGGACCGTTCTTTGACGAATTGTGTGACGTTCGTTCTGGTGTCTGCGAATCCGATCGAGACGATCCGGAGTTGCGCCGGTCTTTCCCGCTGATAAAATTCTCCCACGAGCGGCAGGTCGCGCTGACAGACCTTGCACCAGGGAGCCCAGAAGACCAGCAAGGTTGGCCGGCCCTTCAGCGATTCATTGCTGTAGGACTCGCCAGTGAACGTGACCAACTCGAACGCCGGCGCCGGCCAGCCGGTCGGTGTCGCCAGCAGCTCCGGCGATCCAGACAAAACGATCAAGCATACGAGAATGCTTGTACCGAACCAACGCATGACGACCCTCCGTTTCATGGCTTAATATAGAGGTAACCTTCCTTCTGCAGATCCGCGATCCGCTTTACAGCTACCGGGTGCAGCGTGGCGACAAATCCCTTCGCCAAATTGTCGATGGTCTTGCCGAAGGCCTTCATCGACACCTGACACATCTCCGCCTTGGCGCCTTTCTCGATGATCTGATCGAATCGCTTCGTCATCTCCGGGTCCATCTTGTCCTTCTCGAACAATTCAAGCGCTGGTCCGTGCACGACCAGCTCGACATCGATCTTGTCCGGCCCGCCTTCCGCATCGATGTGCTTGTTAATGAGGGCGAGCGCGTATTTCGCCACCTCCGGGTCTTTTCCATCGACGTGATAGAGAACCTTGACTTTCTGTTGTCCTTCGGCCGCCTGAGCCTGACTCACAGGCCACGCCAGCATGGTCGCGACTACGAAAACAAGGGACAGCACCTGCATGCGACTCGCGAAGCTCATCATGGCATCCTCCTTGATGTAGTGAACGTGAAGTGAAATGGAATTCATGCGCACATCGTACGTGCCGAGCCGGCGAGCCGGTAGGGGAGATCGCTTCGAAAGAGGAACATTTATTCCCCTATCCGATAGGGGGGAATGCCCCCACCCTTGTCCTCCCTCATAGATTATGGAGGAGGGATGGGAGGGGGACTACTGTTTGGGATGTTGTTGGGTGAAGTAGACAGCTGCCTGAGATCGGCGGGTGACGCGCAGTTTCTGAAAAATATTTTCGAGGTAGTGGCCGACGGTTTTGTCGCTCAGGTTCAACGAGACGGCGATTTCTTTATTCGTTTTCCCTTCCGCCACCAAAGCCAGCACCCGTTCCTCCTGAGGCGACAAGGGCTCACGTTTGTCCTGTTGCGCCGGCGCTGATAGAGATTTCACTTTGGCGAGCACGCGCTGCGTGACGGCAGGGTCGAGGATCGACTGTCCCGATGCCACCGTCTTGACCGCATCGATCAACTGCTCGCTGCTCACTTCCTTCAGGAGAAATCCATCGGCCCCGGCCAGGATGGTGGCGAGCACCGCGTCATCGTCCGCAAAGGAGGTCAAGAACAGTACCCTCGTCTCAGGATGCGTCGCACGGATCGCGCGACAGGCCTCGATCCCGTTCCCATCCGGAAGCCGGACGTCCATCAATATGACGTTCGGTTTGAGCCTTAACGCGTCTGCCACGGCGGAGACCATGGTGCCGGCCTCGCCGACGACTTGAAATCCTCCGGCCTCGGCAAACAATGTTCGCAGACCGATGCGGAGGACCTCGTGATCGTCCACCAAGAGGAGCCGGATCGGTTTCGTCTCAGGTCGCGGCATCAGTTCGCTCCTGAGGGAGGTCGCACACAATCCTTGTTCCGTGACCTGGCTCGGACGCGACCTCAAACCGGCCTCCCAGCTTTCTGGTACGCCTCTCCATATTAATCAACCCGTGACCCTGCCCCATGACAGTTCCGACATCGAACCCGACTCCGTCGTCCTCCACGGTCAGACGGACCGATCCATCGTCCAGTTGGAGTGAGAGTGTCCCTGTGCGAGCCGCTGAGTGCCGGCGGCTGTTGCTCATGGCTTCTCGGGCGATGGCGAGCAGATGCGTCGCCTGTTCGGGGGTCAACCGGTCCGCAGCGATGGAACTCGTCACCATACGAAACTGAGGTTGGTGCGAATCGTTGAACTCGCGCACCAGTGAGCCCAGGGCCGCTTCGAGCGCCCTTCCGTTCGAAATCGTCGGCTCGACGCCGAGAATATACCCCCGTAGGTCTCGTATGACGGACTTAAGGCCGGCTACCGCCGCGCCCAAGTGTGCGCCGAGACCCTGTTGGACTGTTGAGGCGAGACGTTGGCATCGTTCGAGATTGAGCCCGATGGCGAAGAGGGACTGGATAGTACTGTCGTGCAGGTCCTGGGCCATGCGCTCTCGTTCATCGAGGAGCTGACGGAGCTGTCCCTCGCTCCGCCGTAAAGTCTCCTCGGTTTCCATGGTCCGCGCGAGAGACGTTTGTAAGTCGGAGGCGACCTGTAAATAATTGCGCCCAATGTATCCCAATGCGAGGAGGGAGGCGATCAGACGTAGCGAATGCCAGAACCACCAGCGGTTGTCCCAGGGGATTGAGTACATGAACACGAACTCAGCGAGACCGAACAGGAGAGCCAGGCTCGCGAAGAGCGCATCCTCGGATCGACCAGAGCGCCGGTAGTCCCACAGAAGGCGCGCCGTCGCCGCCAGAAAAAACAGGCAGGCCAGACTTTGCGGCGCAACCGCCGTCGGCGTAAATTCTCCATTTCGGACCATCTCGGGAATCTGCTCGGGAAAGATCAGAAACCACGTTCCCAACGACAAGGCTCCGGTTGCGACGATTAAGGGGACTCGACGCAGCCTCGATTCACCATCGGGAACACGCGACCTCCACACCAGCAGAAAGCCGACGCCGCCCGCCAGGCTGGCCAGGTTTCGAAAGAGCACGAAGCCATTGCCCGGTTGCGAGATCGCATGAAACTCTTCGAGGAGTCCCATGCCGAGGAATCCAGCGGCGAGCGCCCGGTATTTTCTGGAAGCGGACTCGCTAGGAGTATGCAGTAGCACCATCGCCATCGCGATGGAGACGAGGCCTCCCACTGCCTCAATGGCCGAGTGGAGCGCCTCATGGTGCCACCGCCAATCAGGCCACCAGGCATGCATGGCGCTGCCGGCCGCCAGCGCTCCGGCACTGCCAGCGATGACGACGAGATATGGGACGGACGGACTGGTCCACATGGTTGCTATCGTCGCGGTCATTCGCCTGGTCACATTCAGGACACAAGCGAACGCAAAGATCAAGGCGGGCAGCATCCAGCTATCAGCTGTCAGCTCTCAGCCAGGGGTCGTAGCATCTTCAGCCCGGGGATCTTCAACGTGCGGATGCAGTCCGCGATCGCCTTCAAGGCATCAGGACGAGCGAATCCTTTTCTCCAGGACAACCCGATCTGCCTTCCTGGGACCGGTTTCGCAAAGGGCAGGACGGCGAGCCTCTTATTATGATACTTGGGCGTCAGTGCACTGGAAGGCAACACGGTGATGCCGAGCCCCGAGGCCACCATGTGGCGAATCGTTTCGAGCGAGTTTCCTTGCATCACGTCCATATCCGATCGGCTGAGTTCGGGACAGGCTTCTAACACTTGAAGCCGGAAGCAGTGTCCTGCATGTGGCAGAATCACCTTCTCGCCAGCCAGGGCGCGAGAGTCGATGAGTTTCCGGTGGGCCCAAGGATGGGTGACGGGGACGACGAGCTTAAATTCTTCCTCATAGAGCGGTTGGGAGACGATACCAGGCTCATCGAATGGAAGAGCCAGTATGATTGCATCCAGCTTTCCGTTCTTCAGCATGGCGGTGAGGTTCGCCGTCAGGTTTTCTTCGATCTCCAAGGGCATGGCCGGTGCCCGCTTATGCAACAGAGGAACTAAGTCAGGCAGAAGATAGGGCCCGACGGTGGCGATGACTCCTAAGCGCAGCGGGCCGACGAGCTGATCCTTTCCCTCTGCCGCAATCAATTTGATGCGGTCTGCTTCCTCTATCACTCGCTGCGCCTGTTCGACGATCTTTGCTCCAGCCGGCGTGAGCGCCACGTCGTTTTTGCGACGTTCGAAAATCGTCGTTCCCAGTTCGTCCTCCAGCTTCTGAATGGCCAGACTGAGTGCCGGCTGCGTAATGAAGCAACGAGAGGAGGCGCGGCCGAAGTGCCGTTCCTGCGCCACGGCTATGATGTAGCGGAGTTCGGTCAGAGTCATGGCCAGCCTGTTAAGAGGAGGAACTGAATGATTTGCTCTTTTAATCGTCATGCATAACACAATCAATTAGACTAATCAATGGAGCGAGAATAGATTGATGTCGGCGACGGATTTAACGCACAATGGCGTGTGTATTCCTAAAAGAAGGGGGGAAATGAAGATGAAAACACGAAAGTTGGGAGCGTCGATGTCTGTGTGCGCGGTGACGATGTTCGTGCTGCTCGCGGGACTCCCTTTCAGTGAGGTGCGGGGAGAGCAAGCAACGGCTGGCAAGCCAACTGACGCGGCGAAAGGGGAATACAAACTCAAGATTCCGTTCGGCCTCGAAGAAACCGCGGTGGTGATTCCTGCCGACAATCCCCTGACGAAGGAGAAGGTGGAGCTCGGGCGCCTCCTGTTCTTTGACAAGCGACTGTCGAAAAACAACACGATCGCCTGTGCCAGTTGCCATCTGCCGCAATTTGCCTTTACGGACGGAAATCCCGTGTCGACGGGTGTCAATGGGCTCAAGGGAGGCCGCAGCGCCCCAGCGTCGCTGAATCGCATATTCAGCAAGGCTCAGTTCTGGGACGGCCGGGCCGAGACGCTGGAAGACCAGTCGGTGGGGCCGTTCATCAATCCTGTCGAGCATGGCTTCAAGAACCATGACGAAATGATCGCCAAGATGAAGAAGATCCCCGGCTATCGAAAACTGTTCCAGGAGGTGTTCGGATCAGACATCACCATCAACAATGTCGGAAAAGCCATCGCCAGTTTCCAGCGTACGATTCTCTCCGGCAACAGCCCGGGGGACCGGTTTGATCAAGGACAAGATGAGAAGGCGATTTCGCCGGCGGCGCAGAACGGCCTTATCTTGTTCCGTGAGAAAGCCCGCTGCACAAAGTGCCATTCCGGGTTCAACTTCACCGACGAGAAATTTCATAACCTCGGCATCGGCTGGGACGACAACAGGGTGGACCTCGGTCGGTATATGGTGACCGGGAATGCTGAAGAGATCGGTGCATTCAAGACTCCGACCCTCCGGGAGGTCGCACGCAGTGCACCCTATATGCATGACGGACGGTTCAAGACCCTCGAAGAAGTCGTGAATTTCTATAACAAGGGAGGGGTCAAGAATCCTCACCAGGACAATCTCATCATCCCGCTGGAGCTGACGGACCAGGAGAAGCACGACCTGGTGGAGTTCCTCCGCACGCTCAATGGGGAAGGGTGGCAGCACGTCAAGGCGCCGACCTCTTTCCCGAAATAAGGGCCTGTCGCCTGCGTGACACGGCCATTGGCGGAACGGGAAAGTTTTCAGAAAATCCATCTCCGAATCCTTTGATGCGACCGTGGCTCTCATGTACACAAGAGCCACGGTCCACGCCAGTTCGATCTCCGGACCGATTCATCCAAACTCTAACCGCAGGAGGTTTGTTGTGATAAGAAAAAAGCTATTCGCCGTTGTCGCGATAACCGTCTTTGGATGTGCCGGACTCGCCCCTCAACAGGCGCTAAGCGGCGAACCGAAATCGCCCGCCGTGGGATACGACATCCATGTGCAGGCACCACACCTCATGCCGAATGGAGAGGTGGGAGGGCCGTTCCATCATTACTGCAAGGGGATTTCAGACAAGATTCTCCAGTGCTTGCTGTTTGAGTCGACGGACCCGAAGGCACCATTGGTGGCAATTGAGTATTTCGTCGCGAAAGATCTGACGAGCAAACTTCCATCCATCCATTGGCATCGCTTCTTCCATGACCACAAAGTCGAAATCGCCACGGGCCGGGTTCAGGTCTTGGAGCCCGCCGATAAGGCGAAGGAGATTGCCGAAGCCGCATCGAAGACGGACGGAGTGATTTATCATCTCTGGCAGAAGGGCCAGGAATTTCCCGACGGTTCGATCAGTTTCCCTCAGTCACTGGGGCATGAATTCCCCGGACATTCCCAGCCATCAGCACACGTCACACATTAAGGCACCTACGTGCCAAGGGATGATTTGGATCGGGACAAACCCCATGGGGTTTGTCCCGATCCCTTCACAGGCTAACAGGATGGAGGGAGCCTTGGCTTGTCAGAGAGCCATAGCGGTGCTGTGGATCGCGTTGCAGTGGATGGGAGTTGCCTCAACTTTCGGGGCCGATGCCGAGGTATTGAAACAACGCGTGCCACCAGACCAGATCGAAGAGGCTAAGACCTGGAAGAATCCCTTCGAAGCGACTCCGGACAATATTGAGAAAGGAAAGACTCTCTTTCACGGGAAAGCCTTCTGTGTGACCTGCCACGGAAGAGACGGCAAAGGGTTGACCGGTATCGAAGGTCTTCGAGGAAAGTTGCCCCGCAACTTTACCGACGGGAGTTGGCAGGTGGCACGGACCGATGGGGAACTCTTTTGGATCCTCAAAAACGGCAGCCCCGGAACGGCTATGGCCTCCTTCATTCCCCTCATCCTGACCGAAGAGGAAGCCTGGCACGTGTTACTGTACGTTCGATCGTTTGCCAGGGAGTAGGATGGGAGCGATTCAGAGAAGATGAGTTAAAAGTGGTAGGCGATGCCGCCGAGTGCGCTGAACGCGCTGTAATTGCCGCTCAATCCGTAGAAATTGTCAAGGGTTGTAATCTGGGCGTAGTTGTATTTTCCTTCGATGAAGAATCCCCATTCCTCAGTCGCCAATACTTTGAGTCCCACCTGGCTGTTGAGTCCGGGCACAACCTGTCGCCCGCTGATCTGGTCTGAGCTGTTGAAATAGAACGCTCCCACTCCGACGCCGACGTAGGGTTGGAGAACTTTTCCCGGGTAACGCGCCACGACATTGAAGGCGACCGTGATGAGGCGCATCGAAGACTCAGATAACTGAAGCGTGCCGTTTTTCGTGATCTGAGCGGGACAATCAATAGGAAACGGTGGAGGGCCAGCCAGGGCCGTCGCACAGGCCGCAGGATTGTTCACGCTATTTGGGTGAAATGGTACGTAGGTAAGAGTTTGGGTAGTCGTGACGGTTTGGCTCTTGATCGTCGGTTGCGACGTAAATGCCTCGACCTCAACCCCAAGCCAGCTGAATCCTTCATCCTTGAAAAAATACCCGGCTTTGCCTCCAAACAAAGGAGAGTTCTTGAGGCTCACGTCTGACGAATGGAATGTTTGAGCGAGAGTGCCTTGGGGAGGTGTAAATGTAAACGCTGCGCCCGGGAACTGTTGTAGCCCTAATTGTTCACCGAAGTTGTCCATTGTCACGTTTGAGAGCGAACTAGGTGTCGTATACCCGCCATAACCCGCGAGGTACCATTCGGCCAGCCCCGGGCCAGGGCAGACGACGAGGCACAGCGTCAACAGCGCGAGAGCGGTGTTGGTCGCCGTCGCACAGAACCGGTGTTGGCTGGAAAAGGAGCGCATCAATTACTCCGTGAGACAGGCCGGCGCACAATAGTCTTGAAGTCATGACGACGCCATTACGCTCAGATTAAGTTCCCGTTAAATTGACCGGGACGCCATGCGCCTGGAGATGTGCGAATACCTGGGGATTCAGGAGTGGAGTAGAGAGGGTGTTCCCCGGCGTGATCCATGCCGCTGGTGAGACTTAACGGATCTCGTAAACCAAAGTCTGGGGTTGAGCGCTCCGAACAAGATCCACTTGCAGAGTCCGTTCGTTGCGGAGTTGTTGAAAGACCGAAAAGAGCATGCCGGGATCGCGAAGCTCCACGCCGTTGATTCGCTGGAGCACATCGTTGGTCTTGAGGCCAATCTTCTCGAAGAATCCAGACGGCATCACGCTCGTGAGGACAAACCCATCCAGTTTGCCTTTGTCTAGATGAGGAAGAGCTTGAGCCTGCATAAGGAGGCGCGTCGGATCTGCGAGTGCGGCATCAATCTCACGGCGGTCCATGATGCGACGCTGAGGAGCTGAGGGTCGTGAGACCGGTATGGGGAGTGCTGCACCAGGTGCGTTTGATCGCAGATATTGGCTGAGCGCGAGATCGAGCCATTCTTCCTGTTTTCCCTCGCGGAACAAGACCCGGTCTTTTTCAATTGCCGACAAGAAACCGACCGAAGGGACCTGCTCGCCCATGCGGTACATGCTCTGCTTTTTCGTCGACAGATCTTCGAAGACGGCCATAATGCCTCCTTGGGGTCCGAACACCGTTCCGAGCAGCGCGATCTTCTTGCCGACGTTGAGCGGAGGAGCAGGCGGCCCGCTTTGTTGACCTGAGTCAAGAGCATCACCTGCATCTGGAGGAAGGGGAAACAATCCTCTCGCCCTAATTGCGTCTGCGAGCCCGATGGGTGTCTCGGTTTGAGGTTCCGATGGAATAATTGAAGCAAAGGCGGAACCCGGCATAGGCGGAGGGCGTAAGGCATCCGCGACAAAAGCATTCACCGTGTGGGCCAACAGGAACGCACCCAATGTCAGATATATAGCGATCATCACGCGCTTGGGCGTTAGAAACCGCTTCAGCATGCGAGATCATTCCTCCCGTCTAACGATATCGTGCATCCTAGTGACACGCGAATCGGTCCGCAAGAGGAGCGAAGGGGGCTCACGCGAAATTAACAGCGCACCAATTCCTCGATAACAATTCCGTAACACCTTGTCGGTACCTGTGGTGCTATGAGACTCAGTGGAGGTGAGGGGTTAGTCTTGTTCGTTTACAGCCAAGTGAAGCATGTGAATGAAGAGATTATCGCGAGAGCCGGAAGGAGATGTCTCGAGGAAAGCGATGGCGCATGAGCAGATTTCCTCGGGCTGCAGCGTGGATTCTATTATTGGGGTGTCTGGTTTTTCCGCTTGGTCAAGAAAGTAGAGCGGGCGAAGCACGCGGGGCTGTGAAGGGTGATCTGATGATGGCACAACTCCAAGACTCACCGGGGAGCGCACAGCGGGACCCTATGGCGGGTAAGTCCCATTCGAACGGCGACCCTCCGACCCGTGATACCGACTCAGCAGAAAAGGCAGAGAGCGCACCAGCTGGTGAAACCCAGACGACTCGCTTCGCTGTCAAGGCTTATGTGGTCGACGGAAATACGATTTTAAAGCAGAACGTGATCGACGCAATCCTGGACAAATACAAGGGAAGCGACATGCAGCTCAGTAACCTTGAGAAAGCACGGGCGGAACTCGAGAACGCATATCATAATGCCGGTTATCCAACGGTTCTCGTCAATCTTCCAGAACAAACCGTCGAAAGCGGTGTCGTGAAGCTGCAGGTCATTGAAGCACCATTAGTGGAAATTTCCGTGACAGGCAATCAATATTACAAGCGCTATCAGATCCTCGAAAAATTACCGTCTGTGCAATATGGAGCCGTCCTCTATGAACCGACGTTTGCGAAGGAGCTTGCCGCACTGAATGCCAATCCAGACCTGAAAGTGGCTCCGGTGTTGAAGCCGGGAAGCGAACCGGGAACCGTGAGTCTGGAGTTGAAGGTCAAAGACCGTTTACCGGTCCATGCCAAGCTCGAAGCCGATAATCGAGGACCCATCACCACACCAAGAGACCGCATGATCGCAGAGGTTCAGTACACGAATCTCTTGGGAGGGGACGAAATACTCACCGCGAGTACCGTGCAAACTCCGACGGATTGGGGAACGGTTCAGAGCTATAGCATGAGCTTTGTTGCTCCGATCATCTGGCCCGATCATCTTTTCGCCCTGTATGCCTCCCATTCTCAGAGTAATTCGACGCTGGCTGGCGGGTCGATATCCACCGGAGGTGGGAATGTGGGTGTCGCCGGTAATGCCACGATCGCAGGCACCCGGTATTATTTTCCAATATTTTCCGGAGGGCAGAATACCCATCAATTGGCGATCGGGATGGATTTTAAGCACTTGGATAGAACAGAAGCAACTTTTCCTGGCGGCCTTGGGACGATCACGGTAGTGAAGCCTATTCAGTACACACCCATGTCGTTGGCGTATACAGGGTCGATTCCGGATACGTTTGGAGTCAACCGACTCACGGCGACCGTTAAAGGCTATATCGCCGGTATGATTCCTGGCGGAACCAAGCAAGACTTTGAAGGAACACCAAACGACCCCAATAATCCTCCAGTGCGCGTCGGTTCCACCGGCACGTTTGCGGTGCTTCAAGGCGGGGCGGAGCGGTATCAATCCTTGCCCCAAGAATTTTTACTGACGCTGCATGTCGACGGCCAATGGGCCACCCAGCCGTTGGTCCCGGCCGAGCAGTATTTTGCGGGCGGCATGGATACGGTTCGTGGATATATCAATTATGAAACGGCGGGGGATAATGCGGTGCGCGGGCGGGCCGAGCTGCTGACGCCGGAATTGCTGACGATTCCCCTCGATCGGATCTGGCAGCGCAAACGCAGTTCGGACTATTCATTCAAATTGCGCCTGCTCGCGTTTTACGATATTGCCAAGTTGTGGGTGGAACAACCTCAACCAGGCCAGATCGATCACTTCAACTTACAGGGGACCGGCTTTGGCATAAGAGTGTCATTGCCGAAGGACGTAGGGATACTCAAGGTTGACCAGGGATGGGCGTTGCACGATACGCCCACCACAAAACGAGGCGATACGTTTGTTCACTTCTCCGTGGGAGTCGCGTACTGAACAGGTGGGTCGCAAGCCATGGCTGTCATCATACGTCATCACAAGATGGTTCTGAGTATCGGATGTGTTGTGACGTCCCTGACGATCGCGTCGCTGGGGTTGGCGAATCCAACGAATCCCACCGTGGCGGCAGGACAAGCCCAAATTTCCGGACTCGGCACGTCTGCCGTGACGATCCATCAGGCGACGCAGCAGGCCGTCATCAATTGGCAACAGTTCAATATTGCGCCCAATGAAGTCACCCGCTTTATACAGCCGAACGTCAGTGCAGTCGCATTGAATCGAATCTTCGATCAGAATCCCAGCCAGATTCTTGGGTCCTTGCAAGCAAACGGGAATGTGATTTTGTTGAATCCAAATGGTATCCTGTTTGGTCCGAATGCCCAGGTGAATGTGGGAGGGCTGATCGCGTCCTCGCTGAATCTGACCAATGCGAATTTTCTGAGCGGGAACTATCTGTTCCAGGGTACGGGTGCTGAAGGCTGGGTGAAAAATGCAGGATCGATTCAAGGGGCGACCGGTGTCTACCTGCTAGCGCCAAACGTCGAGAACAGTGGCATCATCACGAGCCCCGGAGGCAATATTGTTCTAGGTGCGGGAGCGACAGCGTATTTGTCGAATCGTCCCGATGGCCATGGGTTTTTGGCTGAGATTACGGCGCCGACAGGGCAAGCAGTCAATCTGAAGGATCTGATCGCTGACGGAGGAGATATTACCGTGGCCGGGCGTGTCGTCAATCAACAGGGGCTGATTCAGGCGAACAGCGTGCGCCAGCAAAACGGCAAGATCGAACTTTATGCCAGCGAGTCGATCACCTTCGCGGCAGGAAGCAAAACGCTCGCGAAAGGGGATCAGCAGGGGATCTCCGACGGCGGAACGATCATCGCTCAAGCTGGCAAAACGAGTGGAACCACCTCCTTGAACCAGGGCGCGGCCATTGACGTATCGGGAGGTCCTCAAGGGGGCAACGCAGGCTACGTAGACTTGAGCGGAGCGCAGGTCTCCATGCTTGGAACTATCTCAGGCCGCGCGGCGCCGGGTTTTCGCGGCGGTACGCTCCTGATCGATCCGACCAACCTGACCGTGGACGATAATTATTTTGTGACACAGCTGAGTCCCCAAGTCCAGTCAGGCATGACCAACATCATCGCTCAGGCGACCAACAATCTCACGGTCACCGCGAATCAAGATTTGCTCTACACCTTGGGGTGGGTGTTGCAGCCGGGGCAGCGAGGCACCCTGACGTTTCAGGCCGGACAAAATCTGACGTTCCAGAACGCCAGCATTTCGAACGACGCCTTCAGCACAGGCCAGGGAAGCCCGTGGGATTTTGTCGGGATTGCGGGCAATAACATCAACATGATCAATTCCACGCTG
This sequence comes from Nitrospiraceae bacterium, assembly GCA_035623075.1. Classification (NCBI taxonomy): domain Bacteria; kingdom Pseudomonadati; phylum Nitrospirota; class Nitrospiria; order Nitrospirales; family Nitrospiraceae; species Nitrospiraceae bacterium. The sequence continues at coordinate 3,082 of DASPUC010000024.1, read as the reverse complement.
GTTGCGGGAGCTGGGGGGAACATCAGCTTGACCGCCACGGCTGGGAGTCTTAGCTTGATCGATCCTGTGACTGGGGCACTCTCCAGCATTCGGACAAAAGCCGGAGGCAACATCACGCTTAATGCCGGGCTGGACCTCATCGCCAGTACCGGATATATGCAGGATGCCACCGTCGCAAACCAATTCCTTTTCAAAACCTTCACGTTCCTCGACTCCTATATCCAAGGCATCTTGCTGGATGGACCGGGGACCCTCTCGATTACCGCGGGGCGTAACTTCATCGGAGCATTGGCCAACGGCGTGCAGACGGGACCTGGGTTCGTGGTGCGGAATGGACAAGCGGTCGTGACGGTCGGTGGTGATGTCGGACAAACCCTTCCGGGAACAACGGCGGGTTTTGCGGATATGGCGCTCTCAAATGGGTCCATCTCCATGACCGCCGCCGGCAACATCTATCTCAGGCGTGTTCAGGACGCCGGATTGGTGTGCGGGAGCGCGAACTCCTGCGACACAGACCCGAGCAACCCTGGAACTTTTTTGGGCCCCCAATTTTTGGCCGGAGCGGAACACAGCTCCGTGTCCTTCACGGCGCAGAACGGAAATATCGTGATAGACACCACTGCGTCCGATGCTGTTGGAACGCCTGTCATTCCCCAGCTGTCCCCTTTTCGGGGCGTTCTGCCCGCTTCGTTCACCGCGAAGGCGCTGAACGGGTCGATCGATATAGACTCCAATCTGACATTTTTCCCCTCGCCGACCGGCAGCCTGAATTTCTTTGCCCAAAACAATATCGTCGGAGTGTCACCACAGCACTTGGTGAACAACCCCAGCTATGAGTGGCTCTTTGTCGGCTACGGAGGGCCTCTAGGTGGCCAATGGGAAGCGATCAATACGACTACGATCATGCAAAATCCTCAACTGTGGCCGTTCCTTAGCAATGTTCCTTTCAGCAGTACATTGCCGCTGAGCGCCAATCAGGCGCCTCAAGGAGGCCCAACCGCACCCATGACCGGCTTTCCCGGGGCCCAGATTTTGGTCAACAATAATGTCCAGACGATCAAGTTCCTCCAAGCGGACCCCCAGCAGCTGGAGGGAAACTCGAACTTGGCGTCCCTCAGTTCTTTGTTCGGTCAGTCTCCCTCATTCGCGACCACGCCGACCGGCATGGTGGCCCCCGTGAGCTTTCAAGCGGTCACGGGGGACATCACGAACCTGGGCTTTAACCTAGTCAGCCCCTCGTTCCTCAAGCAAGTAACCATCGAGGCAGGACACGACATTACGCAATTCCAGGCCTCAATCTCGTTGCCTAATCTGGGAACGCAGACCGTACCGGTCGTGGAGCAGATCCCGTTCGTCCGTGATCCCACCACCGGCCTCTTAGTCATTCCAGCGAACGGTGCAACGGTCAATGCGCAAGACGTGACGGTGGAGACTGTGACGGTGCAGGTTCCCGTGCCCAATGTCGCGGCCATCATCAAGGCGGGCAACGATATCGTTTTGGGGTCGCCGAACAACACTGCGTTACCAGGGCCGGTAGGGATCCAGTTCTACGGTTCAGGAACGGGCCAGATCATCGCGGGGCACGACCTCAATTTGGGCATCAGTCAGGGAATCAACATGCTTCGGGCGACCGCGGACAAAGGCGGGTTGCTCGATGTTGCCGTGGGAAACAACCTGCTCATGGCGCAATCCCAAATTCACACCGACGATGGAGCTGGAGTTTCGATTCACGGGCTCGTCGGTCCCTCATACGTGCTTGGATACGACAACAGCGCCTTGCATCCGTCGTCCGTGCCGTCGTCGCTGCAAAGTCCGGTGAATGCACCGCCGCCGCTTGGCGGGACGCTGAATGTGGGGGTCAGTGGCGGGACGTCTGCAGCCGATATCGGGAAGGATACCACGGGAATTGAAGTTCAGCAGGGAGGGTCGGTTGGTGTCAAGGCCACGACGGCTGTGGTGAATGCTGATGGAACGGTGACGGTCTCAGTGGCGAGGGATCCCACGGCGATTAGCATTAGGACGACCGGTGACATCGACGTCAATCAGGCGCGGGTTGATACGCTCAACGGCGGCAATATTGTCATGACGAGTACCCAGGGCAACATCAATGCTGGGAGCGGAGGGGCGAATAACGTGACGAATGTCCTTCTCCAGGTTCCGGTCCTGGATAGCGCTGGCAATCCTGTTTTCGACTCATCAGGCAATCCGGTAACCAAAACAACACCGATCGCAGTACCCGGGAGTGGAATCTTCACGTTCTCGCCGAATGATCCGAATCCACTGATCTTTCCGGTGTTCAACGATCCTCAAATCAATGCTCTGAAGGCCGAGGCGGAAAAGCTTCAATTTTTTGGACGCGATGCCTCCGCGCTTCTCGCGCAAATCAACCAACTCACCATTCAGAAAGAACAGATATTCAATGAGACGGTCAAAACCCCCTTCATTAATTCATTAAAGCTGGGGGATATCACGTTGAATGCAGAACAGGGACGCATCATTATCCCTCCAGCAGGGATCCGGGGACGGATCGTGACGCTCAATTCGCCGTTTCTTGATTTTCAGGGCGGAACCATATCGGGCAATGTCCAAGTTCCCCCTTCAGCGGCTATCAGCGGAAACGTCAGTATCAGCGGAACTGTGACAGGCTCCTCTGCCGCACAGTCTGCGACTGTGTCGTCTTTCTCAGGCAGTAGCGCCGTCGCGTCGGTTTCGGCGACATCGGCTGCAGTCAGTACGTCGGCAAAATCCAGTGACTCTGCCAAGGAATCAGTCGATGAGAGTTCCTCGCAACAAGCCGCTGCTAAGCAGGTGGCGTCCAAGAAGAATGACGAGAAAGATGGCAAGAGCCAGTTGGCGAAGTCGGTTCGTGTCAAGCGCGGGGTCGTCATCCAGGTCGATGTGAAGCCGGAAGTGAAGCAGGGTAGCTAACCAAAGGAGTCCCGCAGATGGATATGAGTTCAGGGGGCGTGGCGTTTGCGCTGAGCCACGCGACATTGGAAGGCAAGATCACCATCGCGGTGTTGCTTATCTTCTCGCTCGTGAGTTGGACCATCATCATCAACAAGTTCCGCCAGCTGGCGCG